>JAUZRS010000171.1 GCA_030950195.1 Gammaproteobacteria bacterium | reverse complement strand
CTGGCTTGGCTGACGATCCACAAACCGACTTGTTCGCAGCTTTCGGCTTCGTTGGGGCGTTCGGCGCTGGACAGCACTTCGGCATACGAGGTGATCAAAACAAAACGCAGTTCGTCTTGCAGCTTGTCCAGCACCGCTTTTAGTTCATCGTCGCAGTAGAGGGTGATCTGTGCATCCAGTGAAGAGCCGATTTCACCACTGCGGCGCAGTTGTTCCAAGTTTTTACTCACCGCCAGACGCACATCAATCACCTGTTGCCACTGCTGGTGGCTGAGCAGATCGCTTTCACCCAGTGAGAAGAGCGCGTTGTAGTGGGCCTCTAAAAAAACCGACTCGCTGCGTTCGCCTGGAATTTGCGCCCAGATCTCCTCGGCGGTGTAGCTTAAAATCGGTGCCAGCCAGCGGCTCATGGCTTCGATGATGTGGAACAGCGCCGTCTGCGCTGAACGTCGCGCTAAGCTGTTTTCCTGTGTGGTGTATTGGCGATCTTTGATGATGTCGAGATAAAAACCACCCAAGTCCAGCGCGCAGAAGTTGTGCAGTTTTTGGTAGATCAGATGAAAATTATAGTCGTTGTAGGCCTGTTCAATCTCAACTTGTAGATGTGCGGCTTGACTGACCGCCCAACGATCCAAAGACAACATCTGTTCTTCGGCGACCAGATCGGTTTTGGGATCAAAGCCGTGCAGATTGGCCAATAAAAAGCGCGCTGTGTTACGAATACGGCGGTAGGAGTCGGCGGTGCGTTTGAGAATCTCATCAGAGACGGTCATTTCGTTACGGTAGTCGGTGGAAGCCACCCAGAGGCGCAAAATGTCCGCGCCTAAGCTGTTGAAGATTTTTTGCGGTGGCACCACATTGCCTTCGGACTTGGACATCTTGCGGCCATGTGCATCGACGGTGAAACCGTGGGTCAGCACGCTTTTATACGGCGCTTCACCACGAGAAGCGATGGCGCTGAGCAAGGAGGATTGAAACCAGCCACGATGTTGATCAGAGCCTTCCAAATAGAGATCGGCAGGGAAGCCGAGTTGCTCGCGTTGATCAAGTACACAGGCGTGACTGACCCCAGAGTCAAACCAAACATCCAGCGTATCGCTGACTTTGAGGTAGTCATCGGCTTGATCGCCGATCAGCTCTTCTAAACTCAGGTCAGACCAGGCTTGAATGCCGCCTTGTTCGACCTTTTTAGCCACTTTTTCGATGATCTCAAGGCTGTCGGGGTGCAACTCAGAGCTGATTTTATTTACCAGCAAAGGGATCGGTACGCCCCACGTGCGTTGGCGAGAGACGCACCAATCGGGGCGACTCTCGACCATTTTTTCGATTCGTGCTTGTCCCCATTCGGGCAGCCACTGCACGGTTTTGATCGTTTCCAGAGCCGTTTTGCGCAGCTGTTTTTGCTCCATGCTGATAAACCACTGCGGCGTGGCGCGGAAGATGATCGGCGTTTTGTGTCGCCAGCAGTGGGGGTAGCTGTGTTGGATGGTTTTATGGCAGAGCAGCACGCCGTTCTGTTCTAACAGCTCCAAAATGGCGGCGTTGGCTTTATTGACATGTTGACCGGCAAACAGAGCGGTATCGGGTAGAAAAACCCCATTGGCACCCACTGGGTTGTAGGTCTCTAAGCCGTATTTTTGCCCGACGATAAAATCGTCTTGACCGTGACCAGGGGCGGTATGCACCGCGCCTGTACCGGCTTCGACGGTGACGTGATCGCCAAGAATTACCGGTACCTGTTCGCTGTAAAAGGGGTGTTGCAGTTGCTGATGTTCCAGCGCAGCGCCTTGGCACTGGCCAAGGATGTGATGTTCTTCGATTCCGTAGCGTTCCAGCGCCGACTCCAGTAACTCCTCGGCCAGCAGCAGGCAGCCTTTGTTTGTCTCTACCAGTTGATAGGTTAAGTCGGGGTGCAGCGAGACGGCTTTATTGGCGGGCAGTGTCCACGGGGTGGTGGTCCAGATGACCAGCGAGATGTTTTTATCGCTGTCACTGCCGCAAGCTTGAGCGATGGCGCGGCTGTCGATGGCGGCAAAAGCGACATCAATGGCAGAGGATGTTTTATCTTGATACTCCACTTCCGCCTCTGCCAGTGCCGAGCCGCAATCGAGGCACCAATGCACCGGTTTCGCACCTTTGTGCAGATGGCCGTTGTCGATGATTTTGCCCAAGGTGCGGATGATGTTGGCTTCAAAACCGTAATCCATCGTCAGATAGGGATTTTGCCATTCGGCAAAAATTCCGAGACGGACAAAGTCGGTTTTCTGTTTTTCCACCTGTTTGCTGGCGTAGTCACGGCACTTATGGCGAAAGGTGGCGGCATCGACTTTTTTACCCACTTTGCCGACTTTTTTCTCCACCATTAACTCAATGGGCAGACCGTGGCAGTCCCAACCCGGCACGTAGGGGGCATCAAATCCCGCCAACTGTTTGCTTTTGATGATGATGTCTTTGAGCACTTTATTGACCGCATGGCCGATGTGAATGTCGCCGTTGGCGTAAGGCGGGCCGTCGTGCAGAATGAATTTTTTACGCCCCGCGCTGATTTGGCGAATCTGTTCATACAAACCCATCTGTTGCCATTTTTTCAGTGTGTTGGGTTCACGATTGGCCAAGTTGGCTTTCATTGGGAAAGCGGTTTTTGGAAGGTTGAGGGTCTGTTTGTAATCGGTCACAAAAAAAGCTCCAAGCGGGGCGGATTAAAGTTGAATCGCAGCGGATTGCTGAAAAAAAGCACGGGCATCATTGGCATCGTGTTCGATTTGCTTTTTTAGCAAATCAA
This sequence comes from Gammaproteobacteria bacterium, assembly GCA_030950195.1. Taxonomy (GTDB): domain Bacteria; phylum Pseudomonadota; class Gammaproteobacteria; order JAUZRS01; family JAUZRS01; genus JAUZRS01. The sequence continues at coordinate 31,204 of JAUZRS010000171.1, read as the reverse complement.
AAGAGTCAAATTTCTGTTCGTCGCGCAGTTTGTGCAAAAAATGAATGGTTAAGCGTTGGCCGTAAAGATCAGCGCCAAAGTCAAACAGATGCACTTCCAGCAGAGGTTTAGTACCGCCGACGGTGGGGCGGTTGCCGATATTGGCAATGGCCGGTTGAACCTGACCATCAGGCAGCGTGGCACTGACCACAAAGACCCCTTTTAATGGGGGCTGCTGGCGTTTGAGGCTGATGTTGGCGGTAGGGAAGCCGATGGTGCGACCCCGAGCGAAACCGTGCGCTACTCGTCCAGAAATCTGAAACGGGTGGCCGAGCTGTTGCGCGGCCTGTTGCAGCTTTCCTGCTGCCAGTTGTTGACGAATCTGGGTGCTGCTGACCCGTTGGCCGTGCAGCTGAAAGGTTTCGGTGGCCTGCACTTCGAAGTCGAACTGCCTGCCTGCGTTTTGCAGCAGCTCAAAGTTGCCTTTACGATCACAGCCAAATTGAAAATCATCGCCGACGACCAAATAACGCACCCCAAGTCCCGTGACCAAAGTCTGCTGAATAAACGCTTCGGCACTTTGTTGGCAAAGGCTCTGATTGAAAGGCAGCAGCAGCAAACGGTCGATGCCGAGTTGTTGCAGGCGTTCAATTTTCTCTGCCAAGGTGAGCAAGCGTGCTGGAGCGCGTTCGGGGGCAAAGTATTCCCGAGGCAGCGGTTCAAAACTGATCAAACAGCTGGGCAGACCCAGTTTTTGGCTCTGCTGTTTTAGCCCTGCCAGCACCTGCTGATGACCGCGATGCAGGCCATCGAAGTTGCCAATGGTGGCCACGCAGCCGTGGTGAGCGGACGTGAGGTTGTAAGCACCTCGAATCAATTGCAACAGAACACGCTCCCAGAGTAAAAAAAGGCACAATTATACAAGAAAAACAGTCTGACTTAATGCTGATGTTTGAGCATCGCCGGTCGCATCCCCAGTAGCCCCAAGGTCAGCAAGTAGACCAGCGCCCCACCGCCGATCAGTAGCAGAAGGTTGCCAATGCGTTGCCAGACAGAAAACGCACCCCACTGCACCAGATCGGGAGTGAAAAAGAGCAAACTCAGCGCCATAGCCAGACCCGCCGCAGTCACTTGCAGCAGCAATTTCCACCACTGGACGCTGGGTCGGTAGACCTTCTGTTGGCGCAGACGGCGGTAGAGCATCCACGCTTGCAGCCACGCCGAGAGGCCGGTGGCCAGCGCCAAACCCATGTGCGGGGCGATAAAGTCCCAGTAGACCATGGGAATGACCAGCACGAGGTTAAAGATCATATTGGTAATCAGGGCAATAATACCGATTTTAACCGGAGTCTTAGTGTCTTGGCGGGCATAAAACCCAGGGGCGAGCACCTTAATTAAGATAAACCCAGGCAGCCCCAAGCTGTAGGCGATCAAGCTGTAACGTGCCATTTCTGTGTCGTGTAGCTCAAAAGCACCGTATTGGAATAGGCTGGCCAAAATCGGCCCGGCCAGCAGCAGCAGCCCCAAGGTGGCCGGTACTGCGATGACGATGACCAAACGCAACGCCCAGTCGAGCATCTCGCTGAAACCTTGGTTGGAGTTTTGCGCGTGTTTGGCAGACAGATTAGGCAAGATAACAGTGGCGATGGCGATGCCAAAAATGCCCAAGGGAAACTCCACCAAGCGGTCGGCGTAGTAGAGCCAACTGATGCTACCTGCGACCAAAAAGGAGGCGATCACCGTGTCCAGCAGCAGATTGATTTGCGCCACCGAAGAGCCAAAAATGGCCGGTAACATCAGCTTCAAAATGCGCTGCACACCGGAATCGTGCCAGCCCCAGCGAGGACGTGGCAGCAGACCGAGGCGCGCCAAAAAGGGCAGTTGGAACAGCAGTTGCGTCAGGCCAGCAAAAAAGACCCCCCAGGCCAGCGCCACCACTGGCTGTTCAAAGTGGGGTGAGAGCCAAATGGTTGTACCGATCAGGCAAAAATTCAGCAGAATGGGGGTGATGGCAGGCACAGCAAAGCGGTTAAAGCTGTTGAGAATGCCGCCTGCCAGTGCAGTCAAGGAGATAAAGAAGATGTAGGGGAACGTGATGGCCAGCATCTCGCTGGCCAGTGCCGAGCGGCTGGGATCGTCACTGAAGCCGGGAGCGAAGAGTAGAATCAGCAGCGGTGCGCTCAGTACGCCGATGACGCTGATGACCAACAGCAGGGTGGCAAGGGTTCCGGCGACATGATCGGCCAGCTGTTTAAGCTCTTCTGGCGTGCGTTGCTCCTTATATTCGGTAAAAACCGGCACAAAGGCTTGTGAAAACGCGCCTTCGGCAAACAGGCGGCGCAGAAAATTGGGGATCTTGAAGGCAACAAAAAAAGCGTCGGTGCTGCCACCAGCTCCAAAAAAATGTGCAAAGACCACATCGCGGGCAAAACCGAGGATGCGTGATAACAAGGTCATCATGCTGACGATCAGCCCAGAGCGCATCAGGCTGGATTTTTTCTGGGGACGGGTATTCACGGCATGGGTCTCAAAGGGGCGATCGTTAGCTTGTTGAACGTGGAAGGGGCAGTTTAGCAGCAGATGTTCGACTTTTGTTGACAAACTGCAAAGATTTTTGGATAATCTCGCGTTCGAAAATATTCACTCAATTACTTAGATTTTGGAGATACGATAGTGGCTAATTCAGCGCAAGCAAAAAAACGCGCCCGTCAGGCGGAAAAACACCGTCGGCATAATAGCAGCCTGCGCTCGAAGATGCGTACCTACATGAAGAAAGTGGTACAGGCTATCGAGTCCGGCAATAAGGAAGAGGCAACGGCTGCGTATGTAGTAGCGGTGCCTGCCATTGATGGTTTGGTTGGCAAAGGCTTGATTCACAAAAACAAAGCGGCTCGTCATAAGAGCCGTTTGAATGCTCATATCAAGGCGTTGGCTGCTTAAGCTGCGTTTTTATTGCTGTTGAAAAAAGCCCCATAAAGGGGCTTTTTTTGTGGGGTAGAAATTTTTCTACCCCTACCGCATAAGGCTAAATTATTTCGCTGAATCATTGAGATTTTTATCCGCAAACAGCCGTTTAAAATCCTCAATCAAATAATAACTGGCCGGTACCAGCAGCAGGCTGATGACCGTGGCGAACAGCACCCCAAAGGCCAGTGAAATCGCCATCGGGATCAAAAACTGCGCCTGCACGCTGCGCTCCAGCATCAAGGGTGTGAGACCGGCGAAGGTGGTCAGCGAGGTGAGAATAATGGGGCGAAAACGTGCCACACCGGCATTTCGTACCGCTGCAAACAGCTCTTCTCCCCGTTCACGGGCGCGGTTGATGTGATCCACCAGCACCAGATTATCGTTCACCACCACCCCCGCTACGGCCACCATGCCGGTCAAGGATAAAACGCTCAAGGCTTTACCCAGCAGCAGATGCCCCACCACCGCACCCACCAGCCCAAAAGGAATCGCCGACATAATAATCAGCGGTTGCGCGTAGGAGCGAAACGGGATTGCCATCAGGGCATAAATAGCCAGCAGCGCCAGCAGAAAACCGCGCCCCAAGGTGGCCATCGTTTCGCGCTGCTCGCGGGCTTGACCTTCCAGAGAAAAACGCACCTCGGGGTGGTTTTGCAGCAGTTCGGGCAGCACGCTCTCTTTTAATTCTTTGAGAATGGCGCTGCTGTCGCCGGTTTCACTGTCCACATCGGCGGTGACATTGACGATGCGGCGACGATCACGGCGCTGAATCTCCTGCGGCCCTTGGCGCAGTTGGGCGCGGGCCACCACCACAAAAGGCAGTTCACGACCGTCTTTGAGGCGGATCTGCATCGCCTCAAGATCGCTGATGGAGCGGCGCTGTTCGAGGGGGTAACGCAGCATCACCCGAACTTCATCACGCCCTCGTTGAATGCGCTGCACCTCTTCGCCGTAAAACCCTTGCCGAACCTGTCGTGCCAGATCTTGCAGGGTCAAGCCAAGCTGCTCAGCTCCCGGACGCAGTTGCAGTTGAATCTCCTGTTTGCCGATTTTAAAGGAGTCTTCAATCTCTTCTACTCCCGGATAGTGGGTCAGCTTGAGGCGCACCTGCTGGCTGAGCTGTTTTAGAATGACGAGGTCGGGGCCACTCAACTCCACATCCACTGCTTTACCGGAGTGGCGCATGGAGGCGCTAAAATTGAGTTTACTGGCATCGGCAATGTCACCGGCCAAGGTGCGCCAGCGTTTGCCGATCTCCTCGGTGCTCAGTTTGCGGTTTTCGGAAGGGGACAGTTCCAGAGCGACTTCACCAAGATGGGTGCCGCGCTGATCCATGCGTGCGTTGCGTTCGGTCATTGGCTGCTCACCGAGACTGGTAAGAATATGGACGATGGTCTGGTTGCCGTTGGGGTCACGCAGCTCTGTTTGCAGTTTTAGGGCGGCTTTTTCAATGCGGTTGAGGGCGGTTTCGGTCTGTTCCAAGGTGCTGCCTTGCGGCATCGTCAGACTGGCGATGGCGTAGTTACCTTCGATGGCAGGGAAAAACACCAGCTTTAGATAACCTCCGGCCACCACGGAGCCGATCAGCATCAGACCGCTGATAAAAATTGCCACGGTCAGGTAGCGCCATTTGAGTGCCGCTTCCAGTAGGGGTTGATAAAAACGGCGGATAAAACCTTCCAGACCGAGCGAAAAGCGCCGCTGCAACCGTGCTAAAAAAGCGCCGATGCCGCCGCCCTGTTTTGGCGGTGGTTGCTGCATTTTCATCTTGCCCAGATGAGCGGGCAAAATAATCAACGACTCCAGTAAGGAGAAGAGCAGGGTGAGAATGACCACGGTGGGAATGATCCCCCACAGTTTGCCGTTGGCACCTGGCAGCGTCAGCATCGGCATAAAGGCCACCACACTGGTGAGCACAGCAAAAATCACCGGCTTGGCCACCTCTTGTGCGCCCTGAATCGCCCCTTGCAGATTGTCTCCCAGCTCTTTTTGCCGAATGTGGATGTGTTCGCCCACCACGATGGCGTCGTCCACCACGATCCCGAGCACCAAAATAAAGGCGAACATGGAGATCATATTGATGGAAGCATCCAGCCCTGGCAGAAACATAAATGCGCCCATAAAGGAGATGGGGATACCCAAACTGACCCAAAAGGCGAGACGAAAACGCAGAAACAGCACCAGAATAAAAAAGACCAAGGTCAGGCCGGTGACGGCGTTGCGCAGCAGCAGATTCATGCGGCCTTTAAAATATTCTGAGCTGTCGCGCCAGATGGTGAGCTGCAGGCCTTCGGGCAGCGCGGTTTGTTCGACGAAGTCGTGAACCTCTTTGGAAATTTGCAAAATGCTCTGATTGCCGACTCGGTAGACTTGCAATAGGACGCTGTTTTGACCGTTGAAAAACGAGCGTTTGGCATCCTCTTCAAAGCCGTCACGCACCTCAGCCACGTCACCCAGCAGTAGGCGGCTGCCGTCGGCGTGGCTGCGGATCACCAATTGACTGAATTGTTCACCGTTGTAGAGCTGGCCTTTGATGCGCAGCAGTCGTTCACCGCTGGCGGTTTTCAGGCTGCCCGCAGGCAGACTCAGTGAACGTTGGCGGATGGCGTTGGCGATTTCGTCGAGGCTGAGGCCGTATTGTTGCAGCGCCGCTTCACTGACTTCGATGCTGATTTCATAGTCGCGTACCCCAGAGAGTTCCACTTGGGTGACGCTGGGCAGATCCGCCAGTTGATCTCGTATCCGTTGGCCGAGGCGTTTTAGGCTTGCCTCGTCCGTTGCTCCAGAGACCGCCACACTCAGAGCGCGGTTTTTGATCGCAATCTCACGGATGGCGGGCGTTTCTGCTTCTTTGGGCAGCGTGGTGAGGTTATCCACGCGGGATTTAACGTCGTCTAACAGGCGTGAAATGTCGTAATTGATTGTCATTTCCAGCAACACCATGCAGACCCCTTCGGTGGCCGATGAGGTCATTTTTTTGATCCCCTCCAGATCATGCACCGCCTCTTCCAGACGCACACAAACACCTCGTTCTACCTCTTCCGCAGAAGCACCTGGGTAGAAGACATTGATGGTGATCATGTCCAGCGAGACGGTGGGAATGGTCTCTTTGCGGGTCTGGGGTAGGCTTAAAGCTCCGGCAACCACGATCACCAACATGAGTAAATTGGCGGCGACGGCGTTGCGGGCGAACCAGTCGATTATGGCGTTCACATGTTTACCTTTCAGAAAAGAGGGGTAGATTAATAGAGGGGCGGTTCGCCCTCAGGGCGTTGCCGAAAGCGTTTGTAGCTCCAGAGGTATTGGCTTGGCTTGAGGGCAATACACTGCTCTACGGCGGCATTGACGGCGGTGGCGGAGATGATCGGATCAGTATCATAAAGACGATCATCAATGGGCAGCCAGTGCAGGTGATACCCCTGACCTTTGGGCAGGCGTTCCATAAAGACGAAGACAGTGGGGGTCTTTTTTTTCCGTGCCAGACGTGAGAGCAGAGTCATGGTGCTGGCGGGAATGTTAAAAAAGGGGCTGAAAACACCTCCGCCTTGGCTGGGTTCTTGGTCGGGTAACAGGCTAATGGACTCACCCTTAGCCAAGGTACGCAACAGGGTTCTGACTCCGCTGGTATCGGTGGGGGTGGTTTTGCCGCCAAAACGTTCTCGTGCTTGCAACATAATAGGCGTTAAGGCGGCGGTTTTTGCAGGGTGAAACATCATGGTCAGTGGTTGTTGAGCGCAGAGGTAAACACCGATCAATTCCCAAGTGCCAATGTGGGGCGCGACAATAATCAGTCCCTTGTTGGCGGCTTGAGCCTTGAGTAGATGCTCTTCTCCCGAGGTCTGTTTGACCAGTTTTAGCAGCCGTTTGCTGCTCCAGTTCCAAATGGCGGCGGTTTCCGTCAGCATTTTGCTGGATTCGATCAGGCTCTGTTTGGCCAGTTTTTGCTGCCATTGTCGGCTTTTTTCAGGATAACAGAGGCGAATATTGATTAAGCTCACTCGTTTATTGCGGCTGGGCAGCAACCAAAGCAGCTCTCCCAATAGACGACCCAGAAGATGATTGAGGGGCAATGGCAACAGGGCGATACTTTTTAACAGGGTCTTGAGTAAAAAGGCGTGCATTTAAGAGGTCTCGCTGGGGTTCATCAATGGTTGCAGAGTGTGGCGCAGATGTTTAAACAGCGTCGGGTGTTGTGCTGCTTGTTTGGCCAGCAGCTGTTTCATCCGTTGGCGTTGCTGAGGTTTGGAGAAACAGGCGGGACAGTTTTCGGCAATCACCGGCAATTTAGCCATTTGAGCAAAGTCTGCCAATTGCTGTTCACGGCAATAGACCAGCGGTCGAATGATGCGTAGGTCACCGTCGTCGTTGCGGTAGTGGGCTTTCATGGTTTGCAGTTGGCCATTAAAGAAGGCGGACATTAAAAAACTTTCCGCCAGATCATCCAGATGTTGCCCTAGGGCAATGACATTGTAGCCTTGCTCTCGTGCGATTTGATAGATTTTGCCCCGTTTGAGACGCGAGCAAAAGGCGCAGTAGGATTTTTTGCCCAGATGTTTTTGCGCTAAGGTTTCGATGGCGTAGGGTTGATAATGATAATCAATTTTTTGTGCTTTGAGATACGGGATCAGGGGGCTGGGGTCAAAGTCCGCGGTTTGTGGGTCGATGGTGATGGCAGCCAACTCAAAACGAACCGGTGCGCGTTGTTGCAGCCGTTTCAGCAGGTGCAACAGCGAGAGTGAATCTTTTCCACCAGAGAGGCCGATCAAAATACGGTCGCCCTCACGAATCATATCAAAATCGGAAATCGCTTCACCGAAGGGGCGCAACAAATTTTTGGGAAAGGGGTGGTTTGGAAGGCTGTGCATTGCGGCACGATACCGTTGCGTGAATGGGCTGGCAAGTGATGGAGGTAAAAACAGCAGGCAAAAAAAAGACCTCAGTCATTCCTTGATCGAGGCCACTGCCATAGGGCAGGAGGTGAATAAGAGTAAGATCCGTGGATTCCTAGTACATCCTTGTGAGTATTAACCGAGTGGGTTGATACTCGTGACTCCTTGTCAGTGTGGGTCCTTATCGCTGATCCCCAGCGATGGAGTTATAGTGCCACTCTGCTAGGAAAGGGGATACAGAGAATGTTGATGTTTTCTTGTGGTAAAACTCGCTAGTTTTTGTAGGATTTTTCCTACAAATGTTGATTTTTTATATCCATTTTGGGGTGTATTTGGGGCAGTGGTTCGTTTGATGCTGTTGCTGGCAGGGTTTTGTCTATGCTCAGTGAGGTTGGGGACTTGCTTTTCCTATGACGTTGGGTTGAAGATCAGTAGGACTATTTGAAGGAGAGAGGCCTTATGTTGAGTTTGTTTGCAGAGATTCAAGAGTATGTAAAACATTCACTGCCCGTTGGCGGTGATCATATTTTGCACCTGCGAGAGTACGGGCGTGCCGATGGCATTCCGGTGCTGTTTCTACACGGCGGCCCGGGGGCGGGTTGTGAGGCGTTTCATGCGCGTTTTTTTGATCCCGATGTCTACCGGATTATTTTGTTTGATCAGCGCGGTTGTGGCCTTTCTGCACCTCATGCCAGCTTGTACGCCAACACCACGTGGGATTTGGTGAGAGACATCGAACAGATTCGCAGCCATTTGAAGATTGAAAACTGGCTGGTGTTTGGTGGTTCGTGGGGTTCGACCTTGGCGCTGGCCTACGCGCAAACGCATCCTGAGAGGGTGCTGGGTCTGATTCTGCGCGGTATTTTTCTCTGTCGTCAGCAAGACATTCAGTGGTTTTATCAAGAGGGTGCGAGCCGTATATTCCCTGAGTTTTGGCAGGATTTTATCGCGCCTATTCCTGTAGAAGAACGTGGTGATTTGCTTTCGGCGTACCATAAACGGCTCTTTTCCGAAGATGAGGTGGCGCGCATGGCGGCGGCCAAAGCGTGGTCGGTGTGGGAAGGATGCAGCTCCAATTTGCACCCCAATCCGGCGGTGGTACAGCATTTCTCTAATCCGTATGTGGCGCTCAGTTTGGCGCGCATTGAGTGTGATTATTTTATGAACGACTGTTATTTAAAGCCCAATCAATTGGTGAAGAACGCCGCTAAATTAAGCGGCATTCCTGGAGTGATTGTGCATGGTCGTTACGATATGGTTTGCCCTGTGGATCAAGCCATTGAGCTGCATCAAGCGTGGCCAGAGGCAGAGCTGAATATTATTGCCGATGCGGGTCACTCCGCATTAGAAACGGGCATTGTGGATGCGTTGGTGCGTGCCACCAATCAGATGGCCGGGCGGCTTAAATGATTGCGTTGTTGCAACGAGTGACACACGCGCAGGTGGTGGTGGATGGGGCGTGTGTTGGTCAAATTGAGCAGGGTATTTTGGCGTTGATCGGGGTGGAAAAAGAGGACAGTGAGACCGAGGCGACGCGCTTACTGGAGCGCATTTTGAGCTATCGCCTGTTTGCTGACGAAGAGGATCGGATGAACCTCTCCTTGCAGGAGATTGAGGGCGGTCTGCTGTTGGTGCCGCAGTTCACCTTGGCGGCCAACACCGCTAAAGGCCGCCGCCCCAGTTTTGCTGCTGCGGCACCCCCAGAAAAGGGCAAGCATTTGTTCCATTTTTTACTGCAAGCGGCGGCAAAAAAACAGCCTAAATTGGCCAGCGGAATATTCGGTGCCGATATGCAGGTGAGCCTTTGCAACGACGGGCCGGTGACGTTTTGGTTGCAGGTGAATTAAATAATCATTGAGCGGGTTTTTAATATGCAGATACAACAAAATTTAATTTCCATCGTGACAATGCTCTTCTTGGGTTTGGTGTTGTTTTCATGTTCAACGCCGCAACAGGACGCCGCGCAGCGGGTGCAGCACAAGGCCGATACCTCTGTGGCTAAAAAAATGCGAGCGATGCCGCAAATGCTCAGTACGCCGATGATGCAAGCTGAGTCGTACTCCATGCCGATTTCTCCTGTTGAGGTCAATCGGGAAAATTACGCTCATGTCGAGAGTAACCCGATTAAATTAAGCCGTGTTGAGCCGGTTTCCACCTTTAGTATTGATGTGGACAGCGGCGCTTACAGCAACGTTCGGCGGATGTTAAATCACGGTCGTTTGCCGCTCAAAGATGCGCTGCGAGCCGAAGAGTTGATTAACTATTTCTCCTATCATTACCCTTTGCCAACAGACAAACAGCGGCCTTTTAGCGTAACGACAGAGATAGCGCCGTCGCCGTGGAATAAAAACAATCATCTGCTGCACATTGGTTTAAAGGCGTACGATCTGCCTGTGGAGAAATTGCCTGCTTCTAATTTGGTGTTTCTGCTGGATGTTTCCGGTTCGATGCGTGACAGTATGGAGCTGCTTAAATCTTCCCTCAAATTGCTGAGTCGTCAATTGACCGAAAAAGATCGGGTTTCCATTGTGGTTTATGCTGGTGCTTCTGGTTTGGTGTTGCCACCGACGGCGGGCAACGAGTGGGGAAAAATCAGTGCGGCTTTAAACCAACTGCAAGCGGGTGGTTCCACCAACGGTGGGGCGGGCATTCAGTTGGCCTACGAAATGGCGCAGCAAGCGTTTATTGAAGGCGGTATTAACCGCATTATTTTAGCCACCGACGGTGATTTTAATGTTGGCACCGTGGATTTCAATGCGCTGTTGGATCTGGTGGAACGTAAACGTCAAAGCGGCATCTCCCTCACTACGCTGGGTTTGGGGCAAGGCAATTATAACGACGCTTTAATGGAGCAGTTGGCGGATCGTGGTAACGGCAATTACGCCTACATCGACACCTTAAACGAAGCGCGTAAAGTGCTGGTGGATGAGGTCAGTTCAACTCTGATGACCGTGGCTAAAGATGTAAAAATTCAGCTGGAGTTTAATCCCGAAGTGGTTAAAGAGTATCGTCTGATCGGCTATGAAAATCGACTGTTAAAACGGGAAGATTTTAATAATGACAAAGTGGATGCGGGTGAAATTGGCGCAGGGCATACGGTCACGGCACTGTATGAAATCACTTTGGTGGGCAACAGCGGCAGCATTGATCCGTTGCGCTACGCGACAAAAAAGGCGGATAACAGGACAAAAAAACAGAGTGAGTTGGCTTTTTTACGCCTGCGTTACAAATTGCCCGAAGATGAAAAAAGTCACTTGCTGAAAATACCGTTACAGATAACGGATATTATTCCAACACTGGAAAAAAGCAGTGACCGGTTTCGTTTTTCTTCTGCTGTGGCTGCCTTTAGCGATCAGTTGCGCGGTGGAAAATACAGCGCTGAGTTCTCTTATGCCGATATTTTAAAGCTGGCTCAAGGGGCGCGAGGCGAGGATCTGTTTGGTTATCGTGCTGAGTTTGTGGGTTTGGTGCGGATGGCGCAGGCCCTGGATTCAGAGCCGGTGCGGAGGCCGTAAGTGGCTCTTGATTCTTTGCTGATTTCAGCTTAACAGCATCAGCAGTACCGCAACCTCTAAAATCTCCACCATGGCTCCAGCGGTGTCGCCCGTGGTGCCACCGAGGCGTTTTAGCATCACTCGGCGCAGCAGATAAAACAGCACAATCAAGCTCAGCAACAACCACCCACTGATCCAGATTACCACCGCGCTGCCCAACAAAACCAGCATCACGCTCAGGGCAGGGCGTGGCAGATGGCTTTTTAGCGCGCTGCCCAAACCCTGTTCACGAACGTAGGGGGTGCTGAGCAGCAGCAGCGGTAAGGCGGCGCGTGCCAGCAGCGGCGCGAGCAGCAGAGCTTGCCAAAGATTCTGTGCAAGCACACTTTGCAGGGCGGTGAACTTGAGCAGCAGCACCAGCAGCAGGCTGAGTACCCCGATGGGGCCGCAACTGGGGTCTTTCATAATCTCCAGAGTACGCTGCCGATCTCTCAAGCCACCCACCCATGCATCGGCGCTGTCCGCCAAACCATCAAGATGCAGACCCCCCGTAAGCAGCACCCAGAGGCTTAAAATCAGGGCGGCACTGATGCTGTTGTCGAGGGCACTCTGTTGCAAAAGCAGCGCGCTGAGCCAGAGCAGCCCACCGATCAGCAGCCCGACCAAGGGGTAGTAGAGCAGTGAATGGCCAATATGACGGGCATGATAATCGATCTTAAACGGCACCGGCAGGCGGGTGAGAAATTGCAGCGCAATGAGTAGGGCGTGCCATTGTGCCATTAGGCTGATTTTAAGCGTTTTAGAATTGGGCCCGCTTCGCTCTGTTGCAACGAAAAGGGCGTGAGGCCTGCGTGCGGGGCGTTAAATTGCAGCAGTTGGTTGTCTGGTGTGCCGCTGGCGGCGCAGAGAGAGAGCCTAATCGGGCCGCCGTGAGTGACGACCAAAATCCGTTCGTATTCTGTTGGCAGTGTTGCCCAGCCGTTTTTTACCCGCTGTGAAAAGTTTGCTAAGGGTTCGGCCTCTGGTGGAGTAAAGAGATCCGGTTCGCTCCAAAATCGCTCCAGTGCCTCGGGGTCGCTCTGGATCAAATCAGCGGGGCTTTTACCCTCCCATTGCCCAAAGTCCATCTCTTGCCAATCATCATTGATCAACAGCGGAAGATCTTTTTGCTGAGCTAATTGCTGAGCAAAATCACGACAGCGGCAGAGGGGTGAGCTGACGATCAGATCCCATGCACCCTCTGCTGTGGCCTGCTGCATCTGCTGCCAGCCGAGCTCGCTGAGCGGCTCATCAATGCGCCCACGAAAGCGCGCAGCGCCGACGGTCTCGCCGTGACGCAGCAGAGTGACGGTTTGCTTCATGTACTTTTGCCCGAGACGCTGGCTTCGGCAAAGGTGGCCATCTGCTTGTGTAGAGCGCACGCCTGTTGCAGCAACGGTACGGCGCTGGCCGCGCCGCTGCCTTCACCGAGACGCATATTGAGCTGTAGCAGCGGTTCGGCGTTGAGTGCGGCCAACACGGCTTTGTGACCCGGTTCGGCGGATTGATGGGCGAAAATCAGCCACGGCAGGAGGTCGTTGTTGATTTGAACTGCCAGCAGTGCCGCCACGGAGCTGATAAAACCGTCTACTAAGATGGGCAGTTTTTGTTGAGCAGCGGCCAGATAGGCGGCCACCAGTGCGGCGATTTCAAAGCCGCCCAGATGGCGCAGAATCTCCAGAGGGGTGCTGAGTTGCGCGGCGTGTTTTTCTAGGGCGAGTTGGATCAGTTCGCTTTTGCGCTGCACCCCTGCGTTGTCCAGACCGGTGCCTGGACCGACCAAACTCTGAGCGTTCTGTTTTAGCAGCGCGGCGGCCAGCGCGGTGGCGCTGCCGGTGTTACCGATGCCCATTTCTCCGCCGATAAAGAGCTGCATGTTGTTCTCTTTGGCGCGTTTGATGGCGGAAAAGCCCGCTTGCAATGCCAGCTCAAGTTGCTCTTCAGTCATGGCCGCTTGCTGGCTGAAATCGCTGCTGCTGGTGGCGATGGGAGTGTGAATCACGCCTGTCAGAGCGCCAGGGTCGTTGACGGTGCCGAGGTTGATCACCTCCAGTGTCGCTCCGACTTGCTGGGAGAGTACGCAGATGGCCGCGCCGCCGTTGGCAAAGTTGCGCACCATTTCGCCGGTCACCGCTTGTGGAAAGGCGGAGGTGCCTTGGGCGGCAATACCATGATCGGCAGCAAAAATGCTGATCTGAATTCGCTCGACTGCGGGGCTGGAGGTGTGCTGCATCGCTGCCAGTCGAATGGCCAAGTTCTCCAACATGCCCAAGGAGCCTGGGGGTTTGGTGAGCTGGCCTTGACGCTCTAGGGCGGCTTGTTGGCTGGCATTATCTGGGGAAGTGATGGGCTGGCTGAGTTGTTCGGTGGCGTTCATCGGGAGGCTCCTTTGAGGTGGTGGGGTAAACCGGCGACGGCGAGGATAACGCAATCGCAGCGTGTGGCAAGCTGTTGATGCAGCAGGCCGATGCGATCGCAGTAGTCGCGGCTCAGTTTACCCAGTGGGGTGATGCCCATATTGCTTTCGTTGCTGACCAGAATCAGTTGGCTTTGCAGTTGAGGCAGCAACGTGAGCAGGTTGTCGATTTCTGTTTGCAGTTGCGTTGGGTTTTCGGCACAGAGCAGATTGCTGATCCAGATACTGAGGCAATCCACTAGCAGAGTTTGTCCTTCTGCATCGGCCTGTTGCAGGGCGCTGGCGAGGTGCAGCGGGGCTTCGATCAGCTTCCAGTGGCTTGGGCGGCGCTGTTGATGTTCTGCGATGCGCTGCTGCATTTCGGCATCTTGCACCGTGGCGGTGGCGATGTAGCTGACGGGCTGTTCTGTTTTTAGGGCGCATTCTTCAGCGAGTCGGCTTTTGCCGCTGCGGGTACCGCCAAGGACAAGTGTTTTCATAATGGGATTGTAACGTGATGTTAAGGCGTGATTTGATTTTTATTTCTTTCGGTTTTCATAACTTGGCTTCGTTTTAGGTTGTCTTTTTGGGTCTCATTTTTGCTCTTAGGGAATTATCTGCGGTGATAATTAAAGACATGAGGTGTTGGGATGGAATCTATATTTTTGCAAAAAAATAAATTAATTACTTATCTTTTTTTTGGGGTTTTTTTACTTATTTTTTCGAGCGCTTCTTTTGCTTCTGAGAGGATCTTAATTCTTTGGGATAAAGAGGGTGTGGGTACCAATGCCTTACAAAATGCGCTGCTAAAGGCAGGTTTTGAGGTGGTTTTGAGTGAAAACAGTGAATATCAATACGACGGCAGTAATCCGTCATTGGCTGATTTTAATCTGGTGATTCACCTCAATGGCACGACTCATGGACTTGATATGCCGCTTTCAGGGCAGCAGGCGTTGGTGGATTATGTGCGTTATGGCGGCGGTTATATTCATTCGGCTTGGAACGCTTATGAATATTCATTTGGTGGTATGCAATTGATGCGTGATCTGGTTTTGTTTGATCGTTTAACGGGGGAATGTTACGAAGATAAAGCTTATGTTGCGTTGGACTCTGCAATAAACCACCCTATTTTGGCTAATGTGCCTGCTTCGTTCTCTTTTCCTGGTGGATTTAATGTGGGCGCATTGCATCCGTTTTCGACGCAGCCATCGACTCTATTGATGAGCGCGGGGAGCAATGCGGCAGTAGCGGTGCGTGAGTTTGGACAGGGGCGGATTGCGGCTTTTAATCACAGCGGTAATTACGCCGAATGTGTGGGCGATATTCCCCATTTAGATTCCAATGTGCAACAGCTTTATGTGGATGCGGCGCATTGGGTCTCGGGGACGAGGGCGATGAACAGCGTGTCACTGGAGTCTAACAGACCACCGGTTGCCGTCGCTGATGCGGTGGCCGTGGAGTGTTCGGTGGCTTCGAGTGCGGAGGTGACATTGCAGGGTGGTCATTCCAGTGACCCTGATGGTGATTCTTTGGCTT
Organism: Gammaproteobacteria bacterium; assembly: GCA_030950195.1. GTDB lineage: Bacteria > Pseudomonadota > Gammaproteobacteria > JAUZRS01 > JAUZRS01 > JAUZRS01. Next base: position 15,905 of record JAUZRS010000171.1, on the reverse strand, counting down.
ATTTTTGGACGTGGTTAGACGGTCAGGCGGTGGGTGTGTCACCAACAGCGATTTTTTCGTTGGGGGTAACGGAGGTGACTTTGATGGTGGATGACGGTCAGGGTTTGACCGCCAGCGAGCAGACTTCGATAACGGTACAGGACAGTTTGGCTCCGGTGGTCAGTGCCGGTCTGGATCAGATTTTGGAGGCGAACAGCCCTGCGGGAGCGGTGTTTGATCTGGCCAGTCAAGCCAGTGCCACGGATGGTTGTTGTGAGGTGAGTTTGGTAACGCCACTGGGTCAGTACGCTCTGGGTCAGCACAGGTTAACGGCGACGGCATTGGATTGTGCAGATAATTTGGGTCGTGATTCGATGCTCTTAACGGTGGTGGATAGAACGCCGCCGTTATTACGTGCGGCTTTGGTACGGGTTCGTTTTGTTGGTGACGACGATGAAGACGAAGGTGAGAATCATGAAGATGAGCACGATGAAGATGAGAAGGACGATGAAAAACAGCGGTTTCGAGTCCAGTTTAATGCTTCGGACTTGGTGGATTTAAACCCAGTGGTGAAAGCTGAACTGTGGGTTGTGGGTTATGAAAAGCCGATTATGGTCAGCAATGGCCAATTGATTGAATTTGAGTACGAAGACGATGAGAGTGAAGTGGAGTTTGAAGAGGGGCTGTTGGAGGTGGAGGCGGCAGGCATGATGCTGCGGGTTTCAGCGGTGGATGCCAGTGGCAACAGGGCGGTGATTGATTCATGGCTGGAGTTGGAGGAAGAGCGGGATTAAACCAAAGCCGTTGGCTTTGGTGTGTTCTTTATATTTTTAGCACCAGCTTGCCTGATTATCCGGTTGATTTAATAATTCTTGGATATTGGCTTCAATGACACGGTAGCCTACGTTGCCGTAGATAATCTGGCGACCCTCATTTAACACCAGAGAAGGGCTGCCAATGACGGCGTATTTTTCCTTCAATTGCAGGTCTTTTTCCAGTTCAGCAAAGGCAGCACCACCCTCTATCACGGCTCTGATTTTGTTTTGAGGCAGCCCCAGCTCTTCAATGATCTCCATTTGAGTGCGTTGGTTGGAGATGTCTTTTAGGTCTCTAAAAAAGGCCACTCTAAGCGCCCATGCGAGCTGTTCAAAGAGGCTTTGATTGCCTTCATTATTTGCCTCAATCTCATTTCTAGTTTCCAAAATCTGGATGCTTTTTAACAGCAGGTGTACGTTGATAGAGGTGGTGGGTCTGTTTTTTTGCCAGAGATCAGGATGAACTTCGATGTGATCAAACTTGCTTACCGTCTGCTGAATGAACTCTGCGTAGGCTGAAACTCCACCTTTATCTCCCCAGTTGTCTTTCATTTTTGACTCGACTGCGCCAAATACGGAAATAAAATGCGGTTGAATGTCGATCTGAGTAGCAAATCTCTGCTTGAGTTTTTCAATTCGAATTTGAGAGATGTAGGCCCAGATGCAGAGTAGGTCGGTGAAGTAGAGGACGGTAACTTTTTTGGAGTGGTTCATAGTCAAGGGTTCCAGTAAATAGGGAGTGGATTCTATTGTGAATCTGCTGTGAGCCAACTTCAAGCCATCTTCAAAAAAGCGTTTGACCATAAAGCTTACTTTAGGGTTTAAAGTAAGCGCCATGAAAATCGGTGCTCTAGCAAAACAGACCCAAGTGACGGTTGAGACGATTCGTTATTACGAACAGCGCCAACTGTTGAATCCACCCGCGCGCAGCAAAGCGGGTTATCGAGATTATTCTCCTGATGATCTGCAACGGCTGCGTTTTATTGTGCAGGCTAAAACGCTGGGGTTTACCTTGGAGGAGATCAAGGAGCTGCTGGCTTTGCGCTCAGGTCAAGGTGAGTGTGCTCAGGTAAAGGAGATCGCTCAACGCAAAGCAGACAAAATCGCCGAGCAAATTGAAAAACTACGCCGCATTCAAGCGGTGTTGCAGCGGTTGACCGAGCAATGTGGACAAGAGGTTGAGGATCACTGCCCCATTCTCAACTCTTTGGAGGAGCCATAATGTCCTGTTGTGGCTCAAAAGCAAAAACAGTACGTCAGAATTGCCCTGAGTGTGGACAAGCAGGCTTGTCGGTTTCAAAACAGACGTTGTTGCATCAGTTGGTTGCGCCAGACAATCGTGACTTGTCGGATTCGGATTACTTTTTCTGTGCTGAGTCGAGCTGTTCTTTGGCTTATTTTTCGGCGCAACTCTCTTTTCCAAAGTCTCATTTGCGGGCGTTTACAGATTCGGAGCAAAAGCGGCTCTGCTACTGTTTTGATATTACGGTCACTGAGTATCAAAGTGCTTTGAAAGACGGGGGCGCGGCGGAGATAAAACAGTTTGTGATGGCTCAGACCAAAGCGGGCTTGTGTGCCTGTGAAGCGCGCAACCCTTCGGGGCGCTGCTGTTTGCTGGATTTTAAGCGGCTGGAGAAACGCTTGGCTTTGGGGTGAGGTTTGTTTTACTTTGGATCGGCGTGTGTTGCGTGGTCAAGTGTTTCAATAAGCCATTGGTTTAAGCTCTTGCCATTGGCAGCGGCGACATTGGCGATCTCTTCATGAAGAGTCGAGGGTACACGCACATTGAATTTTCCAGAGTAGATTTTTCTGGGTTCAACGCCGTCTTCTTTGCACATATCGAGAAAGGTTTTTAATGAGAGAGCGCCTTCTTTTTTGAGGCTTTTAATATCTTCGGCGTAAAAATCTGCTCCGCCGTTAAGGGCGATAAACTCACCTCGAAACAGTTCGATTTCAGGATCGTATTTAATAATGGCGCGAAAACCATCAATTTCCATTACATTCATCATGGTGTTACCTCATTCTCTTTTAGCCATTGCCGAATACTGGCAACAGCGCCTTTGTCCGTGTTGGGTGATGGGTGTGGCCGGTGAAATACACGTCGATCATTGAATAGGCGCACACCAATACGCGAACCTTCGCGTTCACTGATTTCTGCGCCCAGTTCGACAAACAGTGCTTCAATATCGTGCCATTTGATATTTCCGCTTACAGGGCGGGAAAAGATCAGTTGAAGGGTTTTTTGGTGTTTGCGTTTCATTTTTGTATGGTACTGTTTTTTAGTACCATTGGAAATGGTTGACTGATGTTTGTGTGTTCTGCATCCTCGTAAAATAAGGGCAAACACAAGATTTTCCCCTACGATCCTTGTAGTGTGATCACCAGTGTTCGATGGCCACCGTAATTGCGATGTTCGCCAAGATAGATACCTTGCCAGATGCCCAGATTCAAAGTCCCCTTTGAGACGGGGATGTTCACGCTAGAGCCTAAAATGCTGCTTTTAATATGAGCAGGCAGATCATCACTGCCTTCGTTAAGGTGCTGATAATAGCTTTCATTTTCTGGCACAGCTCGTTGAAAATAGTTCTCAAAATCCATTCTGACTGTAGGATCTGCGTTTTCATTGATGGTTAATGAGGCGGAGGTGTGTTTGATAAACAGGTTTAGCATTCCGATGGAGAGTGGTTTGATTTCGGGCAGTTGTTGCATGACCTCGGCGGTGATGAGGTGAAAGCCTTTTGGGTAGGCTTTGAGGGTTATCTCTTTTTGAAGCCACATGGTTGCGAGTCTCTTTGTATTTTGGGTTGGGATTGTAAACGGTTCCGTTTATGATAGCGCTATCTATTCAGTGATCAATTGCTTAAACCGACAGGCAAGCACGATGAACATTAAAAAATTTCAACTTCATAGTATTGGCCGCTTTGAGCATGTTGAAGTGCCTTTAGCACCAACAGAACAGGTGAATGGAAATGTAACGGTATTTATTGGTAATAATGGCAGTGGTAAAACATCCCTATTAAAATCATTGGCGACGTCTCTTAGTTGGCTAGTATCTCGGATTAAAACAGAAAAAGGCAGTGGTAGTCCTATTTCTGAAATGGCCATTAAAAATGGTGCTAATTCATCCGCTGTTGATATTTCTATTGTATGTGATGATACTGTTTCTGAAGATATTCAGGAAGTTTTTTGGAGGGTGGCAAGAACACGTTTAGGACGAAATGGGAAATATAGGAGTAATCTGGGTGGAGTTGATCAGGTTGCTAGTTGCTACAGAGAGTTGTTGTCTGAAAATAAAAATGCCTCACTTCCGCTGATATCTTTTTATCCTGTTGAGCGTGGGGTGGTAGATACTCCCCTTAAAATTAGAGGGAAGCATCAACTTGGTCAGCTTAATGGTTATGATAAAAAAATAAATAATGGAGTTGATTTCCGCCGTTTTTTTGAATGGTTTAGAGAAATGGAGGATTTGGAAAATGAGTCCAGATTGACGGAAAATTTTTTAAAGGAATTATCATCAAAGTTTAGTGATAGTGTTATTTCTACTCTTAGAGATCTCGGGCGTAAAATGGAAGATAAAAATCTTCTCGCGGTGCGTAGTGCAATTAGTATATTTATGCCAGGATTTAGTGATTTACGTGTGAGTAGAAAACCATATCTTAGGATGTTGGTAAATAAAGATGATGAGTTGCTTAACGTATTGCAGCTTTCTCAAGGTGAAAAATCATTGATGGCCTTGGTCGGTGATATTGCCCGTCGCTTGGCTATGCTGAATCCCGCTTTGGATAATCCACTGAAGGGTGATGGTGTGGTGTTGATTGATGAAGTGGATATGCACTTGCATCCACAGTGGCAGCGGCGATTGATCAAGCAGTTAACGACAACATTTCCTAATGTGCAATTTGTGCTGACCACTCATTCGCCGCTGGTTGTCAGTGATAACAAAGACACGCTTGTTTATCTTTTAGATGGCGATGAATTGATCTCTTGTCATGATCTTTACGGCCAAGATGTTAATTCTGTTTTATTGGGTGTGATGGGTGCAGGTATTCGTAATGAAGAAATTGATGTTCAATTAAGCGACCTTTTAGATTTTATTCATGATGATGATTTGGAACAAGCTAAAGAGTTGTTGGCAAAATTAGAGCAGCAGTTGCCTGATTCAAATATAGAGTTGTTGAAAGCCAGCTTGTTACTGCGTAAGCAGGAGTTGCGCCGTGCGAAAAATTAATAAAGGCCAAGAGCCTGAGAGTTTGACTCAGTGGAAGAGAAGTAAGCCTGTGGGGAATTATCAAAATATTACAGCAAAAGTGAGGCAAGATATACGAGCTGCGTGTGTTGTTGAACAGTTTTATCTTTGTGCTTATTGTTGCCAGTCTATTGCCGTAGACAGAGCGATTAATGAACATGTTGAAGCAAGGCGTATTGCTCCTAATCGAGATTTGGATTTTAGCAATATAGTGGCCAGCTGTGATGATAGAAATCAATGTGATAACGCACATGGCTCGCAACCACTGCCTCTGACACCTTTTATGCGTGTCTGTGAAACGGAGTTGAAGTTTAAAATCAGTGGCAGGGTGGAGGGTTTGACAGATCGAGCAAGAGAAACCATTCGTGTGCTCAATTTGGGGGATAAAAATGGCAGTAATCGAGGTTTAATTGAGAAACGAAAACAGCTCTCGGAAGCGTTATTGTGGTCGAATAGTATAAATCCTCGTGATGGACTGGAAGATGATGATCTTTTACAGAGGGTGATTGATGACATTCAACAACCAAAAAATGGAAAGTTAGAATCCTTTGCGCCTGTTGTCGTGAATATCTTGAAGAGCTGGTTGTCTTAGCTCAGTCACTCAATTGGCTCGCTATCCGATCCCTCGCTGATTAACATTCAAGAGCTGTATCTTGATTCTTTGCGTACCGTGGGCAATGGTTGACTGATGTTGCGCATTGACACGATTTTCTTGCTAATCAATTATTAGGCAGGTAGATCATCACTGCCTTCATCAAGGTACTGATAATAGGCTTATTTTTCTGGTACAGCTCGTTGAAAATAGTTCTCAAAATCCATTCTGACTGTAGGATCTGCGTTTTCATTGATGGTCAATGAGGCGGAGGTGTGTTTGATAAACAGGTTTAGAATTCCTATGGAGCGTGGTTTGATTTCGGGCAGTTGGTGTAGCACCTCGGCGGTAATGAGGTGAAAGCCTTTCGGGTAGGCTTTGGGTTATCTATTTTTGAATCCAAGCCACATGGTTGTTGTTCTCTTGAATTATTTTATTGTAATGGCCTGGACATTATAAGCTTATTTGTATATCATAATTTTTTTCACTGTTGCTGGTCATTGCATGAAATATATTGAATTGTTTGCAGGCTGTGGTGGGTTGAGTATAGGCATGAAATCCTCTGGGTTTAAATTAGTGCTTGCCAATGAGGTCTCAGCGATGGCGGCTGAAACATTTGCTTATAATCTATTAAATGAAAATTTAAATAGTAAAGATATATCCCATTGTTTTTGGCTTAAATCTAGATTCAAGAAGCATGATCCTCGTCGGTTGAGAGAGGACTACCGTATTTCTTCTCAGTTGCCAAAAAGCGAAGTTTTTTCTGACATTCCTAAGCCCACGAATTTCAATGATTTAAAGGGTGGGATGTTGATAGGAGATATAAGAGATTTAAATGGGTTTGTAGCTCGATCTAACAAACTTAGAAAAGAAATTTCCAACTCATTTGGTGATGGTCAGGTTGACCTTGTTTCGGGTGGACCACCTTGTCAAAGTTTTAGTATGGCGGGTTTGCGTAATCGTGATTCTGATAAAAATCAACTCCCTTGGGCTTTTGCTGACTTTTGCAGTAAGATTAAGCCAAAAATGGTGTTGCTTGAAAATGTAACGGGCATATTGAGAGCGTTTAAGTCCGAGGGTAAGTTGTATTACGCTTGGTTTGAGGTCGCAAAAGCATTTTCATTAAAAAAATGTGGGTATGTTCCAGTATGTTTGCATATAAATGCTAAGTTTGTTGGGGCAGCACAAAATAGACCCCGATTTATTATGTTGTGTTTTGAGGTGTCTTTGGTCAAAAAAATAATGTCAAGTGGAAGGCTGGGTGAGATTGGGCGAAAAGTTTTTTCCAGGTCTCTTGATTTTTTAGCTGAAGTTCAGGGTAAGGGTAATTGTGAATATGATTCTAATTTCTACTATGACCTAAATAAAGGGCATCCTATTTTTGATGAGTTTCCTTTTAATATATTAAAAGAAAGTCCTTTTGGAAATGAGGCTGCGACTGTGCATGATGCTATTGATGATATTAAGGTGGCTGGTTTAGTTGGAAGAAAAAGTCATTATGTGAAGGTTGTTAATAAATTATCTAAAACTCTAGATACGTTATCCAGTCATAAGGGCGGAGTTCCCCCTAATCATGAGTTAAGGTCGAATAGTCTACGGGTTAAGGCGCGATTTAGATTGTATCAAATTATTAATGAGATGGATGATAAAAGCGTGATTAAGGAGCTGAAGTTGTTTATTAAGGATCCTTTGGTTGCCGATATTTCTGATTTAGTATTTGATTCTATAAAAAAATACAGTTTTATTGATTCGGGTGGTGAGCCATGTTTTTTTTCTTCAAAAGAAGAGTTGGAGAGTTTTTTAGTGTTAATTAAAACTAAGAAGCAAACGCAACGAGCATTAAAGTCCTATCTACCAGCACCAGCTGCACTGTCAATTCCTGATGATGCTTGTCATTATGATGATAAACAGCTTCGTACTTTAACCGTAAGAGAGATGGCGCGTTTTCAATCATTTCCTGATAAATTTGAATTTAGATCTAAAGTGACAACAGGAGGAAAGATGAGGCAGTTTGAGGTGCCTCAGTATACCCAGGTTGGGAATGCTGTCCCCCCTATTCTGGCGGAGGCGTTAGGAAGAGTTTGTCGAGAGTTATTGGCCTTGGGGAAATAATTCACTCGGCTAACCTGTATTTGATAGAGTTTGGAAAGAGGGCATGTTTATTATTTTGATTCAATTTAAATAAGTAGCCATGATCTCTTATTTTTCCAGTTGATTTTATATGCATTGTGTAGTCTAGTGTGATGAGGCCGGTTTCTATTAGTGTTTCAAATTTATCTATGTAGGGGTTGGATGTGTGCTCTACCTCTGTGTAATGAAATAATTCATGGGAATTTATTTTTTTGTGTTGTGCCTTTACCCAAAATGTTTCTTGGTGTTTTTTTAATAATGTTTTTTTTAGATCATTTATTAACCATGTTGTGTCATGTTCTTTTAAATTTTTTTCTGGATTTGAAAACATCTGTCTCAAATAATTATTTGCATAATCAATGTCTAGGTATAGTCCTTGTTTGTTAACCCTGTTTCCGCTAACAGTTGGCCTTAGTGCTTGATGCCCTTCTTCATCTCTATAGCCTCTTAGGCTTATTAGTTGCCTTGCTGACGAGACTGGGCTTAGTTTCCAATTTGGTATTTTTGAAAAAAGCTGGTTTCTATTTCTTTGTTTGTTCTGGGTGGTCACCCTCGATGCTTTTAATTCTATACCATGATAGTCGGGTGTTGGGCTGGAGTTTGCAGAAATTCCTAGTTCCGCTTCAAGGGTCATTCCAACTCCGGTATCACCGTGAATAATGGTGGGAATAAAACCTTTTTTTGAAATTATTTTTAATTTTTTTAGTAGTTCTTTAGCGATTGGACTAAGTGTTTTATGTGGTTTTGGTAATGAGTGATGTAAAGCGTTATAAAAGTCGGTCTTGTTGGAGCAGTTAAATATGTACAGTTGTTGTTCGAGAACAATTAATGCTAATAAATTTCTTGCTTTTGCAAATCTTTTTAGGCCATAAATCCAAATTCGCGGATCACCTTTTTTGGTGTTTGGTCTGTATAGAGAGGCTTTGACTGAAAATGATTCGTGTTTGTAGAGAAATTTAGCCTCCACACATTTTTTATTTCCTTGATTTTGTTGGTTATAATCGTGTAGCCCTGTTCTTTTAAAAAAAGATCTTAAAAATTGATGTGCGTCCAGAATTGATTTATCCAAGCCTGTTTGAGTTGGAACGAGAAATGAAACGTTATAACCTGCCTTTAGAATGGCGGCTGAGGCATCTTCAATAGAGGTGTCGGATATTGATAGCATAGAATTGTCCTATTTCATCATTTTTGTAGGTTGTTAATTACTATTCGACATTACATGCGTTGAGTGGTGTTGTACAGCGTCAGTATCCGATCCCCAAGCCGTAAGGTATACTCCCCGCCTTTCTGTTTTGACTCAAAAGAAGGGTTTTGGCTGTGACTTCAGATGCCGCTGCGCACGATGTGTCTACTTTTCAGGGGCTGATTCTGGCTCTGCAAACTTACTGGGCGAAGCAGGGCTGTGTGCTGCTGCAACCCTACGATATGGAGATGGGGGCAGGGACCTTTCATCCCGCTACCTTTTTGCGTGCCATCGGCCCTGAGCCGTGGTCAGCGGCCTATGTGCAGCCTTCCCGCCGCCCCACCGACGGGCGTTACGGCAAAAACCCTAACCGTTTGCAGCATTATTATCAGTTTCAGGTGATGCTCAAACCCTCGCCGATTAACATTCAAGAGCTGTATCTTGACTCCTTGCGCACCGTGGGGGTTGATCCGCTGGTGCATGACATCCGTTTTGTCGAAGACAATTGGGAGTCGCCTACTTTGGGTGCGTGGGGTCTGGGTTGGGAAGTGTGGCTCAACGGCATGGAAGTGAGCCAATTTACCTATTTCCAACAAGTGGGCGGTCTGGAGTGTCGTCCCGTGACCGGCGAGCTTACCTACGGGTTGGAACGCATCGCCATGTACCTGCAAGGGGTGAAGAGCGTTTATGATCTGGTCTGGTCAAACGGGCCGCTTGGCACGGTCAGTTACGGTGATGTGTTTCATCAAAATGAAGTGGAGCAATCGACCTATAACTTCGAGCACGCCAATACGGAGGCGCTGTTTGCCGCGTTTGATCGCTGTGAAACGGAGAGTCAACGGCTGATCGAGGCGGGTTTGGCACTGCCCGCTTATGAGCAGATTCTGCAAGCCTCGCATAATTTTAATCTGTTGGATGCGCGTCACGCGATTTCAGTCACAGAACGTCAGCGTTACATTTTGCGCATTCGGGCGCTCTCGCGAGCGGTGGCCGAGGCTTACTACGCGGCGCGTGAAGAGTTGGGTTTTCCACTGCTGAATAAAACACCGGAGGCCGCCTCATGAGCCAGCACGATCTGTTGATTGAAATTGGCACCGAAGAGTTGCCACCCAAAGCCCTGCAAACATTATCAGAGGCCTTTCGGGACGGTTTTAGTGCCAGCTTAAAATCACATCAGCTTAACTTTGCGCAGGTCAGCGCCTACGCCAGTCCTCGGCGTTTGGCCTTGATCGTCACTGGTTTGGCAGAAAAACAGGCAGACAAAGCCGTTGAACGGCGCGGCCCTGCGCTGCAAGCGGCCTTTGATGCTGAGGGCAAGCCAAGCAAAGCCGCCAGCGGTTTTGCCCGCTCCTGTGGTGTTGATGTGGCCGACTTGGAACAGATGGAAACTAAAAAGGGCGCGTGGCTGGTGTTTCGCAGTCTGCAACAAGGGCAGCAGACCACGGCGCTGTTGGCGACCATGATCGAGACGGCGTTGGCGGCGTTGCCGATTCCAAAGCGGATGCGTTGGGGCGCGGGTGAAGAGGAGTTTGTCCGCCCGGTTCATTGGGTGTTGCTGCGCTTTGGCGCTGAGGTGGTTGAGACCACCGTGCTGGGTCTGCGTACCGTGGGCTGCACACGCGGCCATCGTTTCCACGCTCCGCAGGAGATCGAAATTGCCACGGCGGCGGATTACGTCAGCACCTTGCAAGAGCAGGGCAAGGTGCGGGTGGATTACCCGCAGCGTCGAGCTGAAATTGTGCGTCAAGTGGAGGCCGCTGCCGCAGAACAGAACGGTGTGGCGGTGATGGATGCGGCGCTGTTGGATGAAGTGACGGCGTTGGTGGAGTGGCCGGTGGCGGTGCTGGGTGGTTTTGAAGCCGAATTTTTACAGGTGCCGCAGGAGGTGTTGATCACCACCATGCAGGATAACCAAAAATACTTCCCGTTGCTCTCCGCTGAGGGCAAATTGATGCCCTATTTTATCACCATCAGCAACATTGAGAGCAGAGATCTGGCGCAGGTGCGTGAGGGCAATGAGCGCGTGATTCGGCCACGTTTCAGCGATGCGATGTTTTTCTGGGATCAAGATCGCAAGCAGACCTTGGCCTCGCGGCGAGATTCCTTAAAGAGCGTCTTGTTTCAGAAACAGCTCGGAACCCTGTTTGATAAGTCGGAGCGGGTGGCGAAGTTGGCCGCTTGGGTGGCGGAGCAGATCGGTGCCGATGTGAAACATGCGCGCCGTGCCGCTGAGCTGGCCAAGTGCGATTTGATGAGCGACATGGTGTGCGAATTCACCTCCTTACAAGGGGTGATGGGTGGTTATTACGCCAACAACGACGGCGAAGCGGCGGCGGTGGTGGCGGCGATGAGCGAGCAGTATCAACCGCGCCATGCGGGTGACGATCTGCCGGTCGGTGCTGTGGGACAGGCTTTGGCTATTGCCGACAAGGTGGATACGTTATTGGGGATTTTTGCCATCGGCCAAAAACCCACCGGCACCAAAGATCCTTTTGCCCTGCGTCGTACGGCCTTGGGTCTGTTGCGGATCATGATTGAACGTCGTCTGCCGCTGGATCTGCGTGCGTTGTTGCAACAGGCGGCGGCGGGTTTGTCTGACAAGACCGATGCGGAAGCCGCGATTGAAGTAACTCTTGACTACATGCTGGAGCGTTTGAAAGCCTATTACGCCGATGCCGCTATTGAGGCCAGTGTGGTGGAGGCGGTGTTGAGTTTGCGCCCGACCCAACCGTTGGACTTTGATCAGCGGGTGCGTGCGGTGGCGCTGTTCCAAAAGCTGGAGGCAGCTGAGAGTTTGGCGGCGGCGAATAAACGCATTCAAAATATCTTGAAAAAGGTCGAAGGTGAGCCGGTGGCACTGGATCAGAGTCTGTTTGTGGCGGCAGCGGAACGCGACCTGTTTGCGGCGGTTGCGGGTTTGGCACAGCAGACTGAGGCGCTGTTTGCGGCGCGAGATTACGCCCCTGCACTGACCGCCTTAGCGGCTTTGAAAGAGCCTGTGGATCTGTTTTTTGATCAGGTGATGGTGATGGATGAAGATCTAACCGTGCGCGCCAATCGCATTGCGCTGCTGAACCAAGTCAGCGGCCTCTTTTTGCGTGTTGCTGATCTGGCGCGGTTGTCGTCGTGACGACGGCGATGAAGTTGGTTATTTTGGATCGTGATGGGGTGATCAATCACGATTCCGATAATTACATTAAATCCGTTGACGAGTGGCAGCCGATCTCAGGCAGTTTGGAGGCGATTGCGCGCTTGAACCAAGCGGGTTATCGGGTGGTGGTGGTAACCAATCAATCGGGTTTGGCGCGCGGTTATTTTACTCTGGATGAGTTTTACGCCATGAATCAGAAGTTGCACCGGCTGTTGCGACAGGTGGGGGGTCAGTTGGAGGGTCTGTTTTTTTGCCCTCATGCACCGGATGAGCAATGCGCTTGCCGTAAACCCAAACCGGGTTTGTTGCACGATGTGGCCAAACGGCTGGATGTGGATCTAAAGGGGGTTGCCTTTGTGGGAGACGCTTTGGGTGATCTGCAAGCGGCCTTGGCCGTGGGTGCCAAGCCAATCTTGGTGTTGACCGGTAAAGGCCAGCGGACGCAGCATAATTTAAGTGGTTTGGGTGATGTGCCTGTTTATGCTGACTTGAGTGCATTTGTTGATCATGTGTTGAGGTAGGGGCAGATTCAATATCTGCCCTGCTCACCTGTAGCGATATTCTATCCAAGGGCGGATATGGAATCCGCCCCTACGAATATAAGGTGTTATCCTATTTTTTTATGGGATTTATTCCAACAGGTTTAAAATTAATGAATAAAAAAGAAAATAAAATTTGGTTGTCGGGATTATATCTGCGCGCGCTGATCTATTGGTTGGGGGTGGCTATTGTTTCGGTGCTGCATAATTCGACCCTGTTTATGACGCGGCGCGTTTTGCCGCCGAAGGCGCATTACGCATGGGCGACCCTTTGGAACCGCTTTAATATTTTTTGGTTAGAGTTGATCTGTGGCGTGACCTGTCGGGTTGAGGGGTTGGAAAACATTCCTGATCAGCCTTGCATTGCCTTTGCCAAACATCAATCCACTTGGGAGACGATTAAACTGCCGATTTTATTGCCACGGCAGGTTTGGGTGGTAAAAAAAGAGTTGCTGAAAATACCCTTTTTTGGTTGGGCGTTGGACAGCTTGGAGCCGATTGCCATTGATCGCAGCGCCGGTCGTCGTGCCATTGTGCAGATGATTCGTCAAGGCCGTGAGCGGCTCGACAGCGGTCGTTGGATTGTGGTCTTTCCTGAAGGCACGCGGGTGGATCCTGGTAAAAAGGTTCGTTATAAAATGGGTGGGGCGGTGCTGGCAGAAAAGATGGGCGTGCCGGTGATTCCAGTGGCGCACAACGCTGGAGAGTTTTGGCCGAAACACAGTTTTATTAAATGGCCGGGAGAAATCACCGTGAGCATCGGTGCGCCGATCAGTACCGAGGGCAAGACAGCCAATGAGATCAACGCTGAAGCGGAGACTTGGATTGAGACAAAAATGTTGGAGATCAGTGGTTTAACTTCTGTGGAAAATAATTGAGTGTTGACCTGGTGATCTGTTTGCCTTTGTCACGCGCCGCGTGGCAAACCGAGGCTTTTCAACAGACGCTGAAAACCGAGTTACAAACCTTGACTGCAGGTGCTCTGCCACTGGAGCACGGCACTCAATCGGCGGGGTTGGTGGACGACAGTGACATCGCCGTGACCGTGTTGCGTTACTCCGTGACGGCGGAACATCTGCTGGTGGTGGTTGGGGTCTTTTTTAGCGAAATTGTCAGTGGGTGCAGTTGTGGCGATGAGCCGACCATGAGCGAAAACGCCTACTGTGAATTGCAGTTGTTGATTGACCCAGAGAGTGCAGAAACACGCTGTGTGGCGGTGTGAGTGTCTTGCGTATTTTACGTCTGGCGGTGCCGACACCGCTGTCGAAACTGTTTGATTATTACCCCCCTACTGATGTTGATATTGCCGACTGCCATCCTGGGCAGCGTTTCCAAGTCTCTTTTGGTCGCAGTAAAAAAAGGGCCGTTTTAATTCAGCTTGCTGCCGAGAGTGAGTTGCCTGCCAATAAAATAAAAAATGCCGATAAACAGCTGGATATAAAACCGGTGTTGTCCGCTGAATTGGTGCGTTTGGCACGCTGGACCAGTCGTTATTATCAACACCCCATTGGCGAGGTGGTGCAACTGATGTTGCCACTGGCACTGCGCTCGGGAGAGGTGTTGCAGAGCCGTGGTGAATCCGTTTGGTCTTTGAGCGACACAGGTAAAGAAGCCGATTTAAAACGCGCCCCAAAACAGCAGCAGATCGTAACCGCACTGCAAAGCCAGCCTCTGTCGGCGGGGGAGCTGAATCAGCGTTTGCAGTCGTGGCGAACGCCAATGAAGTTGTTACGAGAAAAAGGGTGGGTGCTGGAAACCGAGCTGCCCTGTTTGACGGTCTCGCAAAATGCCGGAAAAGAGCAGGCTAAAGAAGCCAACGCCGAACAGCAGACGGCCATTGATGCGGTGGCAAATACATTAGGCCATTTTGTTCCTTTTTTATTGGAGGGCATTACTGGCAGTGGTAAAACGGAAGTCTATCTGCAACTGATTGAAAAGGTTTTGCAGCGTGAGCAGCAGGTGCTGTTGCTGCTACCGGAGATCAGCTTGACTCCGCAGATTGTGAGCCGTTTTGAACGTCGTTTTGCGGTGCCGATTGCGGTGATGCACTCGGGTTTGAATGAGCGTCAGCGGCTCTGCGCGTGGCAGATGAGCACGACGGGTGAGGCTAAAATTGTGATCGGTACCCGTTCGGCGGTGTTTGCGCCGTTAAAACAGCTTGGTTTGATTGTGGTGGATGAAGAACACGATGGCTCTTTTAAACAGCAAGAGGGCTGTCGTTATCACGCTCGGGATCTGGCGGTGGTGCGGGCTTCACAGACCAAGGTGCCGATTCTGTTGGGCAGTGCCACGCCGTCGTTGGAGAGTTTGCACAATGCGCTGTCGGGCCATTATCGGCATCTGTTTTTAAAACAGCGCGCCGCTGATGCACGTTCGCCACGCATTCGCATGTTGGATCTGCGCGCACAAAAACCGCAGGAAGGGTTGGCAGCAGGAATGCTGCATGAGATGGAAAAACACCTTGATAACCGAGGGCAGGTGTTGCTGTTTCTGAATCGACGCGGCTTTGCACCGGTGCTGTTTTGTCAGGCCTGTGGTTGGATGGCCGACTGCCCGCGCTGCGATGCCCACACCACGGTTCACCACCGCAGTGGTCGCTTGCGTTGCCATCACTGCGGTTATGAACGGCCTAAACCGCAGCGTTGTGGCCAGTGTGGTGAGGATCAATTGGTGGCGCTGGGGCAGGGCACGGAACGCATTGAACAGGTGTTGTTGGCGCGGTTTCCTAAACACCGCGTGGTGCGTATTGATCGTGACAGCACCCGTCGCAAGGGCGAGTTGGAGCAGAAGCTCGCCAGCGTTAAAAAGGGGGAGGCGGATATTTTAATCGGCACCCAGATGCTGGCCAAAGGCCACCATTTTCCCAACGTCACTTTGGTGGGTTTGTTGGACATTGATCAGGGGCTGTTCAGTGCTGATTTTCGTGCTCAAGAGCAGTTGGCGCAGTTGCTGGTGCAGGTGGCGGGGCGTTCAGGGCGAGGAGAAAAAGCCGGTGAGGTGTTGATCCAAACCCATCAACCGGATCACCCACTGCTGTTGCAGTTGATTAAAGAGGGTTATGCGGCGGTGGCTAAAACTTTGTTGGCCGAGCGGCGGCTGGTGGGTTTTCCGCCTTTTGCACGTTTGGCCATGGTGCGCGCCGAAGCGGTGGCGGAGACACAGGCGTTGGACTTTTTACAGCAGGTGGCTGATGAGTTACAAACATGGCCTTTTGAGCACGTGCAGTTGTTGGGGCCGGTGCCTGCGCCGATGGAGCGCCGTTTGGGGCGT
>JAUZRS010000170.1 GCA_030950195.1 Gammaproteobacteria bacterium | reverse complement strand
TTGGGTGTGCTGCGAATACGCTTACCTTCGGCGGTGGTGTAGCGCTGACTGATTAAATCACGAAGGCTCAAGCCGGTACGAAATTGCGAACCTATTTGATAAGCAAGGCCGAGGTCGAAGGAGATAAACTCTTGTTTGTTTTGGCTGCTGTCGGTGTTGATGAAATCCAGATTGCTGGCATTCACACTGGTTGCCAAGGTTGAACTAGAAAAGGGGGTGACAGAGACCAACTTAGGGTTAATGCCGACAGAAAAACGATTTTGATTGTTATGGAAGCGTTTTGCCAGAGTGAGTCCTAGTTCCTGACTGTCCAGTCCTATGACGTTTAATTTAGTATCCAGATAGGTCACAAGATCGGTGGCACTGGTTTTGATACTGGCACCGATATGGCGGCTGTAATTCAGCGCGAGTGAATATGATTTTTCTTTAAAGACTGCCACTGTGCCGAGCTGAGCTTCAGCAAAAAAAGGTTTATTGAGTATCTGTTTGGCAATTTCGGTGCGTTGCAAACTATTGCTGGGAGCCGTCTGATAGTTTTTTAGGTCGTCAATGACACCGTGTTGATCGGCAATATTGATTGCTAGGGTTGGTAGGGTAATGTGAAATTTTTTCTTATTATTCCCTTGTAGAGCGAGCATGGCGGGATTATAAAAAGCCGCTGCGCTGAGATTGGCGGCGGCCACACCGGCATTACCCATCGCTATGGTGCGGGCATCGTAACTGCCGAAGGGGGTGCAAAATGCGTCGATTGGCAACAGTAAAACAAGTGCGAAAGCCGACTGAATGAAGAGGGGGGCTGAGTTTGATTTTTTCAAGGTCATGGCTGCTCCAAATCTCGCAAAGAATTTAATTCATTTTCTGGGCTGTGGAAAATATCACGTTCTTCATTGTAAATTATTCCAATAATATCAAATGCTCCCATAATACTATGAAACTCATTGTGATGTGAATATTCATCTCTTTTCTGGGTTAGGGTTTTTTTCAGGCCTCTGCTGTCACGAAACTGTTTTGACATCCAGACTAAAAAAGGGATCTTTTTTTGCACATCCGGCGCAATAGAATAAGGGGTTCCATGCAGATAGAGGCCGTATTCACCCAAAGATTCGCCGTGATCGGAGAGGTAGAGCATAACGGTTGACGTGTTATTGAGTCCTTCTAGAAGTTGAATCAGGCGGGCTAGAAAATGGTCTGTATACAATAGGGTGTTGTCGTAGGCGTTGATGAGTTCTTGTTGACTGCATTGGCTGAGTTCCACAGATTTACAACTGGGTTTAAAAACCTCAAATTGTTCTGGGTATTCGGAGTAATAGGAGGGGCCATGACTGCCTTTTTGGTGCAAAACAACAAACACCTTTTTTTTGCTGGAGGATAAAATCTGTTGTTTCAGACCACTTAAAAGCACTTCATCGTAATTACAGCCGATTCCTTGACAGATTTTTTTCAGTTCTTGTCTTTTCTGATAGTGGGCGACGTGTATGGGAGGCTCTCCCCAATTGCGTGTGCGCCATGTGACATCGACCCCCATGCGTTGTAGATAACTGGGCAAGGGTTCATCGGAGCCAGGATTGTCTTTGTGCGAGAGAATGCAGCGTAAAGAGGCGGTGGTGTAGGTGGAGCAGGAGGTGGCATTTGGTAAAACAGTAAGATCTTGTCGTTTTGAGAGTAATGGGTTTGTGGTTCTGTTGTAACCGTATAAAGAAAAATTTTGCGCTCGAGCGGTCTCGCCAATGACCAGAACCACGACGGTTTTTTCATCGTTGCTAAAGTGAGCGGGGGGCAATAAATGCTGCTCATCCAAAGAGTCAAGGTGTAAATTCTGAATGCGTACCGTGTTGATGAGATAAGACCACGGTACTATTTTACTGCCCAATATCTTGGAATTTTTGTCCAACCAGAGCCAGCTACTGGAGTTCAAGTAGATCAATACAAGCGCGATCAATAGAAAGGTGAGGTTGTGTATGAGCAAGCGGAGGCGGCTTTTTTTGATGATTTGAACTTTGAACAGCAGTAGGGCAGGCAGTAGACCGAAAACAAAAACATAGATCAGCATTTTAGGGTGTAGGTAAGCGAGTGCTTCTGTGCTTTGGGTATTCAGCACATTGCTCATCATGGTTTTGTCCAATATGACCTGATAGGCGAGCATAAAGTAGAGGGCAAGGGCGTTGACAATGGCAGCCAAGCCAGAGAACACCTTGGCTAAGGTAAATGAAACAAGGGTCAGGAGTGAGATCGCAAGGACGGTAGTGAGGGAGGCAATCAATACGACAGTAAAAAATGTCCAAAACCCATTGCTGGAAAAAAAATTGAGGTTGGAGAGGATGAAGGTATAGAGGGGCCAATGATAAAGCACTAAA
>JAUZRS010000017.1 GCA_030950195.1 Gammaproteobacteria bacterium | reverse complement strand
TGGATTCCCGCCTTCGCGGGATTGACGGGAGTGATGGGAGTGACGGGAGTGATGGGAGTGATGGGAGTGATGGGAGTGATGGGAGTGATGGGAGTGATGGGAGTGATGGGAGTTACGATGCACTTCTTTTTAACCAACTGTGTAACAGCCGTTAAGAATCGCAGTGACAAGCTTGCCATTTCACCTCTTTATTTCCCCTTCGCTTATTGTCTCTCCCTCAAGTTGAGGGAGGGTTTCTTTGATGAAAAAACGGGCGGCTATTATTGCCTATGACATTTCTTGTGATCGTCGGCGTTATCGGGTGTTAAAAATTTTAAAAGAGTGGCGTTTGGATGGGCAAAAATCGGTGCATGAGTGTCTGCTGAGCGAGTCGCAGGCCGAAGAGCTGTTTTTGCAACTTGCGGAATTTATTCAGGCAGAGGATCGTTTGTTGTTGGCGTGGTTGCACGGTCATCGTGAGGGATCTTCCCGTGGTGTGGGACAGATGGCGGTCAAAAAAGGCATTATTTTGCTCAATTAGAGGGAGCGTGGTTGATGCAGAAAAAAGGGTGGTATCTGATTGCCTATGACATTAAGCAGGCGCGTCGCTTGAAACGTGTTCACCGTTTTTTCAAAAAAAGAGCGTTGTGGGTGCAGCAGTCGGTGTTTTTTGCTCAGTGCAGTGAAGCGGAGTTGCACGACTGGCTGAATGAGGCGCTGACGTTGATGGAGTTAAAAGAGGATGATTTGCGGGCTTGGCCGATTTATCACCCAAGTAAGGTGTGGTTGCAGGGAGAGTCGCCTTTCAGAGAGGGCTTGACGGTGCCGGATCGGTCGCGTTCAGAGCGTGAGGGCAATCCGTTGACACGGCTGTTTCGACGTTTTTTGGGGGAGGTTCGGTGAGCGATTTTTTGTTGGTGATTGATCGACGTGACACGGTGGTTACGCTGAACGGTGGGGCGTTGGAGAGCGTTTATATGGGGAGTGTATTGGGGGCTTCCATTGCGGTTCGAGTGGCACAGCATCGTTTGGTGCAGTCGGGCAGCGTTGCGGTGGCGCAGGATCTTGTTTTGGCTAAGGTTCAGGGGTATCGCCTGTTGTTGGCGCAGTTGCCCGATGGTGAGGGGGTTCGTGAGTCGTTGCGGCAGCGGTTGGATTCTGTGCCCTCAGCGGAGGGGTGTTCGACCTTGATGGGCATTGAGGGAGCCTGTGGTGCGCTTTGGTGGGGCTGGTTGGCGACGCATTTGCCTGCGTGTTGGTTGTTTTCGGGGCGTAATCGCCGTCCGCCTCGAGATCCGGTTAATGCGTTGTTGTCCTTGAGCTACACCTTGTTGGAGTCTGAGGTGTTGGCGGAGATTCAGCGTCAAGGGTTTGATCCGGCGTTGGGTTTTTTGCATGGCATCGTGCCGGGACGTTCTTCGTTGGTGTTTGATTTGATGGAGCCTTTGCGTGCGGGGGTGGATGCGTTTGTATTGTCGCTGCTGGATGAGGTGTTGTTGCCGAGTCATTTTAGTGGTGTGGGTGAGGGGTGTCGGTTGGATAAAGAGGGTCGGGCGCTTTTTTATCGGGCGTGGGCAAAGGCGAGAACGGCGTGGCCTCTGTTGCCCTTTGGGATGGAGTGTGGCGATGAGGCGAGTTTGATGAGGTGTTGTGGTTTTGTGGCGAAGGGTGTTCGTCACAGTTTGGGGCGTTATTCACCGAGTACGGGGGAGAAAATCTGTGGCTGAGTTATTGGATCGGGTCTTGAGCCCTGAGGTGATGAATCGTGCGTGGCGTGGCTTGAAGCAGGATCGAGCGCAGTGGATGCCAGGTGTGAGCCGAGCTTCCATTGAGAAGGATTGGGTGTTGCATTTGATGCGTTTGATGGAGGAGGTGAGGGCTGGTGAGTATCAACCGGCGGGGTTGCGTCGTTTTACGATTGCGAAGGCGGATGGCGGTAAGCGGGTGTTGTCGGCGTTGACGTTGCGGGATAAGTTGGTGCAAAAGGCGTGTCAGATTGTGCTTGATCCGTTGGCGGAGCGGTTGTTTTCCAATGACAGTTACGCTTATCGGCGGGGTCGGAGTGTGGAGATGGCGGTTTCTAAGGCGAAGGAGCGGGTGCTGTGTGGTTTGGATTGGTTGGTGGATGCGGACATTCGTACCTTTTTTGATGCTATTCCGCATGGTGCGTTGCGTAAGGTGTTGCGTGAGTTGGTTAAGGATAAGGATCTGTTGCGGTTGTTGGACCGTTGGTTGGCGGTGGGGTGCTCTCATCAGAGTCTGTTTGGTCGGCGGCGTGGGATTCCTCAGGGTGCGATTTTATCGCCGCTTTTTTGTAATCTGTATCTGAATCAGATGGATCGCTTGTGGGATAAACAAAACATTCAATTTGTTCGTTTTGCCGATGATTTTTTGCTGTTTGCTCCAGATCAAAAACGGGCTGAGCAGATGTTGCGTTACACGGAAAAGCAGTTGTCTAAGTTGGGTTTGGAGCTGCATGATAAAAAAACGCGGGTGTGTCATAGCGGTGATAAAGTGATTTTTTTAGGGAAGAAGTTGTCTAAACGGCGTTGGTGAGGTAGAGTATGGGCTTCGTTACTTCACCTTTAGATCCTATTTAAAAGTTAACTTTTTTGATGAATTTAAGTTGTATTTTTATGGCTTGTAAGCAGTTGAAAAATAAGGAGATTTTTTTAGGAGGTCAGTACGAAACCTAGCCCCGTTAGAAGGG
>JAUZRS010000169.1 GCA_030950195.1 Gammaproteobacteria bacterium | reverse complement strand
GACATTGCCGATGGCGCGCAGCGTGTGGTGCTCTTTTTTGCTTTGGCATTTTTAATTACGGTGCTGTTGGTGCTGTTTTATACCCAATCTGTACCGCTGGCTTTGGCTCCGCTGTTTTGTTCTCTGTTGGCGGTGGTGTGGCAGTTGGGGCTGCTTTCGCTATTGGGTTACGGCATGGATCCCATGTCCATTTTGGTGCCTTTTTTGGTCTTTGCCATCGGTGTCAGTCACGGGGTGCAGATGGTGAGTGCGGTTCGTTTTGAATTGATTGGCGGTGCAGACTCTTTATTGGCAGCCAAATGGGGTTTTCGTCGTCTGCTGTTGCCAGGTTCGGTGGCGCTGCTCAGTGACAGTTTTGGTTTTTTGGTCATTACCTTTATCGACATTGAGATCATTCAGGAGATGGCGATAGCCGCTGGCATTGGGGTGGCGGTGATTGTTGTAAGCAATCTTTTTTTACTGCCGCTTATTCTTTCCTATGTGCGGCTTGACAGCGATTTTCAGCAACGTGTCCAGCAGCGCAGAGAAAAAATGCAACCTTTGTGGAATAAATTGGCTTTTTTTGCCACAAAAAAAGCCGCTTATCCAACGCTGTTACTGGCGCTGTTGCTGTTTTTATGCGGGGGCTGGCAGGCGAATCAGGTGGCGGTGGGGGATCTGCATCGTGGGGTGCCGGAGCTGAGTAAAACATCGCCTTACAATTTGGATGCGGAGTTGATCGCAGAGCGTTTTAGCATCGGCATGGATCTGTTGACGGTGATTGTTGAAGCACCGCAGGAAGGCTGTGTGGATTACGCGGTGATGACGGCCATTGATCAATTTGTTTGGCAGATGGAGAATGTGGCTGGAGTGCAGTCGGTGCTGAGCTTGAGTTCGGTGGCAAAACGCATCAATGCAGGGTGGAATGAGGGCAGTCTTAAATGGCGGGTGTTGCCTCGTGAAACGGCGTTGCTGGCGCAGGCGGTGGCTCCGATCGAGAGCAGCAGTGGTTTATTGAATCGAGATTGCAGCGTCATGCCGGTCTATATTTTTAGCGAAGACCACAAAGCGGTTACGATTAATCGCATTATCGAGGCGGTGAAAAAGTACCGTGAGCTGAATTCGACCGCCCAGCTGCGGTTTCGACTCGCCAGTGGCAATGTGGGTGTGATGGCGGCCACGAATGAGGAAGTGGAATCAGCACAGCTGCCCATTTTGCTGTATATTTTTGCTGTGATCGCGTTGCTTTGCCTGCTGAGTTTTCGCTCTTGGCGCGCTACGTTGGCGATTATTCTGCCCTTAGCGCTGGTTTCGACGCTGGCTTACGCTCTAATGGCGCTGTTGCAGATCGGCTTAAAGGTGAATACCTTGCCGGTGGTGGCGCTGGGAGTGGGCATTGGAGTGGATTATGGCATCTATATTTACAGCCGTTTGCAGCGTGTTTTAGAGCAAGGTCTGGATCTGCATCGGGCCTACGCTGTGACGCTGGAGCAGACCGGCAGCGGGGTTCTGTTTACTGGTGTGACCTTAGCTGTGGGGGTGTTGACGTGGCTGTTATCGCCGTTACAATTTCAGGCGGACATGGGTTTGCTGTTGGCCTTTATGTTTTTATTGAACATGCTGGCGGCTTTGGTATTATTGCCCGCGTTAGCCTTTTTTTTGCAAGAGAAAAAAACCGTGGGTGGAGTAAATTGCTAAGCAAGTGATAAGTTGATTGGGTTTATGATGTTGTTGCTCTTGTTTTAAATAAAAAAATTGAAGTGAAAAATTGGAGGATGTATGCACGCTGAAATGATTAAAACCTCTGCTCTGGGGGGTGAATTGAGTGATGAGCAATGTGCCTTGTTGGGTGCAAAAGTGACCACATGCAGCTTAAAAGACCGAGAGTTTTTAGTTCAAGAGGGCGATGAGGACGATACCTTACACGTCATTATGAAAGGCCGATTGGAGGTGTTAAAACAGACGGGAGCCGGTGACTGGTTGACGCTGAATATGTTGACCGAGGGCGATCTGGCCGGTGAGCTGGGATTCTTGGATGGTTTGGCGCGCAGTGCGGCGTTGCGCGCGGTGGGGGATTGTGAGGTCTTTTGCCTGAAACGTAGTGATTTTGAATCGTTGTTGAGTGAGGATTGTGATCTGATTTATAAGGTTATGCGTTCCATTGTGCGTACCGTTTACGCGATTTTACGCCGCATGAACAGTCAGCACGTTGAGATGAATAATTACATCTTAGGCCAGCACGGTCGCTACTGATCTGGGGGTTTTTGTGTGACCAACAAAACCGTCTTTTCGACGGTTTTGTTGGTTTTGGAATGAGAAAATATGAGTAAGATGAATTCTGCTGAAATTCAGCCTCTCTCTGTTGAGAGTATGCCACTGGCGGGCGTTAATTTAATCGAAGCCAGTGCGGGAACAGGAAAAACCTACACCATTACCGGTCTTTATTTGCGCCTGTTATTGGAAAAATCATATTCGATTGAACACATTTTAGTCATGACCTACACCGAAGCGGCCACCAAAGAGCTGCGTGAACGGGTCTGGACACGTCTGCTGGAAGCCAAAGAGGCTTTTTCATTGGGTCACAGTGACG
>JAUZRS010000168.1 GCA_030950195.1 Gammaproteobacteria bacterium | reverse complement strand
CGGGTTTCGGTTAAAACACCTGCTTTTTCACAGGAGCGTTTAAAACGACGCAGAGCGGCTTCAAAGGGTTCGTTTTCTCTAACTCGTACAGCTGGCATGTTTTCTCACCGTAAATTTGTTGACGTGTAAAAATGCCTCACCTTGGAGACATCTCGAAAAAGGTTACCTCTGTGGACAGCGGTTGCGGCTTGTATCCAGCAAGATGCTGTCGCACAATCGGTCAATTATAGCCATGTGGCCTAGGATTGCAAAAGATATGAACGCTTTTGCACGATTTTCAAACAGACGGTGGGTTTTTAAGGTGAAACAATGCGGGTTTTAGGAATTGAAAGCTCTTGTGATGAGACTGGGGTGGCGATTTACGATGCAGAGCAAGGCTTGATCGGTGAGGCACTTTACAGCCAAGTGGCGCTGCACGCTGAGTACGGCGGAGTGGTTCCCGAATTGGCCTCGCGAGATCATGTGCGTAAATTGTTGCCACTGCTGGATGAGGCTTTGGCTGATGCCGACTGTGATCTGGCCAGCATTGATGCCATCGCTTACACCGCAGGCCCAGGTCTGATGGGTGCGCTGTTGGTGGGAGCCTCGGTGGCGCGCAGTTTGGCGTGGAGTCGAGGTCTGCCCTCGCTGGGAGTGCATCATCTGGAGGGGCATCTACTGGCCTCGATGTTGGATGACAATCCACCTGAATTTCCCTTTGTTTGCCTGCTGGTTTCCGGTGGCCACACGCAATTGTTTGAGGTGCTGGCTGTGGGTCAGTATCAACTTTTGGGTCAGAGTCTCGATGATGCTGCCGGTGAAGCGTTTGATAAAACCGCTAAAATGCTCGGGCTGGCGTATCCTGGCGGGCCCTTGTTGGCTAAGCTGGCCGAGAGTGGTGAGGTGGATGCTTACCGCTTTTCGCGTCCGATGACCAATCGTCCTGGGTTGGATTTCAGTTTCAGCGGCTTGAAAACGCAAGCCATCACCACTTGGAAAAAAAGTTCGCAGAGCGCGCAGTGTGCGGCCAATGTGGCGTGTGCTTTTGAAGAGGCTGTGGTGGATACTCTGTTGATTAAGTGTCGTCGCGCCTTGCAACAGACGGGGAGTCAGCGATTGGTGATCGCCGGAGGGGTCGGTGCAAATCGAAATTTGCGTCAACGATTGCGAGCCGTGTTGGGCAAAGATCAAGTGGAGGTATTTTATCCACGCATTGAGTTTTGTACCGATAACGGGGCAATGATCGCGTACGCCGGTTGTCTGCGTCTGCAAGCGGGACAGTGTGATGAGCTGAAAATCAACGCTCAACCCCGTTGGGATATGCAGAGTCTGCCTGCGCTTATTTAGACTCTTTGTTCTCTAAGCGATCCCCATCGCCATTGAGCAGCTTGCGAATGTTGCTGCGATGTCGCCAGAACAACAGGCTGGAGATGATTAGGGCGATGATGAGAAAAGCGGCGTTGTCGCTGCTCAGTGCCATGTAAACCGGTGCTAAGGCAAAGGCAGTTAAGGCAGAGAGGGATGAGGTACGAAACAGCCACGTCATGCTCAACCAAGTGATGATGGTCAGTAGTCCGCAGAGCCAAGAGAGGCCGAGAAAAACACCCAGGGCGGTGGCCACTCCTTTGCCGCCTTTGAAACCGAAGAAGACCGGATAGAGGTGGCCTAAAAAGGCCGCCAATGCGGTGAGGGCTAAAATGGTCTCATCAGCGGTCAACAGGCGGGCGATCAGGACGGCCAAAAGTCCCTTGAGCAGGTCACCAAAGAGGGTTAACGCGGCGGCTTTTTTATTGCCAGTGCGCAGCACATTGGTGGCACCGGGATTATTGGAGCCGATGGTACGTGGATCGGGCAGGCCCAGTAAGCGGCAGGTGATAATGGCTGCCGAGAGTGAGCCGAGCAGGTAGCCGCCGATGGGCAGCAGCAGAAGCCAGAAGGTGTTGTTGTCCATGAAACTCTGTTTACCGTTGACCAAATTGGAACGGTATTCTAGCCTATTTTTCTAATTTTAGATCTGGATTAATCTGTTATGTCTATTGCAGTAAAATTTTTTGCCAGTTTGAGTGAAACCATCAATTTATCTGAGGCTCACGTGACGTATCAAGCTGAGATGACGGTGGAGAGGGTTTGGCAGTTGGCAACAGGCCAGCAGCCACGCCTAAATAATACCTTGGCGGCGCTGAATATGGAGTACGTCGGTTTTGATCAAACCGTGAGCGATGGTGACGAGGTGGCCTTTTTTCCACCGGTGACGGGAGGTTGATGTGTCAATTATTTTACACCAAGGTGCTTTTGATCCGTGGTTGAATTTGCAACAGCATCAAAAAGAACACCTTAAAACAGGTGCTTACGGGGCTACAGCGTCATTTGTGGGAACCATGCGTGATTTTAATCAAGGGGAGGGTGTTAATAGTATGACGCTGGAGCACTATCCTGGCATGACTGAACGCGAATTAGCCAAAATTTTGACGGAAGCGACAGAGAAGTGGACGTTGTTGACAGGTTTAATTGAACATCGAGTTGGAGAAATTCAAGTGGGAGAGCCGATTGTATTGGTCTGTGTCTGGTCGAGTCATCGTAAAGAGGCCTTTGAAGCCTGTCGGTTTTTGATGGAGGAGCTGAAAACACGTGCGCCCTTTTGGAAAAAGGAGGTTTTGCTGTCGGAGAGTGAACGCTGGATCGATAAAAACAGCGATGGGTATTGAGCAAAATGGTTTGGGCAAAAAAAGAGCCCGTCAAAGGGGGTTCGACGAGCCTGCTTTAACAGCAAAGTGGAGAGTATGAAATCTGTCTACGTTATTGTATAAGCAAAAATAGAGCCTGCTTTCCACGATGAAGGTTAATCAGCAAGTTTTTTGCGCGAGAGACCGCCTTTTTCAGTGCTGAAATAGTATGAACGTTTTGTCGATTGGCTGAAACAATCAGATCTCCCACTCGTAAGCCATTTTGAGCCGCAGGGCTGTTTTCCTTCAATTTACTGATGAGCACCCCTGCTTGGGTTCGTTCGCCTTGTTTCTCCCCCTTGTTGCTCAATTGCGCCCCTTGTAGGTATGGAGAAATTCGTCCACCCTCCATCGTTCTTTGTTCGTTTTGAGCAATGGTCGCACTTAAGCTGCGTTTTTGACCGTTACGAACGATCTCCAATGTGACTTTTTGCCCGACGCGTAATAGTCCAATGGCATTACGTAAGCGGGCGGTGCCGCGTACTTTTTTGCCGTCCAGTGCCAAAATGACATCGCCTGCGTGTAATCCTGCTCGTTGTGCAGGTGAACTTTCATCTACTTGTGTGATGACCACGCCGTGGTGGCTTGCGAGACCAAAGGCTTGACGCAGTCGGGGGGTTAAATTTTGTACGCTGATGCCGAGATGGCCGCGACGTACTTCACCAAACTCGATCAGTTGCGTCATTATTTGTTGTGCCATCGAAGCTGGAATGGCAAAACCAATGCCTATATTACTGCCGTTAGGACCCAAAATAGCGGTGTTGATACCGATTAATTCTCCGCGCAGATTCACCAGTGCGCCGCCGGAGTTGCCTGGGTTGATGGAGGCATCGGTTTGGATAAAGTCTTCGTAATCTTCGATTCCTAGACTGCTGCGCCCCAATGCGCTGATGATGCCAGAGGTGACGGTTTGACCTAGCCCAAAAGGGTTGCCAACGGCAACGACAAAATCACCAACTCGTAATGGGGTGTTCTGGCTCCAAGGTAAAGCAACAAGGTTATCACTTGGAATTTGAATTACCGCCAGATCGACTTTGGGGTCGGCTCCGATCATTTTGGCTTGTAATTCACGGCCATCGCGAAGCGTGACACTGATGCTATCAGCCCCGTCAATGACGTGGTTGTTGGTCAGAATATAACCCCGTTTGGCATCGACAATGACCCCAGAGCCAAGGCTTTTGCTCTCTCTGGGGCGAGGTCTGGGCAGTTCAAAAAAACGTCGTAACAGAGGGTCGTTAAGCAGCTGATTGGCGTGGTTTTTCACGATGCTGCGCGTGGCGATATTGACCACCGCTGGGGTAGCGTGTTCGAGCATCGGCGCTAAGCTGGGCAGTGCCTGCCCGTCTGCTTGCAGTGGCAGTGCTGCGACAGAGAACCTACTGAACAGCAGTAGGATGAAAACTAGAAAGACGGTTTTTTTCAGCATGATTTTACCTCCTTCGGTGCTAAAGAGCCGTTCGCGCCTTGTGACCGAAGCAGGTGGAGGGAAGTTCCAAGCCCGCTTTAATTTTGCTAAGAGAGGGTTTAGTGCAGAATGGGTGGAGGCTCAGATTCGGTTTCGATGATGTCATCATCGTCTAGATCCGGTTCAGGTGAGGCATGGTGCAGTACCATTTTCCAACTGCCGTTGATGCGTTGATAGATGTTGGTGGAGAGCATCACGCCGGTGAAGTTGCCATCCACTTCAATGTGTTCGCGTACTTGATGGATGGAGAGAAGCGAGTCTTGGGTGTAATGAATCTCTTCGAGGCTAAAGCGCAGTCCGACTTCTGATTCGAACAATTGTCGCCAGCTTTCACTCACTTCTTCTCTACCCACCATGCGTGGAATGCCAGGATGGATGCAGACAATGCTTTTTTCATCTGACCAGACATCCATCATGGCCTCTAAATCAGCATCTTCAATCGCTTGGTAAAAGGCCAGCTCAGCCTCTTGTGGGGTCACGAAAACCGTTGAAGCCATGAAACGTTCACATCCTTAACAACTTTAAATGGACGACCATAATACCTCATGAGTTACCTTTTAGGCATGGGAATTTAAGAGAGTTTTTTTTGCCGCTCTATCGGCCTCTATATTAATAGTATGGTTTTGCAACAGCGAAAGAGGTGGCCTGCTGAGATTTGATATGGTAGAAACATCGCTTTTCAACTGATGTATGAAAAACAATCTAATTTTCTGAGGGGTGGGTGTGGATACAAAAGCGAACGAACAGGTGAGCGAGAGCAGTACGGAAGGTGTCTCGCGTAAGCAATGGATTGCGGGCGCTCTCTTTTTGATCGTGGGGCTTTATTTGTCAACGGTGGTGCCCAGCATCGAGATTGCATGGGTAACGGGGTTTCTGTTGTTGACCATTTTTCTGTTTGCCTTTGAGGTGGTTGGGGTCGATGTGGCGGCCATTACGGTGATGGTTCTGTTGGGTTTGACCTCGCTTTTGGCTCCGATGATGGGACTAACTCAGGGCTTGGTGGATACCCGTCACTTGTTTGACGGCTTTAGCTCTAATGCGGTGATTTCGATTATTGCGGTAATGATCATCGGTGCGGGTCTCGATAAAACGGGCATGATGAGCAAGGTAGCCACGTTTATTCTAAAGGTGGGCGGTACGACAGAAAGCCGTATTATTCCTATTATTTCCAGTACGGTGGGGATTATTTCCTCTTTTATGCAGAACGTTGGGGCAGCGGCGCTGTTTTTACCGGTGGTGTCGCGTATTTCAGCTCGTTCTGGTCTGCCCATGTCACGTCTGCTGATGCCGATGGGGTTCTGTGCCATTTTGGGTGGCACCGTGACGATGGTGGGTTCCAGTCCATTGATTTTGTTGAATGATCTGATTTTAACTTCGAATACCGCGTTGCCAGAAACCCAGCAGATGGAGACTTGGTCACTCTTCTCTGTAACCCCAATTGGTCTGGTGTTGTTGGCTGTGGGTATTCTTTATTTTGTGGTTGCCGGTCGTTTTGTCTTGCCAAGCAGTAAAAGCAAAGCAGAAGGTGCGGTGGGTTCCGATGCACTGAGCTATTTCCATGATCTTTACGATGTAAATTTTAAGCTGTTTGAATTGGTAGTGCCGAAAGAGAGTGCGCTGATTGGTAAGCAGTTGGATGATGTGGAAAGCCGCTACCGAGTACGAATTATCGGCAGTAAATACCTTGGTGAAGAGAGTCACGTTGGGCCTGGCAGCATTGCTCGCGATACCTCGATTATTGAGGGTATGGTTTTGGGGGTGATTGCGGCACCAAAAGACCTGCAACACTTTGTTGAAGAGCATCAACTCAAGCAGCGTGATGAGTTGCGTACTTTTTCTGAATCCTTATCGACCAGCAAAGCCGGTATTGCTGAGGTTTTGATTCGTCCAGGTTCTAATTTGATTGGCAAAAGTGCGCGTGACGTTTGGATGCGTAAAGTCTATGGCTTGGCGATGATTGCTCTGCATCGCAACGGTGAAACCAAGCGCGAAGGTGACCATATCCGTGATATGCCGTTCCAAGCGGGTGACACTTTGATCTGCCACACGACTTGGGATTCTTTGATGCGTCTGGAGAAGGATCGTAACTTTGTTGTGGTGACGACCGAATATCCGCGTGAAGAGCTGCGGCCTAATAAAGTCGGTTGGGCCAGCCTCTTTTTTGCTATCGCTCTGTTTATGGTGCTGTTCACCGACATTCGTCTCTCGGTGGCTTTGTTGACCGGTGCAGTGGGCATGATTTTGTCCAAAGTATTGACCATTGAAGAGGCCTATGAGGCAGTGAGTTGGAAAACCGTTTTTTTGCTGGCCTCTTTGATTCCTCTCGGTTTGGCGGTGGAGAGTACCGGTACGGCTAAATGGATTGCAGAGCAGACCTTATTGGTGGTGGGCGACATGCCGATTTGGGTGATTCAGGCCGCAGTAGCGGTATTGGCGACGTTTTTCACTTTGGTGATGTCCAATGTGGGTGCGACGGTGTTGTTGGTGCCGTTGGCGGTCAATATCGCCATTGGTGCGGGTGCTGATCCGGCGGTGTTTGCCTTGACGGTAGCGATTGCGACCTCTAACTCGTTCTTGATCCCAACTCATCAAGTGAATGCGTTAATTATGGGGCCAGGTGGCTACCGTGTGCCTGATTTCATTCGAGCCGGTGGCATTATGACCCTTCTCTTTTTGGTGGTCTCCTTGACGATGTTGAATTTGATCTTCTAAGTTCATTGTTTCAAGTAGGTTAAAAAGGCTTTATCGGTCTTACCGGTGGAGCCTTTTTTTTGCCTGCATGGTCAGAACTGTTACGGAGTTGCTTAAATAGTGTCCATTTTTTATGTTATAGTTTGGCACGTTGTTCTGTATTTAAATTGGGGATAATGGCTTAAGTATCGCTAATATGCAGCTATTTTCAGAGAAAATTGGTCATTTGCTTTGTATGATTGGGTGCTCTAATAGGAAAAGGGCGGTTTGCGGATTTGTCAGTAGAAAACGTGAGCAGAGAAAAACAAGATTATAAGTCTTTGTTTGCTGCTAAGCAAAAATACTGCAAATAGGTAGCCGAAGTTTATGGAGAAACGGGGGTTCAGGGTGGTAAATATGAGACATTTTTTAGTTGTGGTGCTGCTGCTCTGGTCGTCTTTGGTAGCAGCGGAGATCTATCCGCCTTTGCGTGAATCTCATGATCCTGAGTTACAGGCGCAGTTGGAAAAAACCATTGCCAAGTTGGGAATGCGTTCGGCGATTAAGAAAAAAACCTTGGCGGTGGCGTTGGTTGATGTCACGGATCCCAGTGATCCTCACATGGCTTCTGTTAACGGGAATGCAATGTTGTATGCCGCCAGCCTGCCTAAAATCGCTATTTTATTGGGGGTTTGTCAACGCGCGGCTGATGGTGAGATTAAGTTGGATAAAAAAACCCTCGCCCAGCTGAATCAAATGATTCGCCACTCTTCTAATGCTTCAGCTACGGCGATGTTGAACAAAGCAGGTAAACGTTATCTGGCTAAATTGCTGCAATCACCTCGTTATCGGCTGTATGATCGTAAATACAATGGCGGTTTGTGGGTCGGCAAAGAGTACAGCAAAAGGGGCTCATGGCGTCGAGACCCATTGCACAACCTGTCTCACGGTGCAACGGCGATTCAGGTGGCACGTTATCTCTATCTGATGGAAACGGGTCGTTTGGTTTCGCCCAGTTACAGCCATTTGATGAAAGGCATTATGGGTAACCCTGCTATCCACCATAAGTTTGTCAAAGGCTTGAGGGCGCGTCCTGGTTCTAAGATTTTCCGTAAATCCGGTTCATGGCGTAAGTGGCATGCAGACAGCGCCATTGTTGAACGCGATGGCCGGACTTACATTGCGGTGGCTTTGGCAGCAGACAGCCGTGGTGGTCGTTGGTTACCGAAGTTGATTGTGGGGATGGATGATATTATCTTTGCCCGTAAACCGGTGCCCTCAATGGCGGCTTTGAAGAAATAAAGACAGGGACAGATGGGGCGAATGTTGGGTGGTATGGTTTGGAAAAGATGAAAAAAGCCTCATTGATTGAGGCTTTTTTTTGGCTTACGGTTTGAGAGGAAGGTGAATTGAGCTACTCACTCTGTTTAAGTTCAGTCAGTTTGTCCTGATGGTAGCTTTCGATTAGACGATGAATTCTCATTGCCAAGGTTTGGTGTGCCACTGCCGAGTTTTTGCGTTTCACATTGGACATCACGGTGACCATGTAGTGAGTCGGAGGGCGTTTTTTCTTGGCGTTGCCGGGAGATTCAACTGTAATCACAGAATTCATCCAGTTGAGTTTGTTGCCCATGTATTTGCCGCACTTAAAGCCTTCTTCAGGGATGCACTTGTAATACGAACCCGATTTGAAATAGACCGCAGATTTGTTCAGGGCTGGGTGAGAGGCATAACGAATGCGCTTACGAGTGATGTAGAGTAGGCGCTTGATCTCTTGGCTGGAAAAAGCATCGACGATTTTCCCTTGCTCCAGAAACAGCAGAAATTTAACCATCTCTCTAGGGCTGGCTTGGCTTGATGTGCCTGGTACACGGGCTTTGCCATGACGGGTGAAGAAACCGCCTTGCCGAAAGGCTTTCAGTTTTAAGCCGTTTCGAGTGATGGATTCATGCAGTACGGTATCCAGCAGTGCCATGCGCTCTTTGACTGGGGTCTCTTTGAAGAAACGTTTTTCTTCAGCAACAGAAACAGGGTATTGAGTGCCGTAGTGTTTGATCAACATGGCCTGCTTGAGCACCATACTGGCCGCCGCATTGGAGCTGGCGGAAAGCATCCAATCCAGATAGCCCCACAGGTTGGTGGAATCGCCAATTTTAAGTGCGCGCCAGCGGCGTTTTTGAGTTTTGCTGTCCCAGATGGGGACTTTGTGGTGATCGTGAATAATAAAGCGATCGGCGACGATTTGTGTATCGCGTAAGATTTTCTCGCGTGCTTTTACGTCATCTGGGTAGGTGTCTTTCAATGCCTGAAAGAGGGCGATGGCAACGGCCAATTTACCGACGCTACCAGGATTAAACAGCTTACTGGCTTGATGTTCGGCGTAGAGAGGGTGCTTCATATCGCTTAGATCCAGCACTGCAACGCCGTAATCCTTGGCCTCTTTACCGAGAAATTTTTCAATTGCTTTGCTGAGTTTTTTATCGACGGATGGAATGCTCAGGTCAGGGTGATCATTAAGGCGAATTTTAACTTGATCAAGCCCTAAAAAAGCACCGCTGGGTAAAATACCTGCCGGAATCTTTTTCTCTTGCCCTAAGCGAGAGGCTTCTAGGCGTTGAATTTGGCTGTAATCGGAAGCGGCTTGATCAAACGGATAGCTCCAACTGGTTTGTGCCAGTGCCAGCAGGGGCAGTGCGTAACTTAAACGTTTCAATGTGTTCATTGAGCGTTCCTTGGAATTTCGTTGAGATTGACGGTAATGGAGGATAGATCGGCCAAGGATTTATCCAGCTCGTTGAGGTACTTGCTGAACTTGGCTTTTTTGCTCTGCACAAAAGGCCGGATTTGGAACAGCACTAATTTGCCATCTAAAAAGCCAAATTCGATGTCTGCGGCGGTGGGATTACCCTCGGCATCTCGAATTTTAGTAAATCGTTTTTCAACGTCTTTAGAGAGAGCAATGAGCTGTTCTATCTCAGGCTCTTTTAGCACTTCAGAGGTGCCGCTAGCGGGAACCTTGATAACGCCGCCAGTAGCCGAAATTTTACGCCGCATGGGTTCACTTGCTTGAGCAATCAGGGTGACATCAGTGGTTTTGGAGTTGATGCGCAGTTGTTCAGAACCTTGGCCATCCACAGCACCGCCAACACCCTCATTGACAGAAACGGAAAGAATGTTGCGACTGCCGGTGTCAAGGTCTTGGGTGACCATTACCCCAGATTTATCCCCGTCCACACTGCGCAGCAATAAAATAGAGGGGTAAACGTGTTCGGGTTGGGTCATGTAGGCTTGTCGCCATGAGTAAGCGCGTTCGGTGAAGGGTGATGCCCATACTTTTAAGATCGCTTTGTAGATGTTATCAAAACCGACCACATTGGGCAGGGTGAGGTTTAGACCCGCTCCGGTAAAGCCAGGTAGATCTTCAACATTGGTGTCGCTGCGAACAAAAACACCGTAGCTGCCCTCTTTACCAAAGACGTTTTCCATGCCGGTTTTTAATTTATCTCGAAATTCTTGACCGGGGTCGGAGTGTTCGATCCAGTTGCGTAACCATGTTAATAGGTCACGGCTCTGTTCCAAACGCACATCCACATCGTTGCTGGTGGCGTTGATTAAATTGTATTGGAACTGCAACGTTTGAAAAACACTGTTTCCGCCCTTGCGGGTGGGTTGATCGAGAAGATCACGGAAAATACCAAAGGGAATCACCAAGCCTTCCGTAACCGACTTAGGAAAGAAATGTTTCAGCTCTCCCAGATTGGCGGCTTTAGGTCCGACGGTACGCCCAGCATCGTCGGCACGCAGATCGCTGAGCAGAAGAAGATCTCTTTGTTCCAAATTGAGTTTTTTCAGATCGGGACGAATGACCACATCTTCGGTGACATCTTCGCCACCAAACACTTTGTCCCATTCAGGCCCATCTTCAACCAAATTGACCACACCACCGGCACTGGCGGCGAGCACGACTTTTTTACCGTCTTTTTTTTCTAACTCTCGGATCAGATAGTCGTCCACCACGATATTAGGGATGCCTAAATTACGTGCCAGCAGTTGCACATGGGAGAGGGAGTTGCCCGCGCCTTGAGTCAATACACCGGCCACGGGTGGTAGGTCTGGTGTGGTGACGGGCAGCAGGTAGATGCTGTCTCGTTGGAACTTGCTCATATCTTCTTGGGCTTTAACACGCAGTGTGCCACGCGCTAGACCTGGATTGAGGCGTTGCAGACCGACGCCTAAAGTTTTACCGAAGAAGGTGTGTTTCAGACCGGCCAATTGGTTCAGATCTTTAACCAAGGTATCAAGTACTTCTGCGAAAAACAGTAAGGGACTGCCGCGCATACGGTCTTGGGTGTAGTGATAGGCTAAGGGTTCAATATCAGCAAGGTGTGAAACGACGTCGTTAAAGTGAAAACCAAGCCCTTGAGCAACCCAAGCGGGGACATTTTGTAAATAATCCAGCTCTTTTTTATAAATGTCGAGCGGTAAATTTTTCTTTTGCAAACGTGAGAGGCTGGCGCGTGCGGCTGCCCACTGCCGCTTAGAGAGCATACCTGAACCGTAGAGTGCGGCCAGTGAGTGATCCATCCATTTGAGACGCTGGCTGCGGTTGCTTTTGGATAAATTCTCCAACAGTACGTTACCTGCGACATAGACTTTTTGTTCCAGCACACGGCTGGTTTGCAAGGAGTTGTACATCGCCTTGGTGCTGCCCATCAGATCCATGGTTTCGCGAATCATGAGCATCAGCCAGCCGCCCAGTTTGAGCTGTTCAACGGGGTCGTTGACCCCTTCCAGTTGTTTGGCTGAGGCCTTAAGAGCGGCTTTAACGGCGCTGTCTTTGACCATTTTTGCCAAATTGTCCAACTGGGTGGTAAAACCGCCCGGTTGATAGAGTTCGTCCAGTACCACAGCGAGATCGGTGTAATCCTCATGCAGATCTTTTGGGGCTTTTTGTTGTTTATAATCTCGGACTCGAATGGAATCACCGCTGTCGGGTTTAGCATGAATTTTATTTCTTAACAGGGTGAAGCCTCGATCTTCAGCGGCTAAATTAGAGGACATTTGGCGAACTTGAGTGATCAGTGGTGACTGTCCCATATAGGGCAATAAACGGACTGCTTCACGCAAGAGAATAAAACGTTCGTGTCGCCAAACGGGGATGCCCAACAGTTTATTCAGCAGTTCAAGGCTGCGTCCTGATTCATCTTCTGCTTGCAGTGCGCCGCGATAAAAACGTGCGCGGCGGAAGATCCAGCCATCGTCGGCTTCACGCAAAAACTGCTCGACTAAAATGGATTTGAGTAGCGGCAGGGCATCTGTGCGTTCAGGGAATTTGTCCACATCCAGATCGGCTAAGACGTTGGCAATGTAATAGCCTTCGCCTCGCAGTGCGAGTGTACGTTTGTTCCACTCCCCGTGTTGTACACCGCCATCATGATCACGACAAGCAAAGGGTTTCGGCGGCAAAATAGCACCGTCGTTGCAGTACCAGCGGATGCGACGAAAAGGGCCTTTACGGGCTTTTTTCATCTCTTGAATCCAGCTTCGGGCGACGTGTCTGGCATCAATTTCTGAGTGACTGGGTACCGCAGCGGCCAAAGGGGCGTAGGTTGCGCAGAGGGCAATGCCAATGAGCAATAGGCGTTGACGTATCATTGAGACTCCATCATTTTATATTTGTAGGGTTTGAGCCGTTGTCGGCTAAAAAAATATTATAATTCAGACGCTGCTCGCCAGCGGTAACCGATGTGCAGCAGTGCGGCTCCCACCAGCCAAGCAAGGCAGATGCTGAGGGTTAACCAGCTTAACTCGGGCACGGAGAGGCTTAAAAAGCCCCAATCGGTCAGCGCTAAAATCAGCACTGACCCCAAAACTTTAAACACTCGATACCCCAGCATGTCGATCCAAGCCTTGGCCTGATAGATCAAGACGGGGCTGAGGGGCACATAGAGCAGCTCTTTCGAGGTGCGCGAGATGGAGTAGGCCAAAGCGCGATCACTGAGTTTCATCGCCGCACCGAACATCAGGCCACCGTTGGACATAAACAGTGCCGAGGTGGTGAACAGCATCAGTGGTTGGGCAAGCAGGCCCGCTACGACCCCCAGATAGTGATAAATCAGCGGACTGATAACCAAATTGATCAGCAGTGAAATGGCGCTGAGGATAAAGAAGAAGTTGGCTATGAAGACGGTGCGTGTATCTCGTTCCTGGAAGGCATCTTGCACGCTGTTCATAAACTGGTAATCGACGATGGTGGCGGCCAGTTGCCCCAACAGGGCAACGATGGCAATCAAGGTGAGGTAGCGGCTGTTGGTCAAGACGCGCCAGCTGCCTTGTGGCTTCTGTTTGTCGTGAGAGCTGTCTTGTTCACCGTAGAGGCCTAAACGACGCATGGCGATGGTGAGCAACACCAGCAGCGAGATGATGCCCGCAGCGACCAGTAATAGATCTGGGGTTTCCAGTGGTGTGTGGCTGATGGTGAGGCTAGCAATGCCGCTGCCGACCATGCCCCCTGCAACGCCTCCTGCCCCTACGATGCCATACCAGCGTTTGCCCTCTTTGCTGGTGTAGAGACTGTTGGCCAGACTCCAAAATTGTTCGACTAAAACGACGCTGAAAATATCGGCAAAGATGTGCAGGCTGGCAGCCAAAATGGCATCGGGTTCCGACATCATGATACGGAACAGCAGCAAAATGACGATAAACAGAGTGCAGGAGCCGATTACGATGTGAAAACGACTGTAGTTTTTAACCACCAAGTGATAGATGCTGAGTATCAGAGTGAGAATCACCGCCGTAGCGATCCAGACGTAGGGTAGTTTTTCTGCGCCCAAGTATTCGATGAACAGCGAGCGACTGGCTGGCTTGAGTTGGTAATAGGCGGTGATGATTAAAAAGAAGTTAATCGAGAGAAAAACAGCGCGTATGAATAGGTTGTTGGCCCATTGCCGAGAACGGTTGTTACTTTCACTCTCTGAAGATGTTGCTGTCATAGTTCCGCATTCCATTTTTATAGTCGTCTACTGTCTTAAGAACGGTGTTGACTGAGCTGTTTTGATCGCTCTTCCGTGAAGCGCTTAATGCCAATAACCGTAATATGTATCTATTCAGGTAGGAGAATAGCGGTTTAAGTATCACAATTTTCTGACAGTATAGAACAATTTTAGCCACTTTATTCCCTCTAACTTTATCTTATATAAGCTCAAAAACAGAGGTGATGTTGCTCAACAGCGGCTGCGATTAGATTGATTGGCTCAGTGTATGTTCCTTTGAAATGCTTTGCTTGAGGGAATCATGCCAGTGGTGTCCGTTTGTTGCCCATTCGTCAGTTGGGATGGATTTAGGCCGAGGTAGAGATAATAATTTTTTCTGCCCGTTGATAAAAAAATAGGTGGTTAAAGTGTATGTTTGAGCTATGTTCAACGGCTGTGAGGCCGTCTTTTTTAGCTCTAATATGAGAGGCGAGTGCGTTGTTAAGAATTTTTAGCGGGTTGATCAATCCGTACCGTCTGCTAAAGGAAAGCAAGGAATGGAGCATCAGGAGGCTGCTATGTGTGGTGTGATTGGTAAAGGAGTGGTATTGGCAGTGAGCTTACTGATGTTGCCTGCCTGTGGTAATAAGGATGATGCAGGTAAAGATCTGGATCAGAATCAGAATCAGAATGAGACGGTCTTGATTGACTCAGAGGGCCTGGCGGGCAGCCGCTATTATCGTAAATTGGATCCGCAAGGTGAGGTCTTGCCAGTGCAGTCTGCGTCTTGGAGTTGTGTCTTGGATCAGCGCAGTGGTTTGATTTGGGAAACTAAGAGTGCCGAGGTGGGTTTGCAGCACAGTGGCAATACCTACAGTTGGTTTGATCCTGATGTGGCGGGTAAAGAGCGTGAGCAAGGACGTAAAAATGGCGGTGAGTGCAGTCAGAGTGAGTGCGACACTTTGGCTTATCAAAACAGTTTGAATGGTTCTAAAATCTGCGGGCGAGTTAATTGGCGTGTGCCAAGCCGAGCGGAATTAAAGTCGCTGGTTGAAAAAGACAAAGCTCAGTCTAAGCCGATGGTGAACGGTTTCTTTTTTGCCAATACGCTGCCCGAAGGGTACTGGAGCAAAAACAGTTATCAGGATTATAAGGTTTATGCTTGGGGAGTTCTGTTCAGCAATGGCCGAGAGGGTTACGGTTACAAGTCCAGTTCTCTGCATCTGCGTCTGGTCAGTGATTCTGATGACATCTTGGCGCAAAAAGCCAGTGAAACCCAGTGAGCCTATTGTGGTTTTTTCTGCTCCGCTTGGTAACAGTAATAAATGCTAACCATATCCAGCAGCTTTTTGGCGCTGACCGGTTTGCTAATGTAACCGTCCATACCCGCTGCTAAGCAGCGTTCTTCATCGCCTTGCATGGCGTTGGCGGTCATGGCTAAAATGGGGATGTGCTGATCTTGTTCCGCTGCCCGAATGTTTTGGGTGGCTTCCAGACCATCGATAAGGGGCATCTGCATATCCATTAAAATAAGATCAAAGTTACCCTTTTTCCAGAGTTGGATCGCCTGTTGACCATTTTCAGCGATGGTGACTTGATGACCCTGTTTACAGAGAATGCGGGTGGCTACTTTTTGATTAATATCAGTATCTTCAGCCAGTAAAATATTCAGTTTTAGATTTTTTGGTATGTGAATTTCTTGTGTGTTGTACTCTTTGAGTAGCCGTTGATCGACTGTTTCAAAATTCAATTCAAAGTGGAATTCTGAACCCTGTCCCAGCTGGCTCTCTAACCAAATTTTACCCTGCATCAACTTGAGTAATTTACGACAGATGCTCAGGCCGAGACCGGTGCCGCCATAACGTCGAGTGGTGGAGCCATCTGCTTGTGAAAAAGAGCCGAAGATGAGTTGTTGTTGTGTTGTGCTAATGCCGATACCGGTGTCGTAAATACAGAAATGCAGGCAGACAAGATTGCTGTTTACAGAGGAGTTACCCGTTTTTTTTACTGTGTTGATGCTGAGGCCAACAGTACCTTGTTCGGTAAATTTTAGTGCGTTGTTGATTAAGTTTATGATGATTTGGCAGAGACGATTAGGATCTCCGCACAGTGTGTCGGGTACGCTGTCTTCAATTTCCATTTTGAGCTGAAGATGTTTCTCTTGGCCGATGAGGCTGAAGGGTTTTAGAGCCTCTGTCATGCTGTGCCGCAGGGCAAAAACACTGTGATCTAATTTCATTTTACCGGCTTCAATTTTGGACAGATCCAGAATGTTGTTTAACAGTGAGAGCAGCGATTGAGCCGATGATTTGACGGTGTCGAGATACTCTTTTTGTTGACTGTTGAGCGGGGTGTCGAGTGCCAAATCGGTCATGCCTAAGATGCCGTTCATGGGGGTGCGGATTTCGTGGCTCATATTAGCGAGAAATTCGCTTTTTAAACGGTTGGCTTTTTCAGCTCCCTCTTTGGCCTGTTGTAATTCTTGTTGAGTGCGTTGAGCCTGTTGATAGAGCAGTTTCAGTTTTTGGGTCTGTTGATTGACTTGTTGTTTGATCTCTTGATTGCG
This sequence comes from Gammaproteobacteria bacterium, assembly GCA_030950195.1. Taxonomy (GTDB): domain Bacteria; phylum Pseudomonadota; class Gammaproteobacteria; order JAUZRS01; family JAUZRS01; genus JAUZRS01. Next base: position 1,229 of record JAUZRS010000168.1, on the reverse strand, counting down.
CCGCTTTAATTCGAGATGATTTTTTAAGCTGAAAGCAACCAAAGTGTGTAGCAGTAGGCAGCCGAGTAGACCACTGATAAGAGCGATCCAGAAGGGCCAACTGTTAATGTCGCGCCAGATAAGCCGTTTGTTCAACAGCAGAGTGATCTTGTATTGAGAGCTGGGCAGATGGGTTTTAAGAGCAAGAGTGGTCTGGATAAAATGAGTGTTGCGTGGGATGGAAAAGGGGATGGAGAGCAGGTGTATTTCATCGTTACTGCTGCTGTTATTGTGAATGGAAAGCTGTAAGGCGATGTTTTTTGCTAATGAGTGACTGAACAGATGTTGCGGATCAAAGCTGGCTGCGATCAGACCATTGATGCGTGTTTGACGGCTGCTCTGATCTGGCGGAGTATCACGTCCCCGATAAATGGCTTTTAAAACCAGAGGGTAGTGTTTGCCATCCAACTGTTTTATCGCGGGGGTAAATACGGTTTGATTGCTTTTTATTGCGTTGTCAATGCTGTTGTTTAAGTGGGGTAGGCTGAGCAGATCTTTACCCAATAGACGTGAGTTTCTGACCGTGTAAGGTTCAATGTACAGCAGGGGAAAATAGTGTGAAGGTGAGGTGTTTATGGGCGTTGAAGTGAGATAGTTTTTAATTACAAAATCAAAGTAGCCAAAATCGTGCCTTTGTTTGGATTCAAAGGCGTGTTTTTCACTTTGAATGACTTTGGGTAAATAACTAAAGGTGCGAATGAATTTTTTCTGGGTAATGTTGTTAACAAACAGACGAAAGTCATCGGCGTAGACATAATCGGTGGTATTGAACAGGGTGACGGTGTTGGCAACGGCATTGCTGAGCGTATCTAGGTTGGCAGCAATTTCATTGCTAATCAGTTGTGATTGACGTTGCAGCTGTAGGATTTCTTGCTGTTTGATGTAGTGCCACGCTTGGTTCATTAAAATGACCATAATGAGGGTGCCGAGTAGCCAGGTAATTTGAAGTGGCAGTGGAAATTTTTCTGAGAATATCATCAGTGAGTTACTTTAATCGCCTTATGCAAGGTCTCTTGGCGTAGATTTATTTTGGCTTTTTTAAGCAAGGCTGGATTGACGTAAATATTCCATTTTCGATTTGGAGAAATGGGGATTTCATTGGGTTTGATACCGTCAATAATTTCTAAGGCAACGGTGGCTGCCCATTCGCCTTGTTCTTGGGGGATTTTTACAAAGGCCAGCATACTGTA
>JAUZRS010000167.1 GCA_030950195.1 Gammaproteobacteria bacterium | reverse complement strand
AGTGTAACCAGTTGTTCTAAAGTGACAGAGCCGTGGCTGGGGCTGAGCAGACGAATCTGTTGCAGTTTATCGAAGTCATTGAGGCTGCTGGCGGGCAGGCGCAGACGAATGCTGATCTCTTGACCCTGTTGGTAGAGTGTGCCGATGGCACGACCTTGCAGCGCCATCTGTAAGGTTTGGCCGATGGTTTCGATGCTCAGCCCCAGTTCTGCTGCTCGCTGTCGGTTGATGATCAGGGTCAGTTCTTGATGGCGTTCTTCGGCGCTGTGTTGTAGGTTTTTCAAGCCCTTGATCGGTTTTAATAAGGCGATGGCGTTATCGCCCAGTTGAGAAAGGGTTTCCAGATCGTTGCCTTGCAGATAGAGACTCAGGTCGTCGTTGCCCCGACTGAGGCGGATGCCGCGAATACCACGGCTGCGCAGGCGAATTTTCAGGCCGATGAAGTCGCGTTTTTTCGCTTGTAGCTGCGTTTTTATCTGCTTGATCCACTGCTGGCTGTTTACTCCCTGTTTGAGTTGCAGTTGAATGCTGGTGCGGTTGGGAGATTGGTATTGAGAACGACCAAAGACAAAACCACCGATGGTAGCAAAACCGCTCTTTACTTCGGGTTGCCGTAAGAGAAATTTTTCAACGCCTTGGCTGAGCCGATCCATCGCTTCGAGGTTGGTGCCAGGATCGGCGCTGAGGCTGACGGAGATCTGCCCATTGTCCATTTTGGGCAGAAAGCTCTGTTTGGCGTTTAGCAGCGGCGGCAGGCTGTAGGCCAAGGCGATGACAAAGAGGGGGATAACCAGCCAGCGCAGATTCAACAGCCTGTGTAACGCCCACTGGTGGCCGTTTTGCATTCGCGTTAGCAGCCAAGCGATGAGGCGGGCTAAGGGGTTGGCTTGACGCTGTTTGAGCGGTGCGGCCAGTGCGGGAACCAGCGTCAGCGCCACCAACAGGGAGGCGAGAATGGCGGCGGAGATGGTGAAGATCAGCTCTCGAAACAGCAGCCCCACCAGTCCGCCAATAAACAGAAAGGGCAGCACGGCGGCTAAGTTGGTGCTGGTGGCGGCCAGCAGAGCGCCGCTGATTTCGTGGCTGGCGCTGAGGGCGGCCTCTTCTTTCTGTTCGTGCTGGTGGCGGCTGATGTTTTCCAGCATGACGATGGTGTTGTCCACCAGTAAGCCGATGCCCAAGGCGAGACCGCCAAGGGTCATGATGTTGAGGCTCAAATCGGCCAGGCTCATGAGGATGAAGGTGATCAGAATGGCAATGGGAATGGCGCTGCCAATGATCAGGGTGCGGCGCAGATCACCGAGAAACAGATAAACCACCAACATGGCCAGCAGTGCGCCGCTCAAGGCGGTCATGCTGGCGTTGTTCAGCGCCAGACGCACAAACAGGGCTTGGTCGGCCACTTTGACAATTTGGATGTCGTTAGGCAGCAGGTTTTGTTGGCGCAGCTCGGCAAGGCGCATTTCCACTGCATCGGCCACCGCCACGCTGTTGGCTTGTGGCTGTTTTTGGATCGAGAGCTTGATGCCATTAATGCCGTTGAGTCGAATGCGCAGACGTTCATCACTTTGACTTTCGATCACGGTCGCCAAGGTTTCCAGAGGCAGAAGGGTGCCGTCGTTGAGTCGAATGGGCAGTTGACGTATTTCGGCCAAACTTTTCAACGGCGCGTGCAGGTGGGTGCCGATCAGACGTTCGCTGAGCGGTAAAAAGCCCCCTTGGGGTTCGACTAAATCCGCTTGCAGTTGTTTTTGCAGGCTGAGCAGATCCAGACCCAGTTCTGCCAGTTGGAGGCTGTCCGGTTGAATTAAGATCTCGCGTTGCAGCGCGCCGCCGACTTCGGTGGCGGCCACCCCCGCTAGGTTTAAAAACCAGTTGGAGAAGTCGTTTTCCACCCATTCACTCAACTCAACGCGACTGCGTTCGTCAGAGCTGAGCACGTACTCCAATACGGCAATTTGGGAGGGATCTCGTTTGTAGATCACCGGAGCTTCGGTGTTGTTGGGCAGAAAACGTTTGGCACGATCCAAGCGGGTGCTGGCATCACGCAGGGCGCGGTCGATGTCGGTGCCGTAGGCAAAAGAGAGATCCACGGCGCTGCGGCCTTCGCTGCTGCGGGAGGTGATGGCGATAACGCCTTCGGTGATGGCGAGCTGTTCTTCCAGTTGATTGGTGATGCGCTGTTCCATGACGTTGGCGGCCACGCCGGGGGAGAGCACGCGGACTCGAATGTCGGGGTAGACCAGTTCGGGAAGCAGGTTGACGTGCAGTTGAAACAGGGAAAACAGCCCTAAGACCATTGTGGCTAGGGTCAGCATTAATACGCCGATGGGGTGTTTGATGGACCAGCCAGCCAGTCCGCTGCGGCGGTTTTTATCGGTGAGTTGGGGCATGGAGCGGTTTTTCCAGAAGTTCGTTTGTACTTTTATGGCAAAGCAGTATATTGTAATTTCTCAGGTTTTTAGGCTGTTTTTGCGATTTTCATGAGGCTGTGTTGATGAAAAAATTGATTGAGTGGGCGGAAGGTGAAGTGACGCGGGCGAGGAAGTTGATGCTGTTTACCACCGTGTTTACCTATTTGTTGGTGACGGTGGCGGCGTTGGTTCTGGTGGTGATGGGTAAGGATATTGAGCCGTTTTTGGGGATCTATTACTCCTTTACCGCAGTGGCGGCGACGGCGATTGGTTTTTATACCGGCACCTCAGCAAAACTGCCTTCGAGTGGTCAAGGTTAATTGTGGCTAATCGCGTTCATGTTGTCGGTCAGTCAGAACACCTTATGCCGTCGCCGGAGCTGCTGCGCATCAATAATCTATCCGTGGCGTTTGGCCCCGAAGGCGCACGTCAGCCGGTGGTGGATGGGGTCAGTTTCTCCATTAAGCAAGGTGAAAAACGGGCAATTGTGGGTGAGTCCGGTTCGGGTAAGTCGGTGACGGCGATGTCGATTTTAGGGCTGCACGATCTACAGCAGGTGGAGTACGGCGGTGAAATTTGGTTTCAGGACGAGAATCTGCTGGCGCTGAGTCAAAATCAACTGCGTTCGGTGCGGGGCGCTGAGATTGCGATGATCTTCCAAGAGCCGATGACGTCGCTCAATCCGGTGTTTCCCATCGGCGAGCAGTTGATGGAGCCGCTGCTGGTGCATCAGGGCTTGTCTAAGCTGCAAGCGAAAGCGCGCATGTTGGAGCTGTTGGATTTGACCGGCATTCCAGAACCGGCCAAGCGTTTTGATGCCTTTCCGCACATGTTGTCCGGTGGTCAGCGCCAGCGGGTGATGATCGCGATGGCTTTGGCTTGTCGGCCTAAATTGCTGATTGCCGATGAACCGACCACGGCACTGGATGTGACGGTGCAGGCGCAGATTTTGGAGCTGTTGGAGGATCTGCAACTGGAGTTGAATATGGCGGTGTTGCTGATCTCCCATGATTTGAATTTGGTGCGCCAATTTTCCGATTCTATTGGTGTGATGAAACAAGGTCAGGTGGTGGAAACAGCGCAGACAGAGACGTTATTTACCGATCCGCAACACAACTACACCAAGGCGTTGTTGAGCAGTCGGCCAGAACGATTGGTGCGCCCATTGGTGGAGAAAAAACACACTGCACCCTTGCTTCGCGCCACAGATATTCGTTGCCATTTTCCGATTAAATCAGCGGGGTTTTTGCGTAAAACCAGCGGTTGGGTGAAAGCGGTGGATGGGGTGGATGTGCAGTTGGCAGCGGGTGAGACCTTGGGCATTGTGGGTGAGTCTGGTTCGGGCAAGTCCACTTTGGGATTGAACCTGTTGCAGTTGCAAACGGGTGAGGGTGAGGTGTTGTTTAACTATCAAAAATTGAATGCGCTCAGCAGGCGGCAGTTGCGCCCGATGCGCCACCACATGCAGATTGTTTTTCAAGATCCGTACTCATCACTGTCGCCGCGCATGACTGTGGAGCAGATTATTGGTGAAGGGTTGGAGATTCATTTCCCTGATTTGGATCACATTCAGCGCCGCAAACGCATTGTGCAGGTGTTGGAAGAAGTGGGGTTGGATGAAACTCTGCTGTGGCGTTATCCCCATGAGTTTTCCGGTGGTCAGCGCCAGCGCATTGCGATTGCGCGGGTGGTGGTGCTGGAACCCAAATTGGTGATGTTGGATGAACCCACCAGTGCCTTGGATGTGTCGGTGCAAAAACAGGTGTTGGAGCTGTTGCACCGTTTGCAGCAAGATCACGGCATGAGTTATCTGTTTATCAGCCACGATTTGGCGGTGATTCGGGCGATGTCGCATCGGGTTTTGGTGATGAAAGAGGGCAAGGTGGTGGAGTCGGGTGAGACCGAGGCGCTGTTTAATAACCCGCAACACGCTTATACCAAAACGCTGTTGAGTGCGTCGTTGTTGGCGGAAACGGTGGGTTGAGGGAAGAACCTTATTGAAGGGTAAGGCTTTGATTGTTTTTATTTTACTAATAACACGCCATTGGCCGTATTATTTATAGTAATGTAGTTCCCTCTATGTCAGGGTAGTTGTCCGGTGAGTTGAAACCTATAAAACAAACGAAAAAGAGAAAAATATAATGCTGATCTGGTGGTGCTGTACAATAAGTCTTCATTTTAAATTTACAAAGGAGGATTAATGGATAACTCAGAATATCTACAATGTATAGATGATATATTGAATAAAATTGATGAGACGCTAGAAGATCTCGATTTGGATATTGATCTCGAAATAAGTGATGGCAAGTTAGTCATTGTCTTTGATGATAATCAACAATATATTCTCAATAGCCAAAGTGTGAACCAACAACTTTGGTTGGCAGAGCCAGGTGGTGGTTGGCATTATGATTTTAAGGATGGTCAGTTTATCTGTGATAAACGTGGTCTGGATATTCTTAAGACCCTTGAATTATTGATGTCCGAAAAACTCTCTCAGAAAATAGTGCTGAAATAGAAATCCAACAGCTTAAATTCATCCCAGAGTGAAAAATAGGATCATTAAAAAGCCTGATTAATTACGGCGGGGCAAGGTGGTGGAAGCTGTGGGGGTCTGTTTTTCTACAACAAATGTAATTTTTGGGCAAAAAAAATCCCGACTGGGTTAAAAACCGAGTCGGGATCCTATCTGGTGGAGACGGCGGGGATCGAACCCGCGTCCGCAAATCCTCTGCCTTTGGTTCTACATGCTTAGTCACGTCTTTAGGTTTAGTCGTTTAATGGCCGACGGACAGGCCAAAAATTGACGATTCTCTTAAGGTTTTAATGGATCGGCCCGAGACGTGCTTCTCCACGAGCTTGTGAGCTGTGCTCTGGGACACGCCGCACAAGCATGGCAGTCCCAGATAAGCATGCTTAAATTAAGCTGCTAGTGCGTAGTTGTCGTCGTTGGCAACTATATAATGTGCGATTGGTTTTACGAGGTGTTTCGCGCCTCGACATGCACCTCCGGTTTTGTAACCCACGTCGAAGCCAGGTCGTCCCCAAAACAGGAAAGTCTATTCTAATTCAGTTGTACTTTAGATGCCAGCATTTGATGGACTTTTTTCAGAGTGGCACAACGGCGTTACGGCCTTGGCGTTTGGCTTGATAGAGGCCTTCATCAGCGCGGCAAAAGGCGCTGTTAAGGTCGTCATCGGCGTAAATTTGAGTGAGACCAATGCTGACACTGATGTTGACGGTCATGTTCTTGAGGATAAATTGGCTGTTGGCAACACCTTGTTGAATGCGCTCGGCGACGATCTGCGCACCTTCTTGGTCGGTATTACTCAAAGCAATGACAAATTCATCTCCGCCATAGCGGAAAATCAGGTCGGTATCGCGCAGATAACGGTGAAAAATATGGGTTATTTCCCGCAGCAGCGTGTCTCCGGCTGAGTGGCCAAAGCGGTCATTGATATTCTTGAAGTGATCCAGATCTACCACCAACAGTGATATGGGGGTGTTGTGGCGCTGTGACAGCTTTATCTCTCTGGGGAGCAGTTGCTCTAGACTGGTGCGGTTGTTGGCACCGGTCAAGGCATCTCGAAAAGCCGATTGCTGAGCGTGTCGATAGGTTACTGCGTTGCGCAGTGGAAAACGCAGTTGATAGAGAAGGGTTTCAATCTGTTCAATTTCTGCATCATAAAAAGTTTTTTTGCGGCTGATGCTGATGGTCCCTAGTGGGGTTTTTTCTATTTGGAGGTTGAACTCCTGATGGTGCGCGGCATTTTTCCCCAGAATCAGATCCAGTTCCAGAGCTGAATTTTGATAACGAATGGAGCAGTGAGGAACGTGTTGCTGAATGGCTCTGGAGATAAGGTCAATTTGAGTCTCTATCTTCAATGTTTTGAACAGCTGATGGCTCAGTTCAGAATGTGGGGCGGGGGTGTTGCCAGATGGGTTTGAATGGCCTAACTGGTTGTTATTGATTACCAAATTGGCGCTGCCTTCAAAAAAATAGGGATCTTGTCGTCTATTTGTCTTTTGTGGGTTCATAACTTCAGGCTCAGTAAAGTGTGTCTGAGTTTTAAGCTAGGCGAGATGCGTGCCAATCAAGAATTTTTTTATTAATTTGTTTTCAATCAACTCAAGGGTCAAAAAAATGACGTTGGCTATTTTTTGGCTAGTCGGTGTTGGGGATTAGGCATTGTAAATAAGCTAAGAATTCTTTGCGAGGTAGAGTGGTGGCACCTAGTGTGTGCAGGTGTGGAGAAGAGACTTGGCCGTCGATCAGGCTCACGCTGTGGTTTTGTGCCAAATCAACCAAGGCGACTTTGGAGGCGTTGGCAATGCGGCTGAACATGGATTCACCAAAAAAGACGCTGCCGAGCTGAATGCCGTACAGCCCGCCGACCAGTTCGCCATTCATCCAACATTCGATAGAGTGGGCGTAACCGAGTCGATGCATCTCTGTGTAAGCGGCTTTCATATCGGCGCTGATCCAGGTGCTGGGTTCATCAAGACGAGGTTCGGAGCAGGCCTGCATTACCTCGGAAAAGGCGCTGTTTTTACGCAATTCAAAGGGCTTTTTTTTCAGTAGTTTTCGCAGACTGCGCGAGATGTGGATGTGCTCCGGCCAGAGTACACAGCGTGGATCGGGCGACCACCAGAGAATCGGTTCACCTGGGTTGTACCAAGGAAAAATGCCGTTTCGATAAGCCATCAACAGCCGCTTTGGGGTTAGCTGAGCACCAAAAGCCAGTAGGCCATTGGGGTCATTTAATGCCCAATCGGTATCGGGAAAGGGGGTGTGTTCATCGTCGGGCTGAATGGGGAATATGTTCATGACGCTAGGGTACTGGCTTCGTTCTTGGCTACGCCCTCACAGGGGGGACTTAAGAGAAATTATCGTTGTATAGAAATCCATTAAGAGTCTACTCAACGTACAAAAAAGGCCTAGCTGAAAGAATCAGCTAAGCCTTTGATTTATATGGCTCCCTGGGACGGGCTCGAACCGCCGACCTAATGATTAACAGTCATCCGCTCTACCAACTGAGCTACCAGGGAATGCGTCTTGCGTTGGAGGCGCGAATCTTAATAGCGTCATGAGGATGTGTCAATAGCTTATTTGCAAATCATTTTCATCTGAGTTTGATTCGTTTCTGCTGGAGATATTTTGTCAGAGTATTTGACAGATTTGCTGGACAAATCTACTATTCCCTGTGTGGACTTTTATTAATCGTTAAAGTTTTAATTTGAGGAAGTGGAAATGACAGATCTTTTTTTTGGTAGTGTTACTGGCATTATGGTGATTTTCACCGTGGCGTTTTCCGTGGTTTTTTTAGCTTGGTTGGTGACTCGTTTCGCTAAGTTGTCTAAACCGCAGTAGATGTTTGCTCTCTGAGCTGTAAACCACGTTGTGAGCTTGGCTCGGACGTGGTTTTTTTGTGCCTGTAATCTGAGTCCGCTTTGCTTTATTATTCCTACTATTTTGCGTCATTCTATCCGCTAGAGGATTACCATGCTCTGTTTACACGGCTCTGCCGCCTTGTCTCAATTCCGTCTGCAAAAGTTGTTGGCCGAAGTTCAAACCCGTTCACCTGCTGTTACAGCACTTGATGTTCATTTTGTTCATTTGGCTGAAGTGGTTGGTGCATTTTCCGCTGAGGATCGCCAACGTTTGAATCAACTGCTCGATTACGGTGAAGTTTCTGAGCAGCCTTCAGAGGAAGAAGGCGGTAGCTTGTTGCTGGTCACGCCTCGCCAAGGCACCATCTCGCCTTGGTCATCAAAAGCGACGGACATTGTGCATAACTGTGGTTTAAAGACGATTCAGCGTATTGAGCGCGGTGTGGTTTATCGCTTTTCTAGTGGTGATGAGCCACTTACTGCTGAGGAGCTCGGTGAGCTACACAGCCTGTTACACGACCGCATGACGGAGCAGGTTTGGCTGAGCTTGGATGCGGCAAAGCGGCTGTTTGAACACGCCACTCCAGCGCCGTTGAATCGCATTAATATTTTGTCCTCTGGACGCAGCGCACTGGAGCAAGCCAATCGTTTGCTGGGGTTGGCGCTTTCAGACGATGAGATGGATTACCTGTTGGTGAACTTTCAGGCCATGCAGCGCAACCCTACGGATGTGGAGCTGATGATGTTTGCGCAGGCCAATTCGGAACATTGTCGGCATAAGATTTTTAATGCCGATTGGGTGGTGGACGGTGAGAAGCAAGAAAAAACCCTGTTTTCTATGATTCGCAATACTCATAAACATGCGCCTGAAGGGGTCTTGTCGGCTTACAAAGACAACGCAGCGGTGATTCGTGGCAACTGGGGCAAGCGGTTTTTCCCACAAGAGGATGACGGTGGTTTGTACGCGGCGGTTGAAGAGGCGATGCCGATTCAGATCAAAGTTGAAACTCACAATCACCCTACGGCAATCTCACCTTTTGCCGGAGCGGCTACCGGTTCAGGCGGCGAGATCCGCGATGAAGGGGCAACGGGCATCGGCTCAAAACCCAAAGCAGGTCTGTGCGGTTTTTCTGTTTCTAATCTGCGTATTCCCAATTTTGAACAGCCTTGGGAGCAAGACCACGGCAAACCAGAGCGGATTGTCTCCTCTTTGGAGGTGATGCTGGAAGGGCCTTTGGGCGCAGCGGCGTTTAACAACGAGTTTGGCCGCCCGAACTTGACCGGTTACTTTCGTACTTTTGAAGAGAAAGTGCCTGCCGGTGAAAACGGCGAAGAGGAGCTACGCGGCTACCATAAGCCGATCATGGTTGCCGGTGGTTTGGGCGGCATTCGTTCCAACCATGTGGAAAAAGGCGATATTCCACCCAAAGCCAACATCATTGTGTTGGGTGGTCCAGCGATGTTGATCGGTTTGGGTGGTGGAGCGGCATCCAGTATGGACAGCGGTGCCAGTGCAGAGGATCTGGACTTTGCCTCGGTGCAGCGCGGCAACCCCGAAATGGAGCGGCGTTGCCAAGAGGTGATTGATCGCTGCACTGCCCAAGGGGAAAATAACCCGATTATTTCGATTCATGACATTGGTGCGGGTGGACTGTCCAATGCGGTACCCGAATTGGTCAACGATGCGGGGCGTGGAGGGGTTTTTGAGCTGCGTAAGGTGCCCAACGATGAACCTGGCATGTCGCCTATGGCCATTTGGTGTAACGAATCTCAAGAACGTTATGTGATGGCAATCAATGATCAGCGTTTGGCATCGTTTATCGCATTATGTGAACGGGAACGCTGTCCATATGCTGTCTTAGGCCGAGCGACACAAGAGCAGAAATTGGTGGTAAAAGACCGGCATTTTGGTAACAAAGCGGTTGATATTCCAATGGAAGTTCTGCTGGGTAAAGCGCCGAAAATGACGCGTAATGTGGTGCATCGAGCGGTGAAGCATAAGGCCTTTGATACCAGTAAGGTTGAACTTAGCGATGCGGTGCAGCGGGTTCTGCGTCTGCCCGCAGTGGCAAGCAAGTCCTTTTTGATCACCATCGGTGATCGTTCCATTACCGGTATGGTTTGCCGAGACCAGATGGTAGGGCCGTGGCAGGTGCCGGTGGCCGATGTGGCGGTGACTTGCAATGATTACGAAGGCTATTACGGTGAGGCGATGGCGATGGGAGAGCGCGCCCCTTTGGCACTGATCAACCCAGCCGCTTCGGGGCGAATGGCCATAGGTGAGGCGTTGAGTAATTTGGCTGCTAGCTCCATTGAGTCCTTGGGTGACATTAAATTGTCGGCCAACTGGATGGCGGCGGCAGGTCACGCCGGTGAAGATGCGGCGCTGTTTGATACGGTCAAAGCGGTGGGTGAGGCGCTTTGCCCTGAGCTGGGTATCGCCATTCCGGTAGGCAAAGATTCATTGTCAATGAAAACCGTTTGGCAGCACGAGGGGGAAGATCGGGCTGTGATAGGCCCGCTCTCTTTGGTGATCACGGCTTTTGCTCCAGTAGAAGACGTGCGTGTTACCTTGACGCCGCAATTGCAGTGTGACGAGGTGGAGAGTGAGCTGATTTTATTGGATCTGGGTTTGGGTAAGAGTCGCTTGGGTGGGTCTGCCTTGGCGCAGGTTTATAAACAAGTGGGGGATGAAACGCCTGATCTGGAGAGCGCCAAACAATTCAAAGCCTTTTTTGCTCTGATTCAGCGGTTGAACCGCAATGGCCTTTTATTGGCTTATCATGATCGTTCTGACGGTGGTCTGTTTGTGACCTTATGTGAAATGGCGTTTGCCGGTCATACGGGATTGGATGTGGATGTTTCTGCGCTGGGCAAAGATGTTTTGGCAAGCCTGTTTAATGAAGAGTTGGGGGCGGTGTTGCAAGTGGCGGATCGTAATGTTAACCGAGTCATGGCATTGGTTGGCGAGGCCGGTTTGCAGGCGTGTGTGCACTCCATTGGTACTCTGAATGAGTGTGATGAGATCCGCTTGCTCAATGGTCAAGAGACCCTGTTCCATGCTAAACGTGCCGAGTTGCAGTCCATCTGGTCGGAGACCAGTTATCAGATGCAATTGCTGCGTGACAACCCTGATTGCGCTAACGAGGCTTTTGCCGAGCAGTCCGCTGAAGATGTTGGCCAGTCGGTGCGTTTGAGCTTTGATCTACGTCAAGATGTGACGGCAGCCTATTTGAGCGGTGCTCGTCCTCGGGTGGCGATTTTGCGCGAGCAGGGGGTTAATGGTCAGGTCGAGATGGCGGCGGCTTTTGATCGTGCTGGCTTTGATGCCATTGATGTGCATATGAGCGATTTGATTGAAGGTCGTATCTCGCTGGTGGACGTTAATGGCTTGGTGGCGTGCGGTGGTTTCTCTTATGGGGATGTACTAGGCGCAGGGGGCGGCTGGGCGAAATCGGTGCTCTTTAATGAGCGGGCGCGTGAGCAGTTTGAGCGCTTTTTCCAACGCCATGATAGTTTTTCTTTGGGGGTCTGTAACGGCTGTCAGATGTTGTCGCAGCTGAAAAGTTTGATTCCAGGGGCGCAGCATTGGCCACGTTTTGTTCGCAATCGTTCTGAGCAGTTTGAGGCGCGCTTTAGTCGGGTGGAAATTTTGGAATCGCCGTCGCTGTTTTTGCAGGGCATGGCCGGTTCGCAGCTCTCCATTGCGGTGGCACACGGTGAGGGTCGGGCGCTGTTTGAGAGCGAGGCCGATAAAAATGCTGCTCAGTTGGCTCTGCGTTATCTGGACAACCAAGGCAATCCAGCCTTGAGTTATCCGGCTAACCCCAACGGTTCTCCTGAGGGCATTACCGGCCTGACCAGCGACGACGGTCGTGTGACCATTATGATGCCGCACCCTGAGCGGGTGTTTCGCAGTGTGCAGCATTCGTGGCAACCGAAAGAGTGGGGCGAAGAGGGGCCGTGGCTGCGCATGTTCCGCAACGCTCGGGTTTGGGTGGATTAGATGCATTACATCGGAGCGCATGTCAGTGCGGCAGGGGGGGTGCAAAATGCACCGCTGAACGCTAAAAAAATCGGTGCTAAGGCCTTTGCCTTGTTCACCAAAAACCAGCGTCAATGGCGCGCCAAGCCGCTGACGGATGAAGCTATTGCCGAGTTTAAACAGAATTTAACCTTGGCTGATATCCAGCCCAATCAGGTGTTGCCTCATGACAGCTACCTGATCAATTTGGGGCATCCGGAGCAGGAGCCACTGGAAAAATCCCGTGCCGCCTTTCTGGATGAGATGCAGCGTTGTGAACAGTTGGGTCTCTCATTGCTTAATTTTCACCCTGGTTCTCATTTGCGTAAAATCAGCGCGGAAGAGAGCCTGAATAAGGTGGCCGAGTCGATCAACATCACGTTGCAGTGGAGCGAAGGAGTAACGGCGGTGATTGAAAACACCGCTGGACAGGGCAGTAACTTGGGTTATCGTTTTGAGCATTTGGCACACATCATCGACAAGGTGGAAGATAAGAGCCGCGTAGGGGTGTGTTT
>JAUZRS010000166.1 GCA_030950195.1 Gammaproteobacteria bacterium | reverse complement strand
TCGGCTTTCGTCTTGCCAGGGCGCTTTTTTGATCCTTTGACCTTTGTGCTTTGTCCCTTTGCGCTCTTGTCTTTTGTTTTGAACACGTTGAGGTTTCATCTTTAGGCAGAGGACGGTGGGGCAGACGCTTTTAGGTTCGGCGCGCAGCGCCGTCGGTTAAAAATGGGGGGCGAGGACAACGTGGTTTTGTAGATACAAGGGGCAGAACATTTTCTGCCCTCACTGAGAAATGTACGGATCAAATGAATTGAAGGGAATTAAGAGTAAATCCCATCGAGAACGTGTTGTTAGAAAGGAGCTGTTGTTATGCAGGCCATTGAAATTGAGACTGAAATTGATGAAAGCCGTGAGATTCATATCAAACTGCCGCCACAGGTTCAGGCTCGCCAAGCTCGGGTTGTGGTGATGTACGATGAGCCGGTAGAGGTTAAGGAAGCAAAAGCGGACGGAAAAATCGGTAGACGCCAGTTTGGTCAGTTTCTAGGTCAGGTACAGATGAGTGAGGATTTTGATGCTCCATTGTCTGAAGCATTTTGGCTCGGAGAGCAGGAGTGAGACTGCTGCTTGATACGCATATTTTTCTCTGGTTGAACAGCGAACCAGCAAAGCTGAGTGTCAAAGCGTTGGAAGCGTGCAGTAATCCAGATAACCACCTTTACCTTAGCCTCATCTCATTGTGGGAAATTCAGATCAAAGCTCAGTTGGGTAAGCTGCACCTTCAGTCATCATGGCAAAAAATGCTTGAAGTACAGAGAGTCGAGAATGGTTTGCAAACGCTGCCTTTGAGTGAAAACCACATCAAACAACTGGGTCAATTACCTTCACATCATAAAGATCCTTTCGACCGTCTGTTGATAGCTCAAGCACAAACGGAGGAAATGTTGTTGGTGAGTGCTGATGGGGTATTCACAGCTTACGATGTTGATTTAATCTGGTGAGTGGTCGTGAGGTTGGCGCAATGCCCTGCGGTTATTGCGCCCTACGATGGAGGCTTAGCGGAATCTCCACCGCAGGTGCAGTTGGCCGTTGCCTTCACTGGCTGAGAAATGCAGCTCAAAGTGCTCGGAGTCCTGTTGCCCCAACAGAAAATCGTTCAAGGTTGCGCTGACAAAATGCCCCAACGCCATCCCTGCCAGCACATCGGAGGGGTAATGTTTCTGCCCCTCCACACGCGCCCACGCCACCCCGCCAGCCAAACCCCAATTGAGGTCGCTTATCGTTTGGCGCTGCTTGGGGTTTAACGCGAAGGCCGCGAGATTGGCATTGGTCAAGGTAGCGTAACTGGCGGCGGTGGTGGCGTGACCGGAAGGGTAACTGCGCTTGTCGCTGCCGTCGGGGCGGCGGCGCTGAAACAGATCTTTGAGATGTTCGCTGCTGCTGCCCGCCAGTCCACCGGCCAGCAACTGGGCGCTGATGCCTCGGCTTTTATTGGCCAACCACTGTGACGGGGTGTTGCCGCTGGGGGTGAGCAGCGCGGTGGCGATGGTTTCGGCCAGCAAAACCGAGCGCAGGTCGTCGCTGTAACGACGCGCGTTGCTCTGCGAGCCAAAAATCGGATTCTGGCGGCTGGCCCAGTCGGAGGTCTGCTGATCTAAATCGGATAAGTTAAAGACCAAGCTGCCCAGAGCAGGCAGCCACGTTTGCGTTTGATGCAGGCTTTTGTTGGCCGAATGCAGCAGCCGTTGTGGGCTGAGGTTGTGGTAGGCGTTGCTGCCCCAGTGGGTCTGTTGGCTGGCGCAACCGCTGAGTGTGAGCAATAAAAGCAGGCTAAAAAAGGCATTCATGGGGGCTTCCTGAGGGTTGCTCTGCGTTGGAGGCGCATTTTACGCTACAATCCCCGCCATGGACTACCCACACAGATTTGATGTCATTATTATTGGCGGCGGTCACGCCGGAACCGAAGCGGCTTTGGCGGCGGCGCGCAGCGGTGCGAAAACCCTGCTCCTGAGTCACAACATCGAAACCCTCGGCCAGATGAGCTGCAATCCCGCCATCGGCGGCATTGGCAAAGGTCACTTGGTTAAAGAGATCGACGCGCTTGGCGGCTTGATGGCGCACGCCGCCGATGCAGCGGGGATTCACTTTCGTATCCTGAACCGCAGCAAGGGACCGGCGGTGCGTGCCACGCGGGTGCAGGCGGATCGGCAACTGTACCGTGCGGCGGTGCGCGAAGCCTTGGAGCATCAGCCCAACCTCTGGCTGTTTCAGCAGGCGGCAGAAGATCTGATCGTCGAAGGCGAGCGGGTTCTGGGGGTGGTGACGCAGATGGGGCTGCGCTTTTTAGCGCCCACGGTGGTGCTGACCGTCGGTACTTTTTTGGGCGGAAAAATTCACATCGGCCTGCAAAATCATCGCGGCGGACGTGCCGGTGATCCACCGTCGATTGCCTTGGCGGATCGGTTGCGCGAGTTGCCGCTGCGGGTGGCGCGGCTCAAAACCGGTACCCCACCGCGCATCGATGCACGCAGCATCGACTTTTCGCAGTTGGAAGCGCAACCCGGCGACGACCCTCGCCCTGTGTTCTCTTTTATGGGCAGCTTGAGTGAGCATCCGGCGCAGCGTCACTGTCATATCACTCATACCAACGAACGCACCCATGAGATCATCGAACAGGGGCTGGATCGTTCGCCCATGTTCAGCGGCGAGATCGAGGGCATCGGCCCGCGTTACTGCCCCTCCATTGAGGATAAAATCACCCGCTTTGCGGGCAAAAATTCCCATCAGATCTTTATCGAGCCGGAAGGCTTGAAGAGCCACGAGGTCTACCCCAACGGCATCTCCACCAGTCTGCCCTTTGATGTGCAGTTGGCCTTGGTGCAGTCGATCAAAGGCTTTGAACAGGCGCACATTACCCGTCCAGGTTACGCCATCGAGTACGACTATTTTGATCCGCGAGATCTAAAACCGACCTTGGAGACCAAGGTGATCGGCGGGCTGTTTTTCGCCGGTCAGATCAACGGCACCACCGGTTACGAAGAGGCGGCGGCGCAGGGTCTGTTG
>JAUZRS010000165.1 GCA_030950195.1 Gammaproteobacteria bacterium | reverse complement strand
CTATCTTTGGGTTGTCTTTCATAATCTCTGTACAAGAAAACCCCTCCTTTTCTAAAATGGCGCAGCATGATTCCTTTATGCTTTGCAATCCCTCAAAGACACATCCGGCTCTACTCTGTAGAAAAGGATCCTCACCTTTTTTTAAACTCTGGCTAAAAGGGTTAGGTGTTTGTTGTGTAACATAACCAATCAATGCCTCATACTCTATCTTATTTCGTCCTTTTCCTAATTTAACTTTTGGATAACTAACACCTTCTTTGTTTGCCATAATTTTTGTACCATAGTTTATATGTATAAAATCTGAATGCTTTCAGATCGGTTTAGCCAAAAAGGCATAAGCATCGGAATTGCGAACACATCATCTTTTTTTAGACGCTAAAATTCGCAATATTTAGAAAAAGCAACAGAGAGCTGTTCTTTAACGTGTTGAAATATAAGAATATTTTTATATAACGCAATAAAAAAAGCCCGCACTAAGTGCGAATGACTGCGCACCCATTGCGAACCAAAAAACCTTTAATTCCTTGTCAACCAAAAATCTTGGCATTCATAGAAGCCACCACACTGGCCGTGTGTGCATCTGAAAGGTGGCTGTAGCGTTTCACCATCTGTAGGGTTTTATGCCCTAGAACCTCCGCTATCTCTGCCATGCTGGCACCGTTCATGGCCAGATAACTGGCCGCGCTGTGTCTCAAATCATGGAAGTGAAAATCTTCTATTTCAGCCTTTGCCAACGCTCTGAGAAACGGCGCTCTAATGCTCATCGGCTTACTGGGATTCTTCAAGCTCGGAAAAAGCAACGGGGTATCAATGCGCCGAACTTTGGCCAAATCACGCACCAGCTCCAAAGCATGACCCGTTAAGGGTAAAACCCGTCTTACGTCGTTCTTCGTTTCATGCAGAACAATCTGTGGAGCGTCCCGCTTAAGGTCAATGGCCGCCCAAGAAAGGGAACATATCTCCATCTTTCTCGCTCCGGTGGAGAGTGCCAGAACAACAACGGGGTACAGGTATGGATTGCTGCTCTCTCGGCAAGCAGCAAGAAACCTAGGCCGCTCTTCTTCACTCAAATAGCGCACCCGTCCCCGTGGCTCCTTAAACTTACTCACGTTCCGCATGGGCGAATCTTCCAGCCATCCCCACTCTTTCACCGCAACCGTAAACGCATGACTTGCAGAGGCAAGATAGCGGTTCACCGTAGCGGCTGCCCTCTGCCCATTCACTGTGGGTATATTGGCCAGTTTGTCCCGCGTCTCTGTCAGTAAAGCCGCTGTAACGTCCGCCAACACACAATCTCCGATTTGATCAGCCCACCACCTGAGTTGGTAACTGTGATCGTATGCCCCCGCTTTGGGCTTGCGTGGCACCACCTCTTTTATGTACCGCTCCACCAGCTCATTAAAAGTATGCCGTTTGGCCTCTCGGGTTTTGAAGTGTCGCCCTTCCCTAATGGCGACCTCTGTTTGCTGCGCCCACTTTTTGGCATCGGTACGCCGTTCAAAAGAGGCTGTTTGTATTGGGTAGCCTTTCAACCTCACTTTGACCCGATAGGAGACCACTCCCTCTTTGCTGGTGCGCTTCTCAATGCTGGCCATACCCTTCCCTCATAAAACAACCGTGAACAATGGGGAATAGAGTAAGACAAACCACAAAAAACAGCAACACCTGATATATAATCAGGTGATCTATTAAATAATATCCATACAAAACAATAATTTATAAAAACAAAAGTGATCTATGGGGCACTCATGGGGCAGTTGACCGCGAAAAGGGGGCAATTTAGGTTCAATATTCTTTTTTTGCTGGTGGCGATTGCCGAAGATTGAATTGATAAACACGCACGCACGAAAAAAATAACAACAAAAATGAATGTCATTGTTCTGGTGTTTGATTTGGAAGTGTCCCACCAGTGTCCCATGAGGAATATCTAGGAGAGTGGGTTTGATGTAAGTCTTTGAAAAATATGGTGGGCCGTGAAGGATTCGAACCTTCGACCACCTAATTAAAAGTCAGATGCTCTACCAACTGAGCTAACGGCCCTGCTTGAAACTACCTCACCGCTGGGGTGAGGCCGCGTATATTACCCTAATAAAAATTTAACGCAAGCCTTTTTTATAGGCCTTATTCACAAGGGTTAAAATTTCTATAAAGCCTCCAAACGTCGCAGTTTTTTCGGCAATAAACGCAACTCTACCAGAGCGGTTACAAAGACATCCAAAACCGTCGCATCATCGTATAACATTTTGTAATACTGATACTTCATACTCAACGCACTGCCAAGCACGATGGCGGCAAAAGCCATAAAAGAACCCAAAGCCAGAGTCGATGCACCCGTGATCGCCTGACCAATAGTACAGCCCATGGCCAATACCCCACCAACGCCCATTAACAGACCGCCAATCAAGTGCATAAGAAAATCTTTCCAGTTCACAAACCACTCAAAGCGGAAGGTGCCAGAAAACAGCGCGTAGACAAAAGAACCACAGATGACACCCAAAGCCGCCACCAAACCAAAGCTCACATAACTGCTATCAAAACCCTGTTCGATGTATTGATAGGCGTGTGCTGTCGGTGCCACAAAGGTAAAGGACTGAGCACCCAAAGCATAGGGACGCACATCCATAAAATCAGCTTCTTCCAATAGCTGCTGTCCCAACGCACCTGCCGTCACCCACCAAGCAACAGCAACCAACAACCCGACTACCAGCCCGGCCACAATCAACTCTCCATTGGCACGAAAATCAGCGGACTTAAAAATACAGCAAAACAGACCCAGTCCGATCAGGGCGGCAACGATCAAGTTCAGTTGAGAATCCGGCGCAGCACCCACAACACCTTCAACAATGGAGCCCACAGACTGATCATGGATGCCGTAATCAGTAAAGTTAACCGCCAAAGGGGTCATCCAGCTCAAAAATAGATCGTAATCAATGCTGGTGAACATCATTAAAGAGGCTGCGGCACTGATCGCCAACAGCACCACAATGGACTTGCCGTTACCGGCCCCCAAACGCAGCAAGGTTTTATTGCCACAACCGCTGCCCAAGGTCATACCAACACCAAAAATCAACCCACCGACAAGGTAACGCAACCAAACAAAGTTACTGACCCTATAAGGAGGATTAGAGGTTTCATTACTGGTGGTCAAGGACATATCCACCAGCTCCAGCCACTCCATCAACATAACCGCCATAATGGCGGTCGCAATGGCCAACAACCAAGAGCGCAGGCGGCTTTTATCACCCATATTGACCCAATCGGATACCGCACCCATGGTGCAAAAACTGGTTTTATTCGCCACCACACCTAAAATGACCGCCAAAACAAACGCCCAGATCAACATCTGACTGAAAAGATCAAATTCCATCACTGCCCCCTTCAATAACGACGGATTCACAAAACCCATTGATTATTGTCAATCGTGAAAAAACGACCACTATAACCACTAATAGGGAAACAGTCAGCTTAAAAACAACTTAAGTTAAAATCAGCGATAGCGAGTAAGATCATCAATTCCAGCCTGTGCAAAACCTTCGCGTCGCAAACGACACGAGTCACAACGGCCACAGGCTCGGCCTAATTCATCCGCCATGTAACAAGAGACCGTCTGGCGATAATCCACCCCCAATGACACTCCCAACTCAATAATGGCCGCCTTACTCATATCAATCAGCGGCGCGTGAATTTTAAACCCTGGCCCTTCAACCCCCTGTTTGGTGGCCAAATTGGCCATCGTCTCAAAGGCGGCCAAATATTCGGGGCGACAGTCAGGGTAACCGGAATAGTCCACCGCATTCACACCTAGAAAAATATCTCCGACGCCCAGCACTTCCGCCCAGCCCAAAGCATACGAGAGAAAAATTGTATTTCGTGCTGGCACGTAGGTAATTGGGATCCCTTTTTGGGGCTCCATCGGCACAGACAAACTCTCATCCGTCAATGCCGAGCCGCCAAACGCACCCAGACCAATCTCAACCACCCGATGCTCTTTGACCCCCATCGCAGCGGCAATTCGACTGGCCGCAGCCAGTTCAGAACGGTGCTTCTGACCGTAAAAAAAGCTCAAGGCGTAACAATCAAAACCAGCATCTAAGGCGTAAGCCAATGTGGTGGCCGAATCCAAACCACCGGACAACATCACCACCGCTTCCTTTTTTAACAACCCCATAAAACCACGTTTCCTTATAGAAAAATCGCAAAATTCAAACGTCTATCTGCTGCCAAACTGAACAAATTGTGAACCACAACGTTAACAAAAATAGGAAATAGTTAAGATGATTGTTCACAAAATGTCATTTTCGTGGGCAATTTAGCAAAAAATAGGCTTCGATTCGCTAATAATAACGAATATTCGGACAACCCGATCAACCAGACATTACTTTAGGATACTGCTCTAATGAGCCAACCTCCCATCCACCAAACAGTCAACCAAGTCGAGAAACGCGCTCTGGTGGTTGACGATGCCAAATCGGCACGTCTGGCACTGCGCAAACAATTAGAAAAACAAGGCTTACAGGTTGACACCGCAGAGTCTGCCGAAGCGGCTCTCAGCTACCTCTGCCACACCCGACCTGATGTGATTTTTATGGATCACATGATGCCAGGCATGGACGGTTTTCAAGCCATAAAAGCGATAAAAAACGACCCTAGAACCGCTAAAATCCCCATTATGATGTACACCTCCAAGGAGGGAGAAGTCTATCTAAGTCAGGCACGTGCCTTGGGCGCGATTGGCGTGCTGCCCAAACAGATCTACCATGCCGAGCTGGGAAAAACCCTTAACCGTTTAGGACTGCTGGAGAATAACAAAGGACATTCGCCAGTACAAAAACAACCCACCCATCAAAACCAAAGCAAAGTCCCCATTCCAAAACCCAGCGCCACTCCCTTTGAGAAACGTCATGCCGAACTGAAAAGCAACAATGCCAGACCCGTTGCAACATCATCTAAAAACAGCAGCAACGACAACGCCGAAGCACAACGGCAACGCCAATTAAGAGCTTGGTTTGCTCGTCTAATGGTGGAAGAACGACAAAAAATTCGCCAAGAAATTCAAGAGAGCAGCCAAACCATCGCCCGAAAAGTGGTCGATGAACTGGTGCAAGCGCCTATGTTAAAAACCGGTTCTCACAAAATAAGCAATAATAAAAGCAGCAAAAACCTCTTCAAAGGTTTGCTTTTAATACTTCTTATGATCGCCCCAGCGCTCTGGTTTTATCAGCTGGCACAACACAATAACGCCGAAACGGTTCGCGTAGAAAAGCTACTCAATGAGGTTTTACAACACCCACTTGCCAACAAAACAGACATCAGCACAGACAATGAAAGTACGTTACTGACCAACGAAATCAAAGAACTCAAAATTCTCAACGAACGCTGGTTACAAACCTTTGAGTGGTCTCTGAACCAAAATGGTGTTTATCAATACACCGAACAGGCACTGAACGATCCACGTTTACAACAGATCAAGACCTTACTCTCACGCTTGGCCATTTTACGCTTTCAAGGTGTGATCGTACTAAACGTTCATACAGGTAACTTTTGCCTGCGCAAAAACAAACAAGGAAAACAGATCCTTGCCGCAGAAAACATGAAAATAGAACAATGTGACTTTCAACAACAGAGCCTCTCGGAATCAATCAAACTCAGTCAGCGTCAAAGCCCCGCGTTTACAGAATTTGTTAACCACTCTCCTCTGCTGCAAGGCGGCCTAGTCACATTGGAAATACAGCCCATCGGAAATAATGCGCCACGAGAAACCTATCCCGACCCAGCCAGCTTAACAAGCGCAGGACAATGGAATAAAATCGCTGCTCTCAATAATCGAGTCGAGTTCACACTCATCAGCACTAAACCATGAATGCCAAACTGATCCTGTTTTCCAACCACATCGAGTGGCAAGCCCCCAACAACGTCTTAATCGAGACACTGCAACAGCTGCAACTCATGGCCGACCCTCTGCCAAACAGAGACGACCACTACCGCTCAGGTGAGCGATTTATGGAACACCTGACCTTTGTTGGCTGTTCACCGTTTATCGCCCTGCAACCAGAAGAAGCAAAAGCCAATCAAACCTACTGCGCAATTCATCTGCCACAACAGAGCAACCACTATTACAGTGCCGTGGACAGCATGAGCACAGCACCACACTGTCCTCACTGCCGAAAAGCCCATCCAACATGGCAAACCGCCCTGCAGCAGTGGCACAAAAATCAAACTCAACGGTGGTCGTGTAATATCTGTGAAAAAACCTCAGCTCCGTGGCAGTGGAACTGGCGAAAGCAGGCTGCCTTCGGTAGAAGTGTCATCGAAATTTTAAACATTCACCCTCACGAAGCCATCCCTAGCCAAGCGTTACTGGATGCTCTACACGCGCTCAACCAAACGCCTTGGCAATACGCTTACGTTCGAGAAGCTTAAAAAAGTCGCTCAGGGATGGTCACAATGTCTCCCGGAGCCAAGGCAATGTTGCTCGCCATTTCGCCTTTTTTCAAAATATCATCAAGGTGAATCTCACTGACGTGCTGCACACCGTCGATTTTACGATACAACTTGGTTCTGTTTGGAGCCGCAAATTCATTCACCCCACCGGAAGCCAACACCGCATCCAATACCGTCATGCCACCACGGTAGGGCATGGAAGAAGGGCTGGTTACAGCGCCGGTAATTCTCACTCTGCGCAGATATTCATGACTGCGTAGCTGGGTCATAATCACCGTTGCATTGGGATTTCTAAGGTATTTTGACAAGTAGTTGGAGATAATTTTAGAGACCTCTTTGGGGGTTCGTCCGCCCACCAAAATATCCCCAACCAATGGCATGGATATTTTGCCATCGGGTCGCACCGGCACCGTCACATCCAAGTCAGGATTACCTCTGACCGTAATCTGAATTTTATCATCCACCCCAATACGGTACATCTCTCTCTTGCTGCTAGCCGCTTTTGCCAACAGCTGCGCGGTGCTGCTGTCCACCGTTAACGAGCCATTGGAACTCACCTGAGCCAACATGGCATCTTGCTTAATACTTTCTTTTCCCGCTTTGGCATCGGCGGTCAAACCACTCAATACCTTAGCGTCTAAACTGCGTGCATCACTGCTGGAAGCCGTTGTGGAACAGGCAGACATCAACGGCAGAACCGCGATCAAAAAAACGAGTAACGGCAGCTGAAATAAATTCACTGAAAACCCCTTGGTCTTAACGCAAAAAAACAGTCCAAAACAACACCCAATTCAGCCTAATCAGTGCCTCCTTCCTTAAATCAGGTGCAACGAAATCTAAATACAACACGTTTTCTGCCAAATTGCCACAATTATGCTTTTTCCCGTCCCACAATCTGGCGATAAAGCTCACAATAATGCTTGGCACCCTGTTGCCAACTAAAATCCTGCCGCATACCATTAATCATCAACTTACGCCATAGATCAGGTTGATCCCAGTAGAGTTCACAGGCTCGCCCCACGCAGTACAACATATCACCGGCATTGGCAGAACTGAAGTGAAAACCCGTTGCAACGCCCTTCTCCACTGCATCAGAAGACGCATCCACCACCGTATCCATCAACCCACCTACCGCTCTCACAATCGGCACCGTACCGTAACGTAAACTGTAAATTTGATTCAGACCGCAAGGCTCAAACCGAGACGGCATCAAGAACATATCGGCTCCCGCTTTAATGCGATGCACTCGATCTTCACTGAAGCCCACATAGGTCGCCACCTGCCCTGGATAACGATCCCCCACGACCCACAACGCCTCCTCAAGATCACGCCGTCCACTGCCCAGAAGCAACACCTGCATTCCCAAATGCTCCACCATCGACGGCAGTCCAGACAAAATCAGATCCACCCCTTTCTGATCCGCCAAGCGCCCCACATAGGCGATCAGCGGTTTATCTGGCTCGTCATCAAGACGGTACTCATGCTGCAACGCACGTTTGTTTTCGGCCTTCAGCGCCAAACTCTCCACACCGTAATTAACCGCAATGGCTTCATCGTGTTCTGGGTTCCAGATCTCATACTCCACTCCATTCAAAATGCCCGACAGATCATCAACACGACTGCGCAACAGGCCTTCCAAACCGTAACCGTACTCTGGGGTTAAAATTTCCTCAGCGTATTGTGGACTGACTGTGGTGAGGTGATCGGCATAAACCAAACCGCCTTTCATAAAAGAGAAGTGGCCATAAAACTCCATTGCCTCCATTCCCCAAAAATCGCGCGGCAATTGCAACGACTGAAAGGTCTGCCAAGAAAACAGCCCCTGATAAGCCAAATTATGAATGGTAAACAACGTTTTCGGCGCATCGGCCTCACGTTTGAGCAGCGCGGGCACCAACCCTGTCTGCCAATCATTGCAGTGCACCAAATCCGGCTGCCACTCCAAAGCCGCTCGATTTTGCGCCAGCTCCACCACCGCACGGGCAAAAAGGGTAAAACGAGCCGCGTTGTCCGTCCAATCATTGCCCTCGCTGTCGGCATAAGGACCGCCCTCACGATCAAAATATTGTGGACAACGAACCAAATAAATCGGCACCGCCGTACCCGGCAAGATGCTTTGCAAAATTTCTACCGGCTGAGCTGCACCCAATAGAAACAACTCCGCCACCACCTCAATCTGCTCTAATCCTTGCAGTGCGGCACGATAAGCAGGCATCACAATGCGAATGTCTTCACCTTGCGCCAGCAGCGCCGGTGGCAAATGACCGGCAACATCGGCCAAACCACCGGTTTTAATCAACGGATGCACTTCACTGGCAACAAATAAAATACGCATGTTTTAACACCTTCCCAACGGCTTGAATTAAACGCTGAGTGGCTTTGAAATAAAACAGAAGACACCCAAACCGGCGCGCAAATTGTACGCCACCCACAAATAAAAAGCCTGACTCTTTCCGTTTAAGGGACAGTGTGCTAAAACATGAAAAAATTTCCCAGCCACCAAAGGAAGATCGCGCCCCATGTCCAAACTCAAAAACAGCCCCGCTTGGCAAGCACTTGCCCAGCATAAAAATGAGATCGAAACCCTCACCCTGCGCGAACTTTTCGCCCAAAACCCCAACCGCTTTAAAACATTCTCCCTTACCTTTGATGACCTGCTGCTCGATTTTTCCAAAAACCGCATCAACGAAGAGACCCTCAGCAAACTGCTCAACTTAGCCCAAGAGTGCGACCTACCTCACTGGATCGAACGCCAGTTCAACGGCGATAAAATCAACAACACCGAGAACCGTGCCGTGCTGCACAGCGCCCTGCGCAACCGCAGCAACCGACCTGTGTTTGTCGATGGCAAAGACGTGATGCCGGACGTGCAGAGGGTACTCAAGCAGATGCGCCACTTCAGCGATCAAGTTCGCAGCGGCAAGTGGCTCGGTTACGACGGCCAAACCATCACCGATGTGATCAACATCGGCATTGGCGGCTCTGATCTGGGGCCTCTGATGGTCTGTGAGGCGCTGAAGCAGTACGCCCAAGGGCCAAAAGTGCATTTTGTCTCCAACGTCGATGGCACTCACGTCAGCGAGACCCTAAAAAACCTCAACCCCGCCACCACCTTAGTGGTGGTGGTCTCCAAAACCTTCACCACTCAGGAGACCCTCACCAACGCCCATGCAGTACGCGACTGGTTTTTGGCCAGCGCCAAAGAAGAACAGCATCTAGCCAAACACTTTGTTGCCGTCAGCACCAATTTAGAAGCCACGGCAAAATTTGGCATCAACCCCGACTGCGTATTTGAGTTCTGGGACTGGGTGGGTGGGCGTTACTCGCTCTGGTCATCGGTGGGTCTGAGCATCGCCCTCAATCTTGGCATGGATCAATTTGAAGAGCTGCTCGACGGCGCGCACCAAATGGACGAACATTTTCGCACCACGCCACTGGAGCAGAATCTGCCGGTGATCATGGCCCTGATCGGGGTCTGGTACATCAATTTTTTTGGCGCACAGAGCCACGTCCTGCTGCCCTACGACCAATATTTGCGCTATTTTGCCGACTACTTTCAACAAGGCGACATGGAGAGCAACGGCAAACGCACCGACCGCGAGGGCAACCCCGTCGATTACGACACCGGCCCGATCATCTGGGGCAGCCCGGGCACCAACGGCCAACACGCCTATTATCAACTGATTCATCAAGGCACGCGGCTGATTCCCGCCGATTTTATCGCCCCTGCCAACAGCCTCAACCCC
>JAUZRS010000164.1 GCA_030950195.1 Gammaproteobacteria bacterium | reverse complement strand
AGTCTCCCTCTGGCAAAGAGTGCTCCCCTGCCAGACAGACCCGATTACGGCCACTCTGTTTGGCCAAATACAACGCTCGATCCGCTCGTTTCAGCAGATCATCAATGCTGTCCTCTGGCTGCACCACAGAGACACCAAAGCTCGCCGTTACCACTCCCGCAGCAGAATGACTGTTTTTACACAACTTCAAACGCAGGCTCTCAGCCAAACGATAAGCACCTTCGGCTCCACTTTCCGGCAGCAGCAATAAAAATTCCTCACCGCCCCAGCGTCCCACTAAATCACTGGTGCGCATGCCTTTCTTAAACTGATGTGCGGCAAAACAGAGCACTTCATCGCCCACATGATGGCCAAAACGATCATTGATGCGTTTAAAATGATCCAAATCCACCATCACCACCGAATACAACGTTTCATGGCGTTGATAGAGCGCATGCAAAGAATCAAACTGTTCATCCAAACGCACTCGATTGGCCAAGCCCGTTAAGGCATCCGTTGTCGCCGAGGTGTAGAGGCGCAAATTGGAGGCTTCCAACTCGTCACCGATGTTTTTCAATAACTGCACATGAATTAAAGAATCCCAATAACGGCGGTTCCAGTAGTTAATATGGACAAACAGCAGCAACAGATAGAGGCCGCCTGCTAACAAGGCGCTGTAGCCTGGGTCACCACCCAACCAGAGATAGACCAGCAACAACGGGCTAAACACCAGCAGTACATGGAAAACAGCCAATTTTTTCCACATGCAAAAATTCAGCGCACCGCCCACCCCTACACCGGCACTCGCCATCATATAAATCCAAGATTGCCAACCAAAACCAAACTGTACAATCAACACACCGACAAACAGCCCCCAAGTTGCCGCCGTCAACACCACACCGCTAAAAAAGAACTTTCGCCAGCGTACCGGATAAATATGGTAAAACGATTTTTTAAGGCTGATGAAGGCAAACACCCGCAGCAGCACACCAAGAAAAAACACACCCATCAAGGCGTTTATCAAAGATCGCTCATCAGCGGGAAATTCCAACACACGCCAAGACCAGATCATCCCCAAGGAGAGCAGTAGAACGGAGGCAAGAGAAAGCCTCGCTAAATCAGCATCGGTCTGTTGCAGCAACTGCTTCTGCTGCACGGCGCTCAATTCGCCGTCATGCAGGGCAATCTGTGTTGTTAAATCACCCAAACTCATGTAATTTACCTGTCCTGTACCAATTGCAGCTAATCCTAAAGCTAAACCAGCTCCCACACCTAATAAACCTGTTGTTGAAATCATTGTTTCTACTACCATTATAATTGATTTGAATCTATTTTAGTTTATTAATCTTTTGGAAAAATAAAAGTAGTTACACTAAAAAGACATATTTTTTCAATTCCTTTTTAAATAATAACCAATTAATAT
>JAUZRS010000163.1 GCA_030950195.1 Gammaproteobacteria bacterium | reverse complement strand
TATCTGGCACAACCTTGGCGTGGCTCTAGCAGAAGACAACCGACACGATGAAGCACTCGAAGCCTATCGAAAAGCTTTAATACTCAAAAATCAAACGGATGAACAACCCCTGCCAATCCAAACCGTAAAACAAGCCGACAGTGCCAGCGCTTAGCTTAACGCCAGTTATTTCCACCACTGAGGCGTAATCTGGCTTACATATTGTAATTCTCATCTGAGGAAATCACTCCTCAGAAAGGCGAAAGACACTATGGCAACTGCGACCGCATTTAAACTCACCCTGCACGCCTTACAGAAACTCACCCCCCTTAAGGAACTGGATCAAAAATCCTTACTGCAACTGACCCAACAGAGCAAGCTGATCGAATGCCCCGCAGGCAAACAACTGCAAATTGAAGGCGACTCACAACACCACCTGTTATTTCTGCTCGACGGCGAAGTATTATTAAATGAAACAAATAAAAAACAGACCTATTTGGTCAGCAACACCGCAGCAGCCAATCACGCCTTGGCCAGCAACCCACCACGTCAGCTCAGCTTAACCACCCTCTCCGACATCCACTTAATTGACATCAACAAACCCCTGCTGGAAAAAATCCAACGTCAAGAACCCGCACCACCGCCCCTCGAAACCATTGGGGCTGATACCACATTGAGCGGCCAAGCAGATGAGATTCCAGACAATCCGTTATTCCAAGCCCTGTTTCAACAGTACCTAAATGGCCAACTGGAAACACCGTCCTTACCGGCCTTAGCCATTCGCATCAGCAACGCCGTCAACAATCCCACCATCAGCCTAGAGCAGATTGCAAAATTGATCCAAGCGGATCCTGCCATCACCGGCCATCTGCTCGAAATTGCCAACAGCGTCCTCAACCGAGGCAATGTGCAGGTCAGCAGCTGCCTTGATGCCATCACACGAATGGGGCTGAATTTTACCCGCGATCTGGTCACCAGTTTGGCCATGCGACGGCTGTTTAAAACAAAATCAGCGCCGTTAAAAAAACGCATGGTGGCTCTTTGGCACCACAGTACCCAAGTCGCCGCCCTCAGTGCAGTAATTGCCAAACAGGTACCCAACCTAGATCCCAACCGAGCTTTGCTGGCGGGTCTCACTCACGATGTGGGCTGCCTTGCCATTTTCGCTTTTGCCGATGCCAATCCAGAACTGGCCACAAAGAGTGCTCACCTTGACCATTGTTTAGAAAAGTTACGCGCCCCTTTAGGTGCAATGGTATTGAAAAAATGGAATTTCGACGACGATTTAATCGAAGTGGCGCTGGAGTCGGAACAGTGGCAGCGAGACTCACAAAAGAGCGCCGATTACTGCGACATTGTCTTGGTAGCACAACTGCACAGCTACATCGGCACTTCTGAAATGGGCAAGCACCCTCGCCTGATTGATCTACCCGCCTTTCAAAAGCTCTCCCTTGGCACCTTGGCACCGAAAAAAAGTTTAGAAATGCTCAATATTGCCGAATCGGAACTCAATCAAATGAAACGTTTGTTGAATGGCAACTAAACCTTCGTCATCACTTATCCAGCGGCGAAACAGCAAAATGCAACTTGCCACCTTCCACTCGCGCCTGATTCAACTGCATACCTGAACGACCACTGGCCTTTTGCAACCCTTGTTGAAGAAACATATC
>JAUZRS010000162.1 GCA_030950195.1 Gammaproteobacteria bacterium | reverse complement strand
CCATTATCTGTAGAGGGGGGGTATGCTTATGAATTACAAAAAAGGCAAGTTCTTGGCGAAATCAC
Organism: Gammaproteobacteria bacterium; assembly: GCA_030950195.1. GTDB lineage: Bacteria > Pseudomonadota > Gammaproteobacteria > JAUZRS01 > JAUZRS01 > JAUZRS01. The sequence continues at coordinate 12,517 of JAUZRS010000162.1, read as the reverse complement.
GATTGAAGAGGAAATAGCACTACTTAAAGCCCATCATGGCTTGAAATAAAGCGTGCAGAATTCAAAATTTCCTTCTCTTTTTGAGGATAAGCTAATCGGTGTGCCCGAGTCAGAGCGTGATACGGTGGGTAGACAATTTTCAGATATTAGAGCAAAGCAGCTAGCACTTAACCCTATTAAGGGTGACTTTGATTTAAAACACCTTTCTGAAATTCATCAACATTTATTTCAAGATTCAAGCACTCATGCAGGGGTTATTCGTGGCTTCGCCATGAATAAAGGCAGTACCCTTTTTGCAGACCCTTTACAGATGGATTATTTGTTTGATAAGGAGCTGCCAGAGCGTATAAAAGCTTTGGCTCAGTCTGTAAACAATAAAGAAAAGTACGTTGATGGTTTAGCTGATCTGCACTCAACGCTTGATCTGGCGCATCCTTTTCGTGAAGGCAACGGACGATCTACCCGAATATTTATATCACAACTGGCAAAAGAGCAGGGTTATGACTTGGATTTTTAAAAAATAAATCAAAAAGAATGGATTAAGTCCTGTATTCATTCAATCAATAAAGCAGAGGAAACCTTAAAACGTCCTTTGTTCAAGAAAATGATTATCGTAAGCAGAGGGTGACTTGTTGATTCTGCTTTTAAAAACGTTTCTCGTTCCCTCGCTCCCGCGTAGGAACGAGAGTGCAGGAGCATGTGATGACTGAATTTAACCAAGAAGCCGATTTTGAAGCCGCCCTGATTGCCGTATTAAGCAATAAGGGCTGGGAATCGCAAGTGCTTAAAAACCCCACCGAAGCGGATTTATTGCAGAACTGGGCGGATATTCTGTTCAACAACAATTCAGGCATTGATCGCTTAAACGATGTACCGCTAAGCAGCAGCGAAATGCAGCAGATTATTGAGCAAATTCGCGAGCTTAAAACGCCGCTTAAACTCAATGGCTTTATTAACGGCAAAACCGTCAACATCACCCGCGATAATCCCGCCGACCAGCAACACTTGGGTAAAGAAATCAGCCTAGAGATTTACGACCGCCAAGCCATTGCCGCTGGGCGTAGCCGTTATCAAATCGTGCAACAACCCCGCTTTAATAAAAATGCCGCTAAAAAATCCCAACTCATGCGTGATCGCCGTGGCGATTTAATGCTGTTGATTAACGGGTTGCCCATGATTCATATCGAGCTTAAACGCAGCGGTGTCCCCGTCAGCCACGCCACCAATCAAATCGAAAAATATACGGACGAAGGCGTGTTTACGGGTTTGTTTGCCTTGGTGCAGGTATTTGTGGCGATGTCGCCCAGTGACACGCTGTACTTTGCCAATGCGGGACAAGAAGGGCATTTTAATAAGGATTACTTTTTTCATTGGGCTGATTTTAATAACGAGCCTGTAAATGATTGGAAGGATATTGCCTCGACCTTGTTGTCGATCCCGATGGCACACCAGCTGATTGGTTTTTACACCGTTGCCGATGGCTCGGATGGGGTGCTGAAGGTGATGCGTAGTTATCAGTATTACGCTGCCCATGCCATTTCTGATAAGGTCGCTAAAACCCACTGGGCGGAGAGTTTTAATAAGCACAATCAATTGGGCGGTTATGTGTGGCACACCACTGGCTCAGGTAAAACCATGACCAGCTTTAAATCGGCACAACTGATTGCCCAATCAAAAAATGCGGATAAAGTGGTGTTTTTAATGGATCGCATTGAGTTGGGCGTGCAATCCTTGCGTGAATATAGAAGCTTTGCAGGCGACAACCAAGACGTGCAAGCCACTGAAAACACCCATGTGCTAATCACCAAATTAAAAAGTAACGACCCTGCCAACACCTTGATTGTGAGTTCGATTCAGAAAATGAGCAATATCAACGAGGACGATGGCGTACTGCAAAGTGACGATATTGAACAGATTAACGCCAAGCGACTGGTGTTTATTGTCGATGAAGCACACCGCTCGACCTTTGGCGATATGCTCATCACCATTAAAAAAACCTTTCCCTCGGCGATATTTTTTGGCTTTACGGGTACGCCCATCCAAATAGAAAACCAAAAGAAAAAGAACACCACCAGCACTGTGTTTGGGGATGAGTTGCACCGTTACAGCATTGCCGATGGCATTCGTGATAAAAATGTCTTGGGTTTTGATCCTTATATGATCAGCACCTTTAAAGACAAAGACTTACGCCGTGCCGTGGGTTTGTTAAAAGCCAAAGCGAGTAGCGAAAGCGAAGCCTTTGCCGATGACAAGAAAAAAACCATTTTTAATCGTTACCTGAATGATGTGCCAATGGCAGGTTTCAAACATGATTCAGGCAACTATGAAAAAGGCATAGAGGATGAAATACCCCAATCCCAATACGGTGAACCCCATAAAAAACAGGTGGTTGCCGACATTCTGGATAACTGGATCACGCTGAGCCAAGACAACAAGTTTCATGCCATTTTAGCCACGCACAACATTGCCGATGCGATTGATTATTATCGTCGCATCAAACAAGCCCAGCCTGATCTGAAAATAACCGCCTTGTTTGATCCACAACTCAACGAAGGCGAGGATTACCAGACCAGTAGCAAATTTAAACAAGATGGCTTGATAGAAATCATCGACGACTACAACCAACGCTATGAACAGTCGTTTGACTTAGGCAGTTACGCAAAATTTAAAAAAGATTTATCCGCACGTTTAGCACATAAAAAACCGTATCTACGCATTATCAAGTCACCTGAGAAACAGCTTGGCCTGCTGATTGTGGTGGATCAAATGCTGACAGGTTTTGATTCCAAATGGCTCAACACCTTGTATCTGGACAAAGTACTGACCTATGAAAATATTATTCAGGCATTTTCACGCACCAACCGCCTGTTTGGCTCCGACAAACCGTTTGGCACAATTCGCTATTATCGTTATCCACACAGCATGAAACGCAACATTGCTGAAGCGGTTAAATTGTATTCTGGTGACAAGCCCATCGGTTTATTTGCCGATCAGCTTGATACCAACATGAAAAAAATGAATGAAGCCTTTACGGAGATGCGCGCCTTGTTTGCCAATGCAGGTATCAATAATTTTGAAAAACTGCCCGATAACAGCGCAGAACGCGGGCAGTTTGCGAAGCTGTTTCGCTTGTATAATGAGTCTTTAGAAGCCGCCAAAATTCAAGGCTTTGTGTGGGAAGACGACAACACGCTTGAGCTTGATGAAAATACCTATCTGGTGTTGGCGTTGCGTTATAAAGAATTAGCCAGCAGTGGCGAAGGCAGTGGCGGCGGTATTGAGGATGTACCGTTTGACATTGACGGCCACCTCACTGAAATTGATACGGGAAAAATCGATGCAGATTATATGAATAGTCGCTTTGATAAATACCTTAAAGCCTTGCTTTCTGGTGAAGTTGACGTTGAAAAAATCCTCGACGAATTACATCAGTCGTTTGCCAGCCTCACCCAAGAAGAACAAAAAGTTGCCGAAATTTTTCTCCGCGATGTGCAACGCGGCGAGATCACCCCTCAGGCGGATAAAACCTTTAGAGACTACATCACCGAATATCAAAGTAACGCCCACAACAGTCAAGTCAGTGCATTGGTTGATTTATTGTCAGCCGATGCCGCTGAGTTTAGAGATAAACTGAATGCCATTGTAAATTCATCTGTGACAGATGCCAATATAAACGAGTTTGGGCGTTTTGATGCCTTAAAAAATAACGTAGATAGAACCAAAGCCAAAGCTTATTTTGAGAAGCAAGCAGGTGAAAATTTAAGCATATTTAAAGTAAATATGCAGACGGCTAAACTGTTACAAAACTTTATTCTTAACGGTGACTTTGATTTATAGTGCATTAAATTCAGGGGCGTTGAGCCTTTTAGGGTTTCCGGTGAACATTAATTTTATTTTTAACAGATGCCTGAAAGGGGCAGTTTTGAAAAAACAACTGAATTAAAGCACCCAAAAAACGCGGCTCCCTTACTGATCCAAAAAAGCCTCAGCCCGCTGAGGCAAAAACAACAACTCACGACTCAAAGCCGCACTGAAACGCAGTTGATAATCCGCCCCCTCTGGCACCAGCGTCAACGGTTCTTCGTTCACCACCCGATAACGCCAGCTTTGAGTTTCGCTGCGTAAAATAAGCCGCGCCCCCGTTGCCTCACCGCTAAAAGGCAACACCGCCTCCGCCAGCGCAAAACGCCACGACTCCGCCAACTGCTCCGCCGCCAAAGCAGGCGCTTGTGTGCTGCTCAAAGACCACAAACCCGCCTTTTTTTCGATCTGAATGTACGGGGTTTCAATGGAGATCAAGCTCGCCGTCGGCTCAAAGGGACGACGCTGCACCAACTCTCGCCCACCGCCTGCCCACAACGGCAAATAAACATCATCCAACAGAAACAACGTCTGATCGAGCCTCACATAACGTTTTCCACTGGGGCTTTTATCGCCAAAAGCCAATGACACCTCACCCAACTGCAACACCGCCCGAGGCGGCTGCAAGCCAAATTCAACTAAATTTAAGCCCTCGATGGGGTACTGCGAGCGCACCTCTGCCTGCCTGATGGCCAACGCCGCCTCAATCCGCAACGGATCAGCAGGGGCGTGAAACGGCTCTTGCAACCACCAGCGCCCCGCTTGGCGTTGCACAACCATGCGCTCTCCAGCCAGCGGTTGAAACAGCAACGACTCAAGCTCACGGTCTAACCCAATCAGAGGCGGCTCAGGCCGCTGCTCCATCACCCGACTCAGATAGATCAACACCCCCAACTGCAACAACACCACAAAAATAAGCAGATTAAGCCAACTGCGTTTGTCCATCTTCATCGCCTAATCACCCGCGACCTCACTCACAACACGCCGTCGTCGCCAGACAATCATAAACCCGGCCAACAACAACCCCGCTGGCAACAGCAGAAAAAAACCAAAGCCGATCAGAGCAATCTGCCACGAACTCAACTGCAACTGGCTGTCCGCCGCTTTCGGCATGGAGATCTGTAACAGATTATCCTTCTCCGTCAACCAACTGAAGAGGCGCGACCCCAGCTCCAAATTACCGCCGTTGCCCAGATATTGATTGGCGAGAAAATCACCATCACCGATCACCACCACTCGCTGCTGCTCACGCTGATTGGGCAAAGGGCGCTGCAAAACCAAGCCCAAACTGAGCGGCCCCGCACGTTCATCGCTGCCCTCATCAAAACCGATCTCACCCTCAATGGGGCTTAACTCCGTCCAACTGCGGGGCAAGGTCTGCAACAGCGTCTGTACTTGCCAGCCACTCGGTTGCTTGGCCTGCAACGCCTGCGCCTGCGGGAACAGAGACACCGTCTGTAAAGGGGCGGTGATGGCATGATCACCGTATTCACTGACCAAAGCAAAATCCGGTGAATCAATGCCAAACAGCGTGCCGCTGGCATCCACAATCACCCCCGGCAGACGTTCAATGTCCAGCTCCGTGGCCAATCGCTGCAAACCGTCGTCGCTGTTGGGTTCACTCAACCAAAGCAGATTGCCGCCCCGTTGCAAATAGCTCTGCAACAGCGCCACCTCACCAGGCAGATAGGCGCTCTGCGGCGAAGCCAACACCAGCAGATTTGTGTTATCGGGAATCTGTGGCTGAGTGATCAAATTGAGACGTTGCAGCTGAAATCCCCGAGCTTGCAGCCGACGACCCAACTCAAAATAATCAAAATTGGCTTTGCCCAGTGGATCACGTTCGCCATGTCCCTCAATAAACACCAGCCAACGCGGCTCTGGCTGAGCCAAACGCAACAGCGCATTGCTAAAGCTACGTTCATCCAGACGCTGCAAACGCTGTTGACGCTGCTGATAATCAATAAACAGCTCACCACCTTGCGCGATACCCAACTCTCGCGCCAACGCCGGTGAGGTTTCAGGATTGATAAAGGTCAAACTGATGTCCGCTTTCAAACGCTGGTAACGGCTGATCAGATCTTGAATCGCTTTGCGCGTCACCTCATCGGGGCCAAGATAGACCGTCACCTGCACCGGTTCGCTCAAGGTCTGCAACAGCTCCACACTGGTCTGACTCAAACTGTTGCGGCCATCCCGGCTTAGATCCCACTGCCACGAGTACACGGTACTCAACCACGCCAACCCCCCCAACAAAAGGGCAAACAACAGATAAAACACAACATTTTGCCCACGTTGAGAGCGCGGCTTCAGAACGGCTTTCATTTAATCGTTCAACCTCATATTATCCAGACGACGAATGGCCAAGCCAAGAAAGGCCACCACCAACAACAGGTAATAGATCAGATCCACACTCTGCAACACGCCGCTCAAAAAGCCCCTCAAATGCGCCGACAGCGCCAAATAATCCAACAGCTCCGCCCCCTCACTCTGACCCGTGGCGTTAATCAACCAGAGAAACAACAGCAACGCAAAGGCACCCACTGCGGCCAACAATGGCTGAGCGGTTAAGCTGGAAAAATAGAGACCGATGGCCGCAAAGGCCGCCAACAGCAACCAACACCCCAACACCGCCAGCGCCAAAGCGGCCAGATCCACGGGCACCACCATTAACAACGACAACGGCATCAACGCCGTCAACAGCAGCATCAAACTCAACAGCCCCATCAAAGCTAAATATTTACCCAGCACAATCTCCGTCATGGAGATCGGCGCGCTCAGCAACAGAGCAAAACTGCCACTCTGTAACTCCTCGGAGATCAGGCGCATGGTCAACAGCGGCATCACCATCAAATAGATACTCGACGCAGGCAAAAACAGACGGGCAATCAGATATTCACTCACCCCAGGCGGATTATCCAACGTGGCCAATTGTGGCTGAATGAGCAGATATTGATCCAGATGAAGCAAAAAAAGATAGGCAACAATAAACTGCACCAGCGCCAATACCACCCACGCCAAGGGGGAGAGAAACAGCACTTTTAACTCACGTTGCGCCACGGTAAAGATCATGCGCTCTGCTCCTGACAGGTCAGCCCCACAAACACCTGCTCCAACGATTGCCGTTGTGGCGAAATTTCAAACACACCCCAACCCTTCTGCACCGCCAAACTGGCCAGACGGCTGGCAGGATTGTGTTCGGGATCAATCTCGATAATCAAACGCCCATCTGCTTTCGGCTGCACCCCTTCGACTCCCTCCATTGAGTAAATCAATTCCAGATCCGCCATTGCCCCCAAGCGCACATTTAAATGGGTGGTGGGGAAATCATCGGTCAAACGCTGCATCTGCTCGTTAAAGACCAACTGGCCGCGATGGATAATTTGCACGCGGCTACAGGTGGCCTGCACCTCGGGCAAAATATGGGTGGAGAGAATCACCCCATGCTCACGCCCCAGCTCTTTGATCAGTTGGCGAATGTCCCGAATCTGAATCGGATCAAGCCCCACCGTCGGCTCATCCAAAACGATCACCGCCGGTTTGTGAATCACCGCTTGAGCAATGCCGATGCGTTGTTGATAGCCTTTGGAGAGAGTGCCAATCAAACGCGACCCCACTTCAGCCAACCCACAGCGTTGTTTGACCTCATAAAGCGCATCTTCCAAGCGCGTAGCAGAAATGCGATGCAATTTGGCACAAAAGCGTAAAAATTCATCCACGGTCATATCCAAATAGAGCGGCGGGTTTTGCGGCAAAAAGCCCAGATGCCGTTTGGCCTGCTTCGGCTCTGCCAGCAGATCAAGGTCATGAATCTGAATCGAACCAGCCGAAGGCGCTAAGTTGCCAGACAACATGCGCATCACGGTGGATTTACCTGCGCCATTCGGGCCTAAAAACCCCAACACTTCACCGCGATACAGCTCAAAACTGATCTGATCAACGGCACACAAGCCGTGATAATAACGACTCAGATCCCGCACCCGAATCAAGGGTTTTTGCGTCATTCGTTTTCCATTTTTTTAAAAAGCTCCCTTTAGGGACAGGCATAAAACAGCCTCCCAGACATCGGGAGGCTTTCCGTTCAATGAGGTTGTGCCAAACCTACGCTTTGTTTTGCTGCAACAACGCCTGTTCCAGCTCTGTAACGCGCTGCTCCAAATTATCCAGTTTCAAGCGGGTGCGCTCCAGCAAGGCACTCTGCACTGCAAACTCCTCACCACTGACTAAATCCATACGCGCAAAAATCGCTTGCACATTGGCGCGCATGTTTCGCTCCACATCCTCTTTTAAAACACCGGCACCGCTGGGCAACAGCTCACTCAATTTTGAGCCAAGCTGATCCAAAATACGTGGGTCAATCACAACTTATCTCCTCTTTATCAATGTTACGAGTTTACCTCAATCCTCTTAATTCCTCTGCTCTGTTTTGCTCCAAAACAGTGCGTCACAACGGTGCAAAAGAGCAATCAATCGAGTCAATACAGTGCGTAACAACCGAAAGGCCTAGAAAAAATACAGCTAAGACATTGTTTATATTTAATAAAAAATATGGGCACAATAAATGCTTATATACTCGCGCTGTCTTTTAACCCCTACAAAAATAGTGAGAGTAAGTATGAAACTGTTACACACCCCCCTGATCCTTTCTGCCTTGGTTTTGTCCGCCATCGCCACCCCTGCTGCTGCTGAAGTGAGCGCCAACTTTGGTGCCACCTCCAACTACCTCTGGCGTGGTATCAGCCTCAGCAATGAAGGCCCTGCCATTTACGGCGGTCTGGATTTCAGCCATGAAAGCGGTATCTACGCCGGCTTGTGGCAGTCCAGCGAAGGCGGCACCGGCAGTGCTGAAACCGACCTTTATGCCGGTTACAGCACTGAATTCAGTGGTGTGAGTGTTGATGTGGGTGCCATTGCCTATGCTTACCCACAAAATGATGCGGCCAACTTCAATGAGTTGTATGCCAGCGTTGGTTTCGGCCCTGTCTCTGCCTCTGTCGCTAATGACTCTGAAAACAAAACCACCTACACCACCCTCGGTGCTGAATACGCAGGTGTAAGCCTCACTTTCGGCAATGCAGCTTTTGATGGTGGCGCTGGTGATTACACCCATATTGATTTGAGCTACAGCCCTGCTGACAGCCTGACATTGGGTCTGAGTAAAAATGACATTGATGGCGATGATACCCCCCGTTTGTATGTCAGCTATGGCATCGACTTTGAAGTGAAATAACAGACAAGGGGGCTTAGCTTAGCCCCCACTTTTTTTAGCACCGAAGAGGATAAAAACTCATGAAACTAGTTACTGCGATTATCAAGCCTTTCAAACTCGATGATGTGCGTGAAGCACTCTCAGAGATTGGTGTGAAAGGCGTAACCGTTACGGAAGTCAAAGGGTTTGGTCGTCAAAAAGGCCACACCGAACTCTACCGTGGCGCTGAATACGTGGTGGATTTTCTACCCAAAGTCCGCATTGAAGCTGCCGTAGAAGCATCTCAAGTGGATCAAGTGATCGAAGCCATTCGTGGTGCGGCCAACTCCGGCAAAATCGGTGATGGCAAAATCTTCGTCCAACCCCTTGAACAGGTTGTGCGCATCCGTACCGGTGAATCAGGTCCTGAAGCCCTATAGGAGAGCGATTGTGGAAGCTGTTAAAGAGTTAAGTTATGCCCTAGATACATTCTATTTCTTGATGTCCGGCGCACTGGTGATGTGGATGGCCGCTGGTTTTTCCATGCTGGAAGCCGGTCTGGTTCGTTCCAAAAACACCGCTGAAATTTTGACCAAAAACATTTCACTGTTTGCCATTTCGTGCATTATGTACCTGCTGGTCGGCTATCAAATCATGTACGGCGGCGGTACCGATGGCGGTATTTTCCCTAGCTTCGGCTCTCTGATCGGCGCAGAAAACACCGCTGCTCAGGTTACTGCCGGTGGCGATGATGCACCTTACTACTCCAAAATGTCAGATTTCTTCTTCCAAGTGGTGTTTGTCGCCACTGCCATGTCGATTGTCTCCGGTGCCGTTGCAGAACGAATGAAACTGTGGGCCTTTCTGCTGTTCGCCGTGGTTTTCACCGGCTTTATTTACCCTGTTGAAGGCTACTGGAAATGGGGCGGTGGTTTCTTGCAAGAAGCGGGCTTCCAAGATTTTGCCGGTTCTGGTGTGGTTCACATGGCCGGTGCCGCTGCGGCTCTAGCAGGTGTGCTGTTGCTCGGTGCGCGTAAAGGCAAATACGGCAAAGACGGTTCAGTTCACGCTATTCCTGGGGCTAACTTACCTCTGGCAACCCTCGGTACCTTTATCCTCTGGCTGGGTTGGTTCGGTTTCAATGGCGGCTCTCAACTGCAACTCTCCACGGTTGACAACGCCAACGCCGTGGCACTGATTTTCGTTAACACCAATATGGCCGCTGCCGGTGGTGTGGTTGCTGCCTTGCTGACCGCGCAACTGCTGTTTGGCAAAGCGGATCTGACCATGGCACTCAACGGCGCTCTGGCTGGTCTGGTGGCGATCACCGCCGAACCTCTGACCCCTGCTCCGCTGACCGCCACCCTGATCGGTGCGGTGGGTGGCATTATCGTGGTCTTCTCCATTATCAGCCTAGACAAACTCAAGCTGGATGATCCTGTCGGTGCCATCTCGGTGCATGGTGTGGTCGGTATTTGGGGATTATTAGCGGTACCGTTGACCAACACCGATGCCAACTTCAGCGCGCAACTGCTGGGCATCGGAACCATCTTCGCTTGGGTCTTTATTGCCAGCTTCATCGTCTGGATGCTGCTCAAAATGGTGATGGGCATTCGGGTCAGCGAAGAAGAAGAACACAACGGTGTTGATCTCTCTGAGTGTGGCCTAGAAGCCTACCCTGAGTTCACCAAAGGCGCTTAAACAGGCCTCTGATCTGTAAGCACCACCTTATAAAACAAAGGGGTACAGAAGGGCAGGTTTTTCCTGCCCTTTTTTGTGCTTGCAAAAAAGCACTCATCCACTCTAAAGTAAGCCATACCACTCCTCTGTTACGGAACATAAAATGAACAAGCTTCATGCTCTTCTCAGCACAGCCGCCTGCCTTGTCCTACTGCAAAACAGCGCTCAGGCTGAAGTAAAAATAGCCACTTTGCACAACGTGCAGCACAATACTAACAACATCAGTTTTACCGTCAGCAGCAACGGCTGCACCCAAGTCAAAGATTTCGAGCTGCTGATCGACTCCAGCAACAACAGCCTAACCATACTAAGACTGCGCCGCGACATGTGTCGCCGCCGCCCCTTTAGCCAAAAAATCACTCTGCCCTTACACACCCCAATGCCAAGCTTAAAAATCACCAACCCATTCAGCCAAGCACCGTCACAAGCGTTTCCTTTCCCCATGCCAAATAAAGAACGGATACCCCAACGTTAAGAGCAACTTCCATGAAAAAATCCCGTTTGATTAGCCTGTTCTTCGCTCTGCTCATACCCGCAAGCAGTCAAGCCGCCACCTGTTTGTGGGTCTCATCCTACACACCCAATTACGAGTGGAATGACGGCATCGGGCGTGGTCTCCACAGCGGCCTAGCGGGTCAATGCGACCTACTGGAGTTTCATCTGGACACCAAACGCAATCGCTCCAGCGAATTTGCTCAAGCCCAAGCAAAAAAAGCACTGGCCTACATCCAACAAACAAAACCCGATCTGATCATCGCCTCTGACGACAACGCCTCCAAATACTTGGTCAAACCCTATCTCAAAGACGGCTCCATTCCGGTGGTTTTTTGTGGCATTAACTGGAGCGTTAAAGAGTATGGCTACCCTTATAAAAACGCCACCGGCATGATCGAAGTGGCGCCGGTACAGCCACTGATCAACGAAGCCAAAAAGGTGTTACACAACCCGAAAAAAGCGCTCTATCTAACCTCAGATGTCAAATCCTCTCGCAAAGATTTCAAACAGTTTTCCCGTCTATTTTCTCTCGCTGGCATCCAATTAAAGGGCTATTTTGCTGAGACGATGCAAGAGTGGAAAAAGGGCTTCAAAGACGCTCAGAATTACGATTTTATTATTATCGGCAGCAATGGTGGCATTAACGACTGGCAGCGAGACAGCGTGCTCAGCTTCGTCCAACAGCAGAGCACAAAATTCAGTCTGGCTTTCCACAACTGGATGGCACCCTTTGCGATGGTCACCTTCAATAAAATTGCCGAAGAACAAGGAGAATGGGCTGCCACAGTGGCCATTGAAATTTTAAACGGGGCTGATCCACAGCAGATCCCCATCTCTCCCAATCGACGCTGGAAAATTTACGCCAACCCACAACTGTTGGCAAAAAACGGTTATCAACTCAGTCCGCGCACCCAGCGCAACGCCATCAACATTGCACCGAAAACCCATGCCGACTGAACCTTCACAGCGTCTTTTAACCATTTTACTGCTCGGCCTCACGCTTTGGAGCAATAACAGCCAAGCCGCACGCTGTTTTTGGGTCTCGTCTTACGCGCCGGGTTATGAGTGGAACGACGGCATTGAAAGGGGCATTCGTGACACCTTAGCAGGGAAATGTGAGCTGAAAATATTTTACATGGACACCAAACGCCACCCCTCGGCGCAGTTTGGTCGCCAACAAGCCCGCAAAGCGCACACACAAATCAAAGCCTATCAACCAGATGTCATTATTGC
>JAUZRS010000161.1 GCA_030950195.1 Gammaproteobacteria bacterium | reverse complement strand
CCTGCTCAAAGCCCGCCTCGGCTCTCAACTGGAGTTTGGCTACCTCGGCGGTCACGGCAGTGGCCATGGGGCTGTTTCAGCCAGCCAAACGCTTTACCTAAGCGAAACCCGCTTTGAGATCGCCGCCAAACAACTGGAAGCTCTGCTGCCGCTACCGCTGGCCACCTTCTCTGGTCAGATCAGCGTTGTGATCGACGATGCCATTATTAAACAGAGTGGCGTTGAGAGCGTCAGTGGCCGCCTTTTTTGGAACAAGGCCAGCCTCACTACACCGATGCCCGCCACGGTCAAGCTGGGGCAGGTAGAAGGTCTGATAGAGACCGAGGCCGAGCTCATCCAGCTTACCCTTAGCAACAAGGGCGGTGATCTCTCTTTGACGGGAAAACTGACTCTAACACCTGAGGGTAGTTATGACCTTGATCTGAAAATCAGCCCCGCTCGTAACGTTTCAAGAGCGATTCTCAATGGCCTCAGCCAGATGGCTCAACGGCAGTCTGATGGAAGCTATCGAATCAAGGATAAAGGCCAGATTAACGAACTGCTCTAAGCCCCATGTACTCGCGGCTGTGCTCACTCACTGGCCGCCTAAAAAAAACGGCGGCTTCCCTGTCATTCCTATACCCCTTGCCATTCACAGGTAATTGGCATCTAATAGACAAATAAAATCCATTGATGACGAGCTCTCTTCCAGAGGCTCTACACCTCATTGCTTGATGCCGCTTAGATAAACGGTCTGCTGCGCTCCAAAGGCAACGCAGCTGCACCGTGTTGTCTCTAAAAAAAAGAACTCATCACATTGTTTAGGAGTAGCAGAGTAACAAAGAGCTGGCTGGCCATCAGTGTGATGTCGCCTTGGCTATTGGCTATCGCCATCCTGATGATGATTTTAATACAAGACTGCCTAAATCACGACATAAATTAAAAGACATTCTATTGAAAATATAAGGCTCAATAAACACACACAATAAACAGTACCTATTTAAACCATCCCCATTAGGATCAACATGACACAACACACCCCGGAAGACCAGGCCGTACCACCCAGCATTATATCCTTCGTAAAAGACCTGCCCAATCTTTGTTCACTGGCTGGTTTAGCCTGTACATTATTCGCCATTTACTTCAGTATTTTGGGTTTTTACCACGCCGCCATGATCGGTATGGTTTGGGCTGTTGCCTTTGACTGGGCCGACGGTCTGGTCGCACGAAGAATGCAAGGTCGCACCGGCAGTGATCGCGCATTTGGCGGCCAACTGGATGTGTTAATAGACATTGTAAGTTATGGTGTCACCCCAGCCATTCTGTTACTCAGCTACGGAAAATTTGAGCCTGAATTTTTATTAGGGGCTTTTTTAATGCTCGCCGCCAGCGCCATAAGGTTAAGCTATTTTAGTGTATTTGGTCTTTCTTCCGATTCAAAATACACCGGCTTGGCGCTGGATAACAACAGCCTCATACTCGTTTTTATATTTTTATTTGAAGGTCTGTTCAGTCAGGGTGAATTTTCGATCATTCTGTATATGAGTGGCTTAGGGCTTGCCGCTTTGAATGTAGCGCAAATCAAAACACCCAAACTTTCTGGCAATCCAAACAATGTTTATATGCTTGCTGTTTATACACTTGGCATAACAGGAATTTATATTTGGAAAATATTATAAACAACAATAAAACATACAACACCACAGTGATAAACAACCTTTTTAATACAGGAGTTAAAAAATACAATGATAGTATATACAGTAGGTACTTTTGACTTATTACATGTCGGTCACATTGCACTATTAGAATACTGCGCCACCTTGGGTGATACGGTTGCTGTCGGCGTTGCTTCTGATGACGTGGTCAAACTGTACAAACCTAATATCCCCGTTATTCCACTTGAACAACGTATTGAAATGCTGCAAGCACTTCGCTGTGTGGACATTGTCTTGCCCTATCATGAGCTGGATTATTTGTCTATTTGCAAAGAAATCAAAGCAGATATTTTTGTCATTGGGGAAGACTGGGGCAAAAAGCCACACAATCAAAATGTGGAGCATTATTTCAATGCCCGAGGTAAAAAGGTGGTTCAAATCAAGTACAACCCACGCAATTCATCCACTCAAATCAAAAAAAACATCATCGCTCAAGTTCAAACAAGACAATAGAGGTAAGCGATCAACACCCCCATACCAGATAGCCAAAGGAGGAGACAGAAGGCACTCTTCTGCCTCACTACTGAACTGAGCCCCCCCCAACAAAACCGCTGCCTGCACAAACAATTGTCACAACTTTTGCTAGATCAGCAACACAGAGAGTCAACTCAAGCGCAGTTTTTACAAAAAGTCATGAAAACACTGTTCTCACTCTCGATAAACCTGTGTTAGTATTCGTCTCGCCCTACAGAACATAGATCTATCTTATGCAACATTTGTACTTGTACACTTCTTCACACTGCTTCACGTTATGTAAGCTTGATGTCCTGAAGCGTCACCCTCAGATTGCGATTATGAATGATTCTACTTTCGGGCTCTGAGGCGTAATTTTACGCACACCCATTTTTTTACAACTTTCAGGAGACATTTCATGTCTAACGTAACTGGTACCGTTAAGTGGTTCAATGAAGAAAAAGGTTATGGTTTCATCTCTCAGGACGACGGCGGCGCTGACGTCTTCGTTCATTTCCGTGCCATCTCTGGTGAAGGCTTCAAAACCCTCGCTGAAGGCCAGAAAGTGACCTTCGAAGTTGAGCAAGGCCCTAAAGGTCTGCAGGCTGCTAACGTAGTCGCTCAATAAGTTTAGTTTGCCTTTTAGGTTTACTGAACAAGAAGAGGGTGCCTTCGTGGCATCCTTTTTTATGCCTTACATTTTATTGCACGATCAAAAACAGTCATAAACGCTTGTGTCCGATTACTCAACGACTAAAATTATTCCCTTAGAGATCAAATGCACTCTCTGCACCCAATCTCTGTGCTGCAATTACATTACTCAAAAGATCAAAACACCGCGTTCCAAACTCGATTTTGAACATCTGCTTTGGCAGGTCTCACACAAAAACGTAAGCCTCTTTAAAGACAAAGACGAATGGCTGCTCTGTTTTAACAGCCCCTGTGAGCATCTGACCCACGAGGGCAACTGCGGCATCTATCATCAACGCCCCACCATCTGCCGCGAACACAGCAACGACTACTGTGAGTACGACGCGCCTGCCGAAGAGGGTTTTGAGTTCTATTTTCCCGATTACGAAAGCCTGCTGCTCTTTTGCAAAAAACGCTTTAAACGCTGGAACGTCACCGCCCCGTAGGGCGCATTAACCAAAGGGCAATGCGCCAAAAAACATACAAAAGCAAATCCCCCTCAATCCCCCTTTTTCAAAGTGGGAAGCCCAAGACCAACCACCATCGTGAATTCAATCACCACAAAATTCAAAAAATACGATCTGGTTTCCCCTCTTTGACAAAGAGGGGCTAGGGGAGATTTTCTTTCAGCAACAGGGTTAAAATGGATTCAACCCCTATAAAACAAAACGCCCCCCCCTTTCGTAGGGGCGCATTCCATATGCGCCCTGTTTTTTACCCACAAAAAAAGCCCCTAAACAGGGGCTTTTTTCACAAGAGGCAAAACCATCCCCCCTCGCATCCTCATTTAATTGAGGCTATTTCTGCACAAGGGCGGAAAATATTCCGCCCCTACGTCTTAATCCCTTCTTCATCAGGGCAATGTTTCAAACGGGAACAATAGTGTTTCACACACTAAGGAGTGTCTTAATCCCTTCTTCATCAGGGCAATGTTTCAAACAAACC
>JAUZRS010000160.1 GCA_030950195.1 Gammaproteobacteria bacterium | reverse complement strand
CACACCCATGAAAGTCGTCCCTGCTCCCAAAAGCCCCGACGCAGCGGTTTTAACCCTCAAAGCCCCCAATCTGGCGATGGCGGAACCCTTCTCCGTTATTCAAGGCCAAGGACACATCGACTACACTTGCGGAAGCTGCGGCGTAACCGTGGCGGAAAACATGCGCCTCGGCCAACTGACTAAAGTGCTGGTGAAATGCAAAAACTGCAATTCATTTAATATTGTAGGCTAGATCCCCTGCCTACAAAAAAGAGGTGGCTTCTTCTATCTAAATTTTTCCGCACCCACAAAAAAAGCCCCAAAAGGGGCTTTTTTAAATCAAGAGAGCAAGCCCTCTTAAAGCAGTAAGCTAATCGCTTACCACTTCACCCGTTACCGGACGATCAAGCAGCTCAACATAAGCCATTGGCGCTTTATCACCTTCACGGAGTCCGCATTTCAGAATACGGATGTAACCACCAGGACGCTCTTTAAAACGCGGCCCTAAGTCAGTGAACAATTTACCTACGGCTGCTTTATCACGCAGACGGGAAAAAGCCAAACGACGTTTGGAAACACTGTCTTCTTTTGCCAAGGTAATCAAAGGCTCCGCAACACCGCGCAACTCTTTGGCTTTCGGCAGCGTGGTTTTGATCACTTCGTGTTCAAACAACGAAGCGGCCATATTACGCATCATCGCTTTACGATGACTGCTGTTACGGTTTAACTGTCTACCACTTTTGCGATGTCGCATTGTTCTTTTCCTTACACTGTTGCCAAACCATCACCAAATCAGTTTGGCAATCGGGCATTTAATTTATTGCGCTTAAGCTTCTAACTCAGGTGGCGGCCAGTTTTCCAAACGCATTCCTAAAGAAAGCGCATGAGAAGCCAACACATCTTTAATCTCGGTAAGAGATTTTTTACCCAAGTTGGGGGTTTTAAGCAGTTCCACCTCAGTGCGCTGAATCAGATCACCGATGTAATAAATGTTCTCAGCTTTCAAGCAGTTCGCTGAACGAACCGTCAATTCTAAGTCATCCACAGGACGCAACAAAATGGGATCAATATCAGCCCCTTTCTCTTCTTGCTGAATCTGTTCATCAGCTTGCAGATCCACAAAGACAGAAAGCTGACCTTGTAAAATCGACGCTGCACGACGAATGGATTCTTCAGGATCAATGGTGCCATTGGTCTCAAGATCAATGATCAATTTATCCAAATCGGTACGCTGCTCAACCCGCGCCGTATCGACGCTGTACGCCACTCGATGAACGGGGCTGAAGGTCGCGTCAATTTGCAAAGCACCAATGGAACGAGACTCACCGTTATCCTCTTTACGACGCTGAGTAGCAGGCTCATAGCCGCGACCTTTGCGTGCCGTCAGCGACATGCTGATCTGACCCTCTTTGGTCAAATGAGCAATCACATGATCTGGATTGATGATCTCAATGTCATGATCCAGCTTAATATCACCGGCGGTCACAACACCTGGTCCCTTTTTCTCAAGAGTCAAAGTCGCTTCATCACGAGAATGCATCACAATAGCCACCCCTTTCAGGTTGAGCAAGATGTCCATGACATCTTCCTGCACTCCTTCAATGGTGGTGTACTCATGTAATACCCCATCAATCACCGCTTCGGTAATTGCACAACCGGGCATTGAGGAAAGCAAAATGCGACGCAGCGCGTTACCCAAAGTATGCCCGAAACCGCGTTCCAGCGGTTCCAGTGTCACTTTGGCGTGCTGATCACTGATCACCGACACATCAACGATGCGCGGTTTTAGAAATTCATTTACGTTGCCTGACATCAACAGACTGTCCCCTTACTTGGAGTAGAGTTCCACCACCAGAGATTCATTGATCTCGGCTGGCAAATCACTACGTTCTGGAACAGACTTAAAAACGCCTTCCATTTTTTTCGAATCGATATCGATCCACTCAGGAATACCGCGCTGACTCGCCAGTTCCAAAGCATCCGCAATACGAGTCTGCTTTTTCGCTTTTTCGCGTACGGTGATCGTTTGTGAAGCAGAAACCTGATAAGAGGCCACGTTCACAATCACATCATCAACCAAAATCGCTTTATGGCTGATCAACTGACGCGATTCAGAGCGAGTGGAGCCAAAGCCCATACGATAAACAACGTTATCCAGACGGCATTCAAGCAACTGCAACAGGTTTTCACCGGTTGAGCCTTTTTGCTGTGCGGATTTTTTGTAGTAGTTACGGAACTGACGTTCCAGAACACCGTACATGCGACGCAATTTCTGTTTTTCACGCAACTGCAATGCATAATCGGAAGGACGACCACGGCGAGCAGTAGCAGGCCCTGGCAGAGTGTCCAACTTACACTTAGTGTCTAACGCACGGATACCTGATTTCAGATAAAGATCCGTACCTTCACGACGACTCAGTTTACATGTTGGTCCAAGATATCTGGCCATAATAAAACTCCTTAGACTCGACGTCGTTTAGGTGGACGGCAACCATTATGCGGTATCGGGGTAACATCAGTGATGCTATTAATCTTAAACCCGACATTATGCAAAGAGCGTACTGCGGAATCACGACCTGGACCTGGACCCTTAACTCGGACATCTAGGTTTTTCAAGCCATAATCTTGGGCAGCAGTGCCTGCGCGCTCTGCAGCTACCTGGGCTGCAAAGGGGGTGCTCTTACGAGAACCACGGAAACCAGATCCGCCAGCGGTTGCCCATGAAAGGGCATTGCCTTGACGATCGGTGATCATGACGATTGTGTTGTTAAAAGAGGCGTGAACGTGGGCGATGCCATCAGTCACGACCTTTTTAATTTTCTTACGGGTACCAGCCTTAGCCATTAGTAATCACTCTTTAGCAAATGCGAATTACTTCTTGATCGCTCTACGCGGCCCTTTACGGGTGCGTGCGTTCGTACGGGTACGTTGTCCACGCAGAGGCAAGCCCCGACGATGACGAATACCGCGATATGAACCCAAGTCCATCAAGCGTTTAATATTCATGGAAACTTCACGACGAAGATCACCTTCGACGATAAATTTACCAACCTCGATACGCAGCTTTTCGACTTCGTCTTCTAAAAGATCGCGAACTTTACGATCAGAAGCGACGCCAGCTGCACCACAAACAGCGTATGCACGGGTACGACCAATACCATAGATAGAGGTCAATGCCACCCAAGCATGCTTATTTACGGGTATGTTTATACCTGCAATGCGAGCCATCAAACAGTCTCCCTGAGACAGCGGAAAACCCGGCATCTTACGGTACCGGGCTTTCCAAATCAACACAAAATTGTAAGAAGTTTAACCTTGACGTTGTTTATGCCTAGGATCTTTACAGATCACACGCACAACACCTTTACGGCGAACCACTTTACAATTACGACAAATCTTTTTAACCGAAGCACGAACTTTCATTTCAAACTCCTACGCCACAAAAAATCAGCGTAAACCAGTGCCACCATAGCCTTTTAAGTTAGCCTTTTTCATCAGACTATCGTATTGATGCGTCATCAAATGTGACTGCACCTGAGCCATGAAATCCATGATCACCACAACGATGATCAACAACGAAGTACCGCCAAAATAGAACGGTACATTCCAATATAAAATCAAAAACTCCGGCAGCAAACAAACCGCTGTAATGTACGTGGCACCAATCAGCGTCAAACGCGTCATAACCCCATCAATGTACTTAGCGGTCTGTTCACCGGGGCGGATACCTGGAATAAAAGCACCCGACTTTTTCAAATTATCCGCCGTATCTCTAGAATTAAAGACCAGAGCGGTATAAAAGAAACAGAAAAATATAATCGCAGCAGCATAAAGCATTACGTACAACGGTTGTCCTGGCGAAATCCCAGAGACAATGTCTTGCAACCACTCCATACCATCATTACGTCCAACCCAATCCCCCAAAGTCGCCGGGAACAGAATAATACTGGAAGCAAAAATCGGCGGAATCACTCCCGCCATATTAATCTTCAAGGGCAGATGACTGCTCTGCGCTGCATACACTTTGCGACCCTGTTGACGCTTGGCGTAATTCACCGTAATTCGGCGCTGGCCACGTTCAACAAAAATTACAAAAGCAGTTACCGCCAAAGCCAAGGCAAACAAAAGAATCACAATGCCTGCGCTCAACTCACCGGTACTGGAAAGCTCTAAGGTACCACCCACCGCAGAAGGCAGACCCGCCACAATACCAGCAAAAATCAAAGTCGAAATACCGTTACCGATACCCCGTTCCGTCACCTGTTCACCCAACCACATTAAAAACATGGTACCGGTAACCAAGGTCACCGCAGCAGTGAAAACAAAACTAAAACCAGCGTTATACACCAGTGGTGCTACACCGACCTGCTGCCCTTGTAGCGCAATCGCAACCCCAATGGATTGGAAACTGGCCAGAGCTAAGGTGCCATAACGAGTGTATGTGGTGATCTTACGTTGACCACTTTCACCCTCTTTACGCAACTGCTCCAGCGACGGCAGCACATGGGTCATCAACTGCATAATAATAGAGGCAGAGATGTAAGGCATAATGCCCAGCGCAAAAATAGACATGCGCTCCAAGGCACCACCGGAAAACATATTAAACATATCCAGAATGCTGCCACGCTGCTGTTCAAACAACGAGGCCATCACATGCGGATCAATGCCTGGAATAGTAATATGTGTACCAACGCGAAAAATCACAATCGCAATCAGGACAAAAAAGAGTCGCTGACGCAATTCGCTGGATTTTCCCAACGCGCCTAATCCACCACTTGCTGCTGATGCCTTAGCCAAGAGTTAATCCTCGATTTTTCCGCCGGCCGCTTCAATCGCTTCACGCGCGCCTTTGCTCGCCTGAATGCCTTGCAAGGTAAACGCTTTATCAACGCTGCCCGACAACATCACTTTTGCCTGTTTGATGTGGTTGCCAATCACATTGGCCGCTTTCAAAGTGTCCAAGTTAATCACGTCACCGTCAACCAGTTGCAGTTCATTCAAACGCACTTCGGCTTTATAACGACCGCTGCGCGAGCTAAAACCGACTTTTGGTAGACGACGTTGCAAAGGCATTTGGCCGCCTTCGAAACCGACTTTGTGGAAACCACCAGAGCGTGATTTTTGACCTTTATGGCCACGACCACAGGTTTTTCCATAACCCGAGCCAATACCACGACCCACACGCTTGGCATTAAATTTACTGCCAACGGCAGGTTTAATTTCATTTAATCGCATCTTAGGCTTCCTCTACTTTCAGCATGTAGGAAACTTTCTTAATCATGCCGCGATTTTCAGGGGTATCATTGACATCAATGCATTGATGCATTCGCCGTAACCCCAAACCAGCAACACACGCTTTGTGTTTTTTCAGACGACCGTTGATGCTGCGCACCAAGGTAACCTTAATTTTGTTATCGGACATGGTATTAACCCTGAATTTCTTCGACCGTTTTGCCGCGTTTTGCCGCAATCTGCTCAGGTGAGGACATTTCTGTCAAACCACTCACCGTTGCACGCACAACGTTAATTGGATTTTGCGTACCGATGATTTTTGCCAGTACGTTTCTAACGCCAACCGCCTCAAAAACCGCCCGCATTGCACCACCGGCAATGATACCGGTACCCGCAGAAGCAGGTTGCATATAAACACGAGCTGCGCCGTGACGCGCAGTCATCGCGTATTGCAAAGTGCCGTCGTTCAAAGGCACACTGCGCATATTTTTACGCGCTTTTTCCATCGCTTTTTGGATCGCAGCAGGCACTTCACGTGCTTTGCCGTAGCCAAAACCGACTTTACCGTTACCGTCACCCACCACGGTCAAAGCAGTGAAGCCGAATTGACGACCACCCTTAACCACTTTTGCCACACGATTAACGCTGACCAACTTTTCCAGCATGCCATCGCTGCTGTCATTGTTGTCCCTGTTTGAATTTGGATTTGCCATACTGATTTACCTCAGAATTCTAAGCCGCTTTCGCGTGCTGCTTCTGCCAAAGCCTTCACACGACCGTGGTATCTAAACCCGGAGCGATCAAATGCCACCTTGGTAATACCAGCAGCTTTGGTTTTCTCTGCTACGGTTTTACCCACTTTTTGCGCTGCTTCGATATTGCCGGTTGAACCCAGGCCTTCACGAACATCCGCTTGCAAGGTTGAGGCTGCTGCTAAGACGGTGGAACCGTCAGGCGCAATAACCTGTGCATAAATGTGTCGTGGTGTGCGATGCACACTCAGACGGTGAGCGCCAAGCTCACTGATCTTTGCTCTCGCTTTTTTAGAGCGGCGCAATCTGCTTGATTTTTTATCCATATCGAGACTCTACGATGTGTAAGGTTAAACGCTATTTTTTCTTGGCGTCTTTCATGACAACCTGCTCGTCAATATAACGAACACCTTTGCCTTTGTAGGGCTCGGGTGGACGATACGCGCGGATGTTTGCCGCCACTTGGCCGACCACCTGCTTATTGACACCCTTCACCACGATTTCCGTCTGACTTGGAGTCTCGACAGTAATGCCATCTGGCACGGCAAAATTAACTGGGTGAGAAAAACCCAAGGTCAAATTCAGCACACTGCCTTTCGCTTGAGCACGATAACCGATGCCTTTCAGAATCAGTTTTTTCTCAAAGCCTTTGCTCACACCAGTCACCAAGTTGTGCATTAATGCACGCATGGTACCTGCCATCGCATTGGACTTTTTATCCGCGCTTTTTGGGCTACAGCTCAATATGCCATCATTGGAAGCGATTTCCACAATATTGTGGACTTCCATTTCAGCAGCACCGAGGGGGCCTTTGGCCGCTACGGTCTGACCACTGATGTTGACTTCAACACCAGTTGGAATTTGTATAGGTTGTTTAGCAACTCGGGACATTGTTCGCTACCTTAAGACACAAAGCACAAGACTTCGCCGCCATGCCCTTCTGCCCGCGCTTGACGATCACTCATCACGCCGCGAGAAGTAGAGATAATGGCAACACCCAAACCACCGAGCACTTGCGGCAACTCAGACTTCGATTTCAAAATACGAAGACCGGGACGACTTACGCGCTTGATGGTATCAATGACAGGCCTGCCATCAAAGTATTTCAAGCTGATGCTCAATGTGCTTTTTACACCGTCTTTTTCCACAGAAAAATCGGCGACATAACCTTCGTCTTTCAACACAGCGGCAACTGCCAACTTCTTGGTAGAAGATGGCATACTGACCGATGCTTTATTTCGTGCTTGCCCGTTTCGAATCCGGGTTAGCATATCAGCAATAGGATCTGACATACTCATGATAATTTACCCCTAAAACCTGTTTCGCAACCGTTACCAGCTGGCTTTAACCAGACCTGGAATGTCGCCACGCATGGCGGCTTCG
This sequence comes from Gammaproteobacteria bacterium, assembly GCA_030950195.1. Lineage (GTDB taxonomy): Bacteria > Pseudomonadota > Gammaproteobacteria > JAUZRS01 > JAUZRS01 > JAUZRS01. The sequence continues at coordinate 6,913 of JAUZRS010000160.1, read as the reverse complement.
CGTAATTTATTACGCCCCAGACCAAATTTACGGTAAAAACCGTGTGGCCGACCCGTAATCCGACAGCGATTACGCCCGCGAACGGGACTGGAATCACGCGGCAATGCCTGTAACTCTGCCACTGCTAACATACGTTCTTCGTAAGCAACGTTTTTATCTGCAATGGTCGCTTTGAGTGCATCACGCTTCACTTTATAACGCGCCACCAATTTGGTGCGTTTTAGCTCGCGTTGAATCATAGATACTTTTGCCATGACTAACCCCTTTACTGCCTAAATGGAAAACTGAAGGCTTTTAATAACGCACGAGCCTCATCATCGGTTTTCGCAGAGGTCGTAATGGCAATATCCATCCCACGTAATTTATCGATTTTGTCGTAATCGATTTCGGGGAAGATGATCTGTTCCTTCACACCCATGCTGTAGTTACCACGGCCATCGAATGATTTCGGGTTCAAACCCCGAAAGTCACGAATACGTGGAATAGAGATATTGATCAAACGATCAAGAAACTCATACATGCGATTGCGCTGCAAAGTCACTTTGCAACCAATTGCCATATCATCACGAATTTTAAAACCCGCGATGGATTTACGAGCATAAGTAACCACCGGTTTTTGACCGGCAATCTTGGTCATATCTGCAACCGCATGCTCAATGATTTTTTTGTCGCCAACCGCCTCACCCAAGCCCATGTTTAGGGTGATTTTTTCGATCCTAGGAACAGACATGGAGCTTTTTAAACTAAGCTCATCCTGCAATTTTTGGGCGATCGTTTCTTTATAAAGTGTGTGTAACCTAGCCATCATTCTCTACCTACGCATCCACAACTTCGCCGTTGGACTTGAAATAACGGACTTTCTTTCCGTCTTCCAAAGTCTTGATACCAACACGGTCGCCTGCATTTTTTGAGGGGTTAAACAACATAATATTGGAGCTGCTCATAGAGGCTTCTTGCTCTACGATGCCACCCGCAACACTACGGCCTGGGTTTGGCTTGGTGTGTTTTTTCACCATGTTTACACCTTCAACAAACACACGTTGATTGGCTAAAACACGCAGCACAGAACCACGCCGACCTTTGTCTTTTCCAGCACTGACAATTACGTCATCACCTTTTTTAATTTTACGCATAACGTCGGCTCCCGTTAAAGCACTTCAGGCGCTAATGAAACGATCTTCATAAAACGTTCGCTACGAAGCTCACGTGTCACTGGACCAAAAATGCGGGTACCAATCGGCTCCAACTTGCTGTTCAACAAAACAGCTGCGTTGCCATCAAAGCGGATGGCCGAACCATCAGCACGACGCACGCCTTTAGCGGTACGCACTACAACAGCGTTGTAAACATCACCTTTTTTTACTTTACCACGCGGAATAGCGTCTTTGACGCTAACCTTAATGATATCCCCAATGCGCGCGTAGCGACGGTGTGAACCGCCCAACACTTTAATGCATTGCACCTTACGCGCGCCGCTGTTATCAGCAGCATTGAGGACTGTCTGCATTTGTATCATGACATTTTCCCAATCAGAATTTAAGCATCAAAAGCCAGTTTAACTTGCCTTAACCAAGACTTTCACCAAACGCCAAGATTTGGTTTTAGACATTGGACGACACTCTTCAATAATCACCATATCACCGGTTTGACACTCATTATCAGCATCATGGATATGGAACTTGTTCGAACGCTTAATGAACTTACCGTAAACAGGATGTTTCACCTTGCGCTCGATCAGCACAACGGCACTTTTTTCCATCTTATCGCTTACGACACGCCCAGTAAGCGTACGATGCAATTTGCTATCAGCGCTCATTGACTTACACCTGCTATACGTTTTTCACCAATCAGGGTTTTCACCCTTGCAATATTTTTCCGAACTTTTTGGAATTGATCTGGGCGCGGCATCTGTCCGCCACCCTTCTGCATACGCAAGTTAAATTGCTCACGCAACAGAGAGATCAACTCTTCTTTAAGCTCATCAGAGGACTTTGCCCGTAATTCGCTGGCCTTCATCACATCACCGTCCGATTCACAAATGTGGTTTGAATTGGCAATTTAGCTGCTGCCAGACGAAACGCCTGACGTGCAATTTCTTCGCTCACCCCTTCCATCTCATAAAGAACGAAACCAGGACGAATTTTTGCCACCCAATATTCAACATTACCTTTACCTTTACCTTGGCGAACCTCGATAGGCTTTTTGGTAATGGGGGTATCGGGAAACACCCGAATCCAAATTTGACCGCCACGCTTAATGTGACGTGTCATAGCACGACGAGCCGCTTCAATTTGACGGGCGGTGATGTTACCACGCCCAACCGCCTTAAGGCCATACTCACCGAAGCTTACTTTGTTACCAACAGTAGCCAGACCGCGATTGCGACCTTTCTGCTGTTTTCTAAATTTTGTTCGTTTTGGCTGCAACATAACTCAATAACCTCTTACTTGGCCGCAGACTTCGTTTTGCTACTCGCCGCCCGTTTCTGCTCGAAGTCAAACACTTCACCTTTGCAGATCCAAACTTTGATACCCAACACACCGTAGGTGGTATGAGCTTCAGCAACACCGTAATCGATATCCGCCCGCAAAGTATGCAGAGGCACACGACCGTCGTGATACCATTCGCGACGCGCAATCTCAGCGCCATTCAAACGACCAGCGACATTGATTTTCACACCTTGAGCACCAAGACGCATGGTGTTGGTGATCACGCGTTTCATCGCACGACGGAACATCACACGACGCTCCAACTGCTGTGCAACGCCTTCGGCAACCAACAACGCATCCAGCTCAGGCTTGCGAATTTCGGAGATATTAATCTTAACGTTATTGATGTTAAGAGCGGTCATGCCCGCAACGTCACGACGCAAGCGTTCGATGTCTTCGCCTTTTTTACCAATGACGATACCGGGGCGCGCAGTGTGAATGGTAACCACAATCGACGCTGCTAAACGGCTGATTTGAATGCGGCTGACCGACGCATGCGCCAGCTTCTTTTTCAGAAACGCACGCACGTCCAAATCATTATTGAGGAATTTGGCGTAATCTGCACCGCCCGCATACCATGTTGAATTCCAGTCGGCTGAGATACCGAGGCGAATTCCAATAGGATGTACTTTTTGACCCATTGCTAAATGCCTTTTTATTAATCCGCTACGGTCACGGTAATGTGACTGGTACGCTTCAGGATACGGTTTGCACGCCCCTTAGCACGTGCGCGTAAACGCTTAAAGATCGGGCCTTCATCAACAAAAACCACCGCCACTTTCAGCTCATCTACATCAGCACCTTCATTGTGCTCTGCATTAGCAATCGCCGATTCAAGCAACTTCTTCATCAACGCTGCTGCTTTTTTCGGACTGAAAGAAAGCAATTCTAAAGCACGTTCTGCCGCCATTCCGCGCACTTGGTCTGCAACCAAACGCACTTTCTGGGGCGAAATGCGCGCATGTCTTAATTTTGCACTCACCTGCATGACGACACCCCTACCTTTTCGACTTCTTGTCTGCGACATGACCTTTATAGGTACGTGTCAACGCAAACTCACCGAGTTTATGCCCCACCATGTTTTCACTGATTAAAACAGGAACATGTTGGCGACCGTTGTGTACCGCGATGGTAAAACCCACCATATCTGGCATGACCATGGAACGACGCGACCAAGTTTTGATTGGACGCTTGTTGTTTGTTTCGCGCGCTTTTTCAACTTTACGCAACAGGTGGCCATCAACAAATGGCCCCTTTCTTAAAGAACGTGGCATTTAAGACCCCTTTTATTTCCGATTACGACGACGGACAATGAGTTTATCCGTACGCTTGTTCGAACGGGTCTTATAACCCTTCGTTGGCACACCCGTAGGTGAAACGGGATGACGACCACCTGACGTACGACCTTCACCACCACCGTGCGGATGATCCACTGGGTTCATGGCAACACCACGAACCGTCGGACGCACGCCCTTCCAGCGTTTAGCACCGGCCTTACCCAGTTTGCGCAAACTGTGTTCACCGTTACCAACCTCACCTAAGGTGGCACGACAATCAGACAACACTTTACGCATCTCACCAGAGCGCAAACGCAATGTAGCGTAAGTACCTTCACGCGCAATCAACTGCGCGTAAGTGCCGGCACTGCGAGCAATTTGAGCACCTTTGCCAGGTTTCATTTCGATGCAATGCACCGTTGAACCGACAGGAATATTATTCAGTGGCAAACAGTTGCCGGACTTTATCGGAGCTTCACGACCAGAAACCAGTGGGTCACCGGCTTTCACGCCTTTTGGCGCGATCATGTAGCGGCGCTCACCGTCTGCGTACAACAACAAAGCAATGTTCGCACTGCGATTAGGGTCGTATTCAATCCGCTCCACTTTAGCTGGAATACCATCTTTGTTGCGCTTGAAATCGATAATACGATAACGCTGTTTGTGACCACCACCACGATGACGTGTGGTGATACGACCGGCGTTGTTACGCCCGCCGGATTTATTTTTACCTTCAACCAGCGCGCGATGCGGCTCACCCTTATAAAGATCAGGATTAACAACCTTAACAACAAAGCGACGACCGGGAGAAGTAGGTTTGGTTTTCAACAGAGCCATGACGCGTTACCCTCCCATGCCAGCAAATTCAACATCTTGACCATCAGCAAGGCGAACCATCGCCTTTTTCCAGCTGGGACGTGAGCCCAACCGCTGACTAAAACGTTTGTTTTTGCCTTTCACATTCATCATACGAACCGAAACGACTTTAACTTCAAACAAGTCTTCAACTGCACGTTTCACTTCGAGCTTAGTGGCATCAACGGTCACTTTAAAGGTGTGTTGATTGCTGCCGTCGGCGTTCATGGCACTCTTCTCAGAGACATGAGGCGCCAATAAGACGTTTAGCAGACGCTCTTGATTCATGACAACCATTCCTCAATTTGCTTCATCGCTGCAACAGTGATCACCACTTTGTCAAAACCGATCAAACTGGTCGGCTCGACTGCAGTGGCATCAACCACATGCACATAAGGCAAGTTGCGCGAGGCCAGATAGAGGTTCTCGTCCACTTCATCAGCGACAATCAACGCCCGACTGGCATTCAATTCTTTCAACCTAGCCGCCAACATGCGAGTCTTGGGCGCTTCTAAAGAGAGGCTTTCAACCAACACCAAACGCTCTTGACGCAGCAGTTCAGAGAAAATAGAACGCATCGCACCGCGATACATTTTTTTGTTTACTTTCTGCTCATAGTTGCGCGGCTGGGCTGCAAAAGTCACCCCACCTGAACGCCACAACGGGCTACGAGAAGTCCCTGCACGAGCACGACCGGTGCCTTTTTGACGCCAAGGCTTTGCACCACCACCACTGACAGCAGAACGGTTTTTCTGTGCTTTAGTACCGCTACGAGCGGCGGCCAAATACGCGGTCAGCACTTGATGAACCAGAGCTTCGTTATAGTCACCACCAAAAGCCACATCACTCAGCTCAAGGGTTGACCCATTTTCTATTTTGAGTTCCATGATCTCCCCTTATGCCTTGCTTTTAACAGCAGGCCGCACGATAACGTTACCGTTCTTGGAGCCAGGAACAGAACCTTTGATCAACAACAGGTTACGTTCCGCATCAACTCGAACCACTTGCAAGTTTTGAATGGTACGACGCACATTGCCCATATGACCCGCCATCCGCTTGCCTTTAAAGACACGCCCTGGGGTTTGGTTTTGACCAATGGAACCGGGCGCACGATGCGACACAGAGTTACCGTGCGTTGCATCTTGCATTTGGAAATTGTGACGCTTCACCGCGCCCGCAAAACCTTTACCGATGGTGATACCAGAAACGTCCACCTTCTGACCGTCTGCGAACATGCTGACGTCAATTTGACCACCAATGGCCAAATCTTCGCCTTCACCGTCCGCCAAACGGAACTCCCACAAACCTCGACCGGCTTCCACACCCGCTTTTGCGAAGTGACCTACCGCTGCCTTTGTCAGGCGCGAGATTTTACGTGAACCTACCGTCACCTGTAAGGCGCGATAGCCGTCAACCTCATTACTACGAACTTGAGTAATGCGATTGGGATCAACCTCAACCACCGTCACCGGTATCGAAACACCGTCGTCGGTAAAGAGGCGAGTCATCCCAGCTTTACGCCCGATAACACCAATTGCCATGAGTTATTCCTCGTGCAGCACATCGATTTCGATTGACCGATGCCGTTTCACTGATTGCCAATAAACAAGACCCAGAGACAAGATAAATCCTGCTCTGGGTCAGAAAGGAGCGCGATTATAACAGTAATGTTTAAAGGGGTAAAGCCTAAAACATCACCGACAATCGAAAGTACCTAGTTCAATTTAATCTGCACATCCACACCCGCAGCCAAATCAAGCTTCATTAAGGCATCAACGGTCTTGTCCGTTGGCTCCACAATGTCCATCAAACGCTTGTGAGTACGGATCTCATACTGATCACGCGCGTCTTTATTGACGTGAGGCGAGATCAAAACGGTAAAACGTTCTTTACGCGTAGGCAGAGGAATCGGCCCTTGCACTCGTGCGCCCGTGCGCTTAGCAGTTTCTAAAATTTCCTGCGCCGAACGATCCAATAAACGATGATCGAAGGCTTTTAGGGAGATGCGAATTGTTTGTGTTTCTTTACTCATAAGGGTCACCAATTACTCAAAGATTTTGGCGACAACACCCGCGCCAACGGTACGTCCACCTTCACGAATCGCAAAGCGTAAGCCATCTTCCATCGCAATCGGTGCAATCAAAGAGACAATCATCTTCACGTTGTCACCTGGCATGACCATCTCAATCCCTTCGGGAAGATCACATGCACCGGTAATGTCGGTGGTACGGAAATAGAACTGCGGACGGTAGCCGTCAAAAAATGGGGTGTGTCGACCGCCCTCATCTTTTG
>JAUZRS010000016.1 GCA_030950195.1 Gammaproteobacteria bacterium | reverse complement strand
GGTGAGCACGCCGTGCATCAATAATCCAAGTGGCTTGTGCGGACGTTTTGACTTTGATGTGTGCAGTTAGGGCTTGAGTTGAATCAACGTCGGGATAGTTTTTCAGGTGGCTGCCTTGCAAAAGTCGCTGTTTTGAGCCGTCTGAGTCAAATTGATGAGTGCTAAAGTTGTGCAGAAAAAAATCGGCGTAATGTTCCGTGCTGGGTTGAGATCTGCTGGAGAGCCGATCTGGATGTTTATTAAGCCACCAAGAAGCGGTGGCGGCCAGCGCCATCAGTAACACGATAACAATGCGGATGCTGTTCATTGAGCTGAGTTTATTTGACCAAGTAGGCCGCTAAAGCCGGTTCCAGAGTGCCTTGCGCATCCATAATCAGTTCACAAACATCCCGCCCAGCGCCCATGCCACCGTTGCTGGGGGTGAGCCAATGCGCCTGTTTTTTCACCAAACTATGCGCGTCTTGCACGGCAACCGCCAAACCCGTGCGGATCATAATGGGCAGATCCATAACATCATCACCCACGTAGGCGACCTGTTCTGCTGAGAAACCGGTAGCGTGTAACAGCTCTTCAAAAGCGGGTAGTTTTTCACGACGGCCTTGATAGACGTGCTGAATACCCAGGTCTTTAGCGCGGTGCTGCACTACTTTGGAGCTGCGACCGGTAATAATAGCCACCTGTACACCCGAGTCTTGCAACATGCGCAGTCCGTGACCGTCACGGGAGTGAAAGGCTTTGTACTCTTGACCATTGTCACCGATAAACAGCGCGCCACTGGTAAGCACACCGTCAATATCAAAAATGACTAAGCGGATTTGAGCGGCTTTTTGCTGGATGGAGTGCATAATTTTCTCTGTTTGGGTTAGACCACGCCTGCGCGCAGCAGGTCGTGCATATTGAGTGCGCCTACGAGTCGTCGTTGCTCATCGGTCACCAGTAGGGCATTAATTTTGTACTGATCCATGCGTTGCAGTGCTTCAGCGGCCAGTATGTCGACAGCAATGGTTTTGCACTCGCTGTTCATGACCTCGGCGATGGTGGTCTGATGTAGATTGATCTCTGCATCCAGGCTGCGACGCAGATCGCCATCGGTGTAGATGCCAAGCATGATTTCTTGTGTATCGACGATGGCCGTCATGCCAAGACCTTTGCGGGTCATTTCTATTAATGCTTCGCTGAGGCTGGCGCTTTGCAATACGCGGGGAATTTCATCGCCAGTGTGCATGATGTCGCCCACATGCAGCAGCAGGCGGCGACCGAGAGTGCCGCCTGGATGGGAGCGAGCGAAATCTTCGGCAGTAAAATTGCGGCTCTCCAATAGTGCCACGGCTAAGGCATCCCCCATTACCAAAGTGGCGGTAGTGCTGGCGGTGGGCGCTAAACCTAAGGGACAGGCCTCTTGATTGACATGAACATTTAGGTTGGCGTTGGCGACTTTGGCCATGGTGGAGCTGGGGTTGCCGGTCAGGGTGATCAGAGGAATGCCGAGGCGTTTGATGATCGGGATAATGGTCAGAAGTTCTGCTGTTTCACCTGAGTTTGAGAGCGCCAACACCACGTCTTGGGCCGTAATCATGCCTAGATCACCGTGGCTGGCTTCACCAGGATGGACAAAAAAAGCGGGACTGCCGGTGCTGGCTAAGGTGGCGGCTATTTTGCCGCCGATGTGGCCTGACTTGCCCATGCCGGTGACCACTACTCGACCTTGGCACTCTAGGATCAGTTCACAGGCGTGGACAAACTGTTGGTCAATGCGTGACTCAAGTTCTTGCAGTGCGGCGCGTTCGATTTTGATCACCGCCAAACCCAATTGTTGGAGCTTTTTTTGATTCATGCTATTTAAACGGCCTACGGATGACGAACGTGTGTGGCAGCATTGCTGTTTGAGCCTTTCGCATAGGGGACTGTATTTAAATCGGCTTATGCCCATTTTGCAAGTCTTGTCAGCGCTTAAATTGGATTTTGTTTACGTGTTTGGAGTTTCATCTAGTTCATCAAGTGCGTCCAGCTCATCTAACTGATCGAGTTCATCGGCGAGGTTTTCACTGCTGGGAATTACGCCATCATGAACCAAATTTTGCCGACGATGCAGGTAGGCTTCTCGGCTGTAGGCGTAGGAATCTAATGAAGCGGTGTCGAGAATGCTGCTGGTTTTTAGCAGCCGTGCCCGAATATTAACTAGATTGAGTGAGACGGCACCCCACATGGTGGCGTTGCCGTACTCCGTGGCAATATTGGTATAAAGCGGGTTGATTAGGCTGTCGGCATAAATGCCGACACTGTCGCGCACACTGCTCGGGCCAAATAGGGGCAGAACAAAATAGGGGCCACTGGGCACTCCCCATAAACCGAGGGTTTGGCCAAAATCTTCATTGTGTTTTTCCAATCCCAAGGCACTGGCAACGTCAATCAGACCCAGCAGGCCGAGGCTGGAATTGGTGAGGACGCGGACGCCGTCTTGCAGTCCTTGGCGTCCTTTCAGTTGCAAAATATCGTTGATAATGACGATAAAGTCATCCAAATTACCAAAAAAATTACTGACGCCCGTTTGTACGAAGCTGGGTAAAATAAATTGGTAACTTTTGGCAATGGGCTTGATTAGTGAGCGATCCAAACCGTCGTTAAAGTGGTACATGGAACGGTTGTACGATTCCCACGGATCGTTCTCTTGGGCAGGTCCTGACAGGGTGGCACAGCCAACGGTACTGCTGAGCAGCAGTGCGCAGAGCAGGCGGCGCCCATGATGGGAAAATATTATTGTTGTTTTGTTAGTCTGGGTCATAAGGTTTCATTGGCTCAACGTGCATGTCATGCCGTTTTTGTGGACACATTGTAGGCCAGTGTTGCGACTGGGTGAAGTCTGTTATCGTTCAATCTTGGCGCGATTTTAAGTCAGCGCAGCAAAAAATTTCTGAAAATAGCGATAAAAATGAATAAAACGATGTGTGTTGGCAGTCGCGGCGTGAATCACCCCGCTTGGAATGAGAGTTTTTATCCTGAAGATTTGCCCGAAGAGTGGCGTTTAAGTTATTACAGCAATGAATTTCGTAGCTTGCTTTTATTGCATGACGATATAAAGTCGCTGCCTGATGATGAGTTGATCGAGTGGTTAGAGGAGCTTGATGCTGATTTTGCTCTGCTGTACGGGGTTGAATTTGATTCTTTTTTTGAGTTGAGTCTTTTGCCGTCTCTGTTGAAACAGCGTTTGCAAGCGCTGGTTTGTGATCTGACTGTGTTGCAGTTGGCGCTGCTGTTAAAGGGTGTTGTCCCTTTGCCGGAAAATACGCCCCTCTATCTGCGCTGTTTGCAGGGCGTTCCTAATGATGAGCAGATGCAGCAAATAAGGCGACGGGGTTGGCGATTCTGCTGGCAAGGAAATCAATCATACTCAGAAGGGTGTGCGCCGGTTTTATTTTTGGATGGCCGTTTGTCGCTGCGGGAATTGCGTGCTCAGTTGCAGTTGTTTTTAGCCAGCGATGCCATTGAGTCCGATAAACTGTTGTTGGTGCTTGAGGGGCAGCCGCCTTCCATAGAGTATCTGCGTCAGTGCCAGATTTTGGTGGATTTATTGGCTTGATTAATGTCATATACGCGAGGTGAATGAGTGGAACAGGGTTCAATGGAAAATAATGCTAACTTAATTAAAATTCGTGGTTTGCACTTCTCTCGTGGTGAGCGAAAAATTTTCGATGGTGTCAATATGGATATCCCACGCGGTAAAGTGACCGCCATTATGGGGCCCAGTGGCACCGGTAAAACTACCTTGTTGAAGTTGATCGGTGCGCAACTGCAACCTGATCAAGGTTCACTCGTGGTGGATGGTCAAGATGTGCATCGTATCCCTAAGAAAAGCCTCTATCAACTGCGACAAAAAATGGGCATGTTGTTTCAGAGCGGTGCGCTGCTGACGGATTTGAACGTCTATGAAAATGTGGCTTTCCCGCTGCGTGAGCACACACAACTGCCAGAAAGTTTGATTCGGCCTCTGGTATTGACTCGCTTGCACTCTGTGGGCTTGCGTGGCGCACGGGATCTGATGACCTCTGCGTTGTCGGGTGGCATGGCACGGCGGGTGGCGTTGGCGCGCGCTTTGATTATGGATCCGATGATGATTATGTACGATGAGCCGTTTACTGGCCAAGATCCGATCTCAATGGGGGTGCTGGTGGAGCTGATTCGCACCGTTAACGATGCGTTGAATTTGACCAGTATTATTGTCTCTCACGATGTGCCGGAGACGCTCTCCATCGCCGATTACGCTTATGTGATTTCCAATGGCAAGGTGGTGGCGCACGGCTCTCCGCAGCAGCTTTGGCAATCAGAGTCAGAGTGGGTGAAACAGTTTTTGGATGGCAGAGCCGATGGGCCGGTGCCGTTTCATTATCCGGCGGCTGATTATCAGCAGGATCTGCTGGCAACGGCGAAGGTGTGAGGGCGATGAGCACGTATCTGCAAAATTTGGGGCATTCGGTGCTGGATTTTTTTGAGCGTTTGGGGAGAGGGCATCTGTTTTTGTGGCAGTTGTTGCTTGGCTTACCCCTGCTGCTGCGGCGTTTTTCTTTGGTGATCCAGCAACTGCACTCTGTTGGGGTGTTAACTTTGCTGATTACCTTGGTGGCCGGTCTCTTTGTGGGCATGGTGCTGGGGTTGCAAGGTTACAATACGCTGGTGGACTTTGGTGCTGAGGAGTCCCTTGGGGTGATGGTGGCCTTGACCTTGGTGCGGGAACTGGGGCCGGTGGTGGCCGGTCTGTTGTTTGCCGGTCGTGCCGGTTCGGCTTTGACCGCCGAGATTGGCCTGATGAAAGCCACCGAACAACTCTCTGGGTTGGAGATGATGGCGGTTGATCCGTTTAAACGCATCTTAGCACCGCGTTTTTTGGCTGGTTTTATCGCTTTGCCGTTGTTGGCCTTGATGTTCAGTGCCATTGGCGTGATGGGTGGGTATTTGGTCGGGGTGCAGTTGTTGGGCATTGATGAGGGTGCCTTTTGGTCGCAGATGCACGCCAAAGTAGATTTTGTTGAAGATGTGCTCAATGGTGTGATTAAAAGTGTGGTTTTTGGGCTGGTGATCACTTGGATTGCGCTGTTTGAAGGTTACGATGCCATGCCGACTTCGGAAGGGGTCAGTCGCGCCACGACGCGCACGGTGGTGCATGCGTCGTTGGCTATTTTAGGTTTGGATTTTGTGCTAACCGCACTGATGTTTGGGAGTTAAACGCAATGGCGAAGCGCAATGTCGAAATTATGGTGGGTCTGTTTGTGGCGTTGGCTTTGGCCGCGCTGTTTATGTTGGCAATGAAAGTAAGCAATCTCAGTGGTTTACAGGGCGTTCAGGGCTACCATTTGACCGCCAATTTTGACAATATCGGTGGTTTGAAAGTGCGAGCGCCAGTGACCGCAAGCGGCGTTTTGGTCGGCAGGGTAAGTGCGATTCGTTACGATACACAGCAATTTCAGGCAGAGGTGACGTTGTTAATTGAGCCGCAGTACGCTCAGTTTCCTGAGGACAGTTCGGCCAGTATTTTTACCGCTGGTTTGTTGGGTGAGCAGTACATTGGTTTGGAGCCGGGTGCCGAAGAGGTGGTTTTACGCGAGGGGGATGAGCTGCAAGTGACCCAATCGGCGATGGTGTTGGAAGAGCTGATTGGCAAATTTTTGTTTGATAAAGCCAGCGGTGAGTAGTTTTGTGACTGAGAGGGTGGTCTTGACCCACGCTCTTGGGTACAACCTGATTGACAGAAATTACTCTGTCGTACAAATACCAACTGGCTCTAAACAACGTTTGGATTGGATAAAAAATAATGAAAACCGTATTGAAATTTTTGGCTTTTTCTCTGTTATTTGCATTTTCAACGCTTTCCTTGGCAGGTTCTCCTCAAGAGATGGTAATTAAAACCACAGACTCTCTGTTTGAACTGCTGAAAAAAGAGCAGGATCGCCTTCAGTCTGATCCGGTTTTTTTGCGTCAACAGGTGGATGAGCTGATTTTGCCTCACATGGATTTTAATGCCATGACGAAGCTGGCGGTGGGTAAAAACTGGCGTAAGGCGACCGCCAAACAGCGTCGGGAGTTGGAAGCTCAATTCCGTGAACTGTTGGTCAGTACCTACGCCAACTCCTTGTCTGAATTTGCCAAACATGAGATCAAATTTTTACCCTTTCGCGCCAGTTCACGGAAAAATCGCGCCCAAGTTCGTTCTCAGGTGTTGCAAGCGGGTGCGGCTTCCATCTCAATGGTTTATCGTCTACGCAAGAAAAAAGAGCAGTGGAAAATTTACGACATCACCATTGATGGCATCAGTTTGGTGACCAATTATCGCAGCAGTTTTACCGGTGAAGTGAGTAAACATGGCATTCAGGGTTTGATCAAAGTATTGAAGGATAAAAATCAGAATTTGGCTGACAAACAGACCGCTGTGGCTGAGCAGCCTTAATGTCAGATTGTCGCTTAGAACCGCTTTCTGCTGGTCTTTTTGCTCTACACGGTCAACTTGATTTTGACAGTGTGGTGACTTTGCTGGCAAATTCTGAACGCCAGTTTGATTGGTCTGCATCCGTTGTGATTGATCTGCAGGCGGTGAGTAATTCTAACAGTGCCGGTTTGGCGTTGTTGTTGGAGTGGATGTGCTTGGCGGCTGAGCAGCAACAGAAGGTGCGCTTTCGCAATCTGCCATTACAGCTGACCCAGATAGCCCAAATCAATGGGTTGCAAGAGCTGCTGCCGCTGGAGTCGTGATTTAATTACAAGATTGGCTCCGATACTTTATGCCTTTTTCATATTGATCGTTTCACATCAAGCTCTCAACCTTAAACAGTCGTCTGAAATTATCACTGGAGGCTTTAGCGACCTCTTCAAAGCTGATGCCACGCAGTTCGGCGACTTTCTCTGCTACGTGTTTTACCAGTGCCGGATGATTGGCTTTGCCACGATGAGGCACGGGTGCCAGATAAGGTGAATCGGTTTCAATTAGCAGTCGGTCTAGGGGGATGTTTTGCGCCGTTTCTTGGATTTCGGTGGCACTTTTAAACGTGACGATGCCGGAAAAAGAGATGTACAAACCCAGCTTCATTGCCTTGTTGGCTGTGGGCAGATCTTCGGCAAAACAGTGCATTACACCACCGACTTCAGGGCCACCTTCTTCAGCGAAGATCTTCAAGGTGTCTTCACGGGCGGAGCGGGAATGAATAATTAAGGGTTTTCCACATTGTCTGGCAGCACGAATGTGAACGCGAAACCGCTCGCGCTGCCACTCCATGTTTTCATTTTCCCAGTGGTAGTCGATGCCGGTTTCGCCAATGGCGATTACCTTGTCTCGTTTTGCCAGTTGAACTAAAGTCTCGACATCAGGCTCTTGCCCTTCTTTTTCGGTGGGGTGAACGCCGACTGAGCACCAGATGTTGTCGTGGTTTTGGGTGGGTTGAAAAACGTCTTCGAAATGTTCGAGATCAATGCAGACATTGAGAAAGGCATCAACCTGATTCTCTTTGGCAGTCTGTAACATGGTCTCAAAATTGTCTGCAAAGGGAGCAAGTTTGACTCGGTCTAAGTGGCAATGGCTGTCGATGAGCATGAGTTGGTATCCTATTTAATTCGTCTGAGTATAAAGCAAGTCGGTTTTTTTGAGGAGGGTAATCATGGCAAGGTTTGCAGCGATCACGTTGTTGTTCTTTTTTACAGTGGCTTGTTCATCGACCCCCGTTTTGGAGAGGGGTGATGCACAGGGCGTAGAAGTGTCATCGGCAGAAGTGACGCAGGCGTTGGCGTATTTAAAGCAACATGCGGATAGGTACCGTTTGAATGACCCTGAAAAGCAGCTTGTTTTTCGCAGTATAAAAAAGGATCGGCTCGGCTTCAAACACCTGTATTTTCAGCCCGTTTTAGCGGGTGTGCCTTTTTGGCGTAAACGTATTTTGGTGCATCTGAATCGCAGCGGTGAAGTGTATCGAGTCAGCGGCAAAGGAGCGGGGCTTTTGTCGCTTTCAACGGAGCCTAGATTGAGCGAGGCCGAAATTATGCCGCTGGCGTTGGCGCTGATGGCTGAGGGAGAAATGCGCTGGAAAGTGAAGCAGAGCCAGCTTTATATTTATTTGCCATGGCACAATGAGGCAACGTTGGTCTATGAAGTAGAGCTACACCGAGGTTTGGTGCGCCAATTTGTTTTGCTGGATGCCAACAGTGGTCAGTTGGTGAAGCGGGTGGAAGGCAGCCCCAGCCTCTAAAAAAGTAAAGGAAGAGAGATGGCAGTAAAAATCGAGTGTTCGTTTGGGGCTGTGTTGTCGGCAAGCCTGTTGTTGGGTATGGGTACCACAGCCTCTGCGCTGCCGTCCGTTGATCTGAGTGGCTTGTCACAATTTGCCACCAGCAGCGGCACGCTTGTCGCTCGTGTGCCACAGCGACTGCGCCCGCTGCAAGGAATAACCTTGAGAGGGGCGGGTGCAATTCGGCGTTTACAGCAGTTGCAGCGTCTGCCGCTGGGGTTAAAGGCAGCTCATGTTGCGGCTTCTCAGTCGAGGCTGATTTCGGATCGGCAGCAGTACGCTGTGCGGCGTTTACAGCAGCAAAGCCGCACGCCGTTGCGGATTCATTTTGACCCTCAGATGGGTACTCCGACCTTTATTAAAGCGGATCTGCCCGCACCGCTGGGGCGTCGCCTGCAGGGCAAAGCCGATTATGCCGCTGCTGCGGCGCAGTTTTTGACTCAAAATCGGGCTCTGCTGCGTTTGGATAACCCCGCGGAAGAGTTGCGATTGCGGCGCAGTGTCAGTGACGTGAATGGATCACAGCATCTTTTTTATCAACAGCAGCATCAAGGTGTGCCCATTTGGGGTAAGGAGCTGGTGCTGCATCTGGATAAACAGGCGCGTTTTTATCTTGCCAATGGCCGTTATCAAGCCAGCCTAAAAGGCATCAACAGTGTGCCGAGTCTCTCCGCTCAGGATGCAGAGTCGTTGGTGAAAGCCGCATTGCAGATTGATCAGGCCGATAACATTCAGAGTGAACTGATGATCTACGCGGAGCTGGGAGAGCCAAAATTGGTTTACAAAGTGGATCTGCGCCCGAACATGGCGGATCGCTGGCTCTATTTTATTGATGCTCAGAGTGGAGCGGTGCTGCATAAAATCCATAATATTCATCACAGTGTGCAGACTGCTTCAGGACGAGATTTATTTGGAAATGCGCACTCTTTTAACAGTTGGCTGCAAAACGGCAATTACTTAATGCTTGACCCTACTTTGCCTCTCAATGATGTAACCGCAGCCTACGATCCGCTGGCCAATGGCCCCAATGCCGTCGGTGATACGGTCGTTTTGACCGCCAATAACGGCGATGGCAATAGCCTCTCTTTTGTCAGCAGCGGCAGTGCTGCGGCCAATTGGGATGCCACCGCCGTCAGCGCTCTTTCTAATACGAAGGTTGTTTACGATTATTACAAGAACACGTTTGCTCGTCAGAGTATTGATGGCAAAAATAAAAATCTGATGGTGGTGGTGCATCTGGGCAACAATCTGGACAACGCGTTTTGGAACGGTACGTTTATGGTGTACGGGGACGGTGGGCAGATCTTTGAGCCGTTGGCCAAATGCCTTGATGTGGCTGCGCATGAAATGACCCACGGTGTGATTGAAAGCTCCGCTAACTTGAATTATGAAAATCAGAGCGGCGCGTTGAACGAATCGTTTGCGGATGTGTTTGCTGCGATGGTGGATCGTAACGACTGGTTGGCCGGTGAAGACTGCACCCGTCAAGCGCCCTTTTTTCTGCGCAGTTTGAAAGACCCCGCGCAGGGGCTTGATCCGCAGCCGACCAAAATGAGCGAGTATAAAAACCTGCCCAATACGCCTCAGGGGGACAACGGTGGGGTGCATGTCAATAGTGGAATTCCTAATCGCGCTGCTTACCTATTGGCAGAAGGTTTGAGTACCGAGGGGCTGGGTAACAGCATTGGCCGAAATAAAACTGAACAGATTTATTACCGTGCTTTGACTGTTTATTTGACCGCTTCGGCTCAATTTATTGATGCTCGTCGGGCGATGCAACAGGCTGCCGAAGATTTGTATGGCGTTAATGGCGCCGAGGCACAAGCGGTGGCGCAGGCGTGGGATGCGGTGGAGGTGTTTGACGGTACGGCGGGCAGCGCGCCCACATCGACAACACCGACCAGCACCAGTGCGATCAGCGGCCAAGATGTGATGTTTTACCTCTATCCTAAACGCGATACTGTCGGTAACTTTTTACAAAATGAGCTGTTTGCCCAAAGCATGGCTACTCCCTTTGCCGGTTACGATCAAAACAGCGATCAAAAATTGAGCACGAGGGCGCTGTTTGAAACCCGTCCGGCGGTTTACACCGACAGCAGTGGCACGAATCTTTTTTTTGTTGCCAGCGACAATAATCTCTACTGGCTTGATCCCACTGGGCAGGAGCAGCAGATCACCACCAGTGGTGATATCTGGAGCATTGCCATCTCCCCTGATGGACGTTATCTCGCTTATGTGACCAGCTTGAGCAGTGACGATCAGATTCATCTGGTGGATTTTTCCACCACACCCGCTTCGCAGCGTGACTACACCATTCCTTTGCCCAGTTATCAAAACGGCACCCAAGCCACGTTGGGTTTGGTGCATTACGCGGATTCGTTGAATTTTGATTACAGCAGTCAGAAGCTGGTGTTTGATCTGTTGGCCTGCACCTCTTTGCCGAGCAGTCCGTGCCAGCAGGGGGTGCCGAGTGATGCTACGGGGCAGGCTAATGGTTTGAACTATTGGGCAATTGGCTTTTTGGATTTGAGTACCTCGACGGCCAGTGTGGCGGATTTCTCTTTTCCTTTCCCAATTCAAAATCCACAGGTGGATTTGGGTTATCCGATGTTTGCTGCCAATAGCAATCGTGTCATTGCCTTGGATTTTATTGATACGTTGAGCAATGGGAATCGGCAGTCACAGGTGTTAACACTCGACTTTGAAACACAAAAAAGTCAGTTGATTTACGATCAGGGTGAGAACTTGAATTCCATCTGGGGGCAGCCGAGTTTTTGGGGGGCTGACGATTTTATTACCGTTAATTTGCCTGCCACGGCAGCCGCGTCCTCTTCGGCGATGCGTTTGCCGATTACGGCAGCCCATTCAGCGTTGCCGTGGCAATTGGATACCAGCCGTACCGAGGCGGTGTTGAATCGTTTTGGTGTGGCATCACCCTTGATGCACCGTACCGGTGTGCGTCAACTCTCAGGTTCTGTGCTTGTGAGTCAAACTTTGCTTGATTTTGCGGCTGTGTCTTTGGGTTCAGAGCGTGCGCTGACGGTCACGGTGCGCAATCAGGGGAATCGCGAAGTGAATATTCATAACGTTGTTTTGACGGGAGAGGCGTTTAGCCACAACGCCACCAATACCCGTTTAGCAGCAGGAGAGACTTTGGCGGTGACGGTGCGATTTTCGCCAACGGTGGCGGGAAGTCAATTGGGGCGTTTGACCTTTGAAAGTGATGGTGAACCGGCCTCGCTTTCCGTCTCCTTAAATGGTTTCGGAGATGCTGGGGTAATTAACAACGGAGGAGGTTCTACAGGAGGTTCTACAGGAGGTTCTACAGGAGGTTCTACAGGAGGTTCTACAGGAGGTTCTACAGGAGGCTCTACAGGAGGTTCTACAGGAGGTTCTACAGGAGGTGGTTCATTGGGAATTCTGTTTTTATTCGCTCTGCTGCTGTTGCGGTTTTACAGCTCGGCAAACAAATTGCGATCAATCAGATCACACAGGCAGTGAATCAGCAGCAGGTGGTTTTCCTGAATGCGGGCGGTGGAATTTGAGGCTACACGTAATTCGATGTCATCGGCTTTGAGTTGCTCAGCTACCGCTCCGCCATCGTTGCCGCTCAAAACCAAAATGGCCATCTCACGCTCATGCGCGGTTTTAATCGCGGCGACCACATTGGCCGAATTGCCACTGGTGCTGATGGCCAGCAGCAGATCACCTTTTTGACCCAAGGCCTGAATCTGGCGTGCAAAGATATTTTCGTAACGGTCGTCATTGGCGATGGAGGTCAGGCACGCGCCATCGGTGGTTAAAGCAATCGCGGCTAAGGCCGGTCGGTCGCGCTCAAACCGGTTAACCAATTCAGAGGCGAAGTGGCTGGCATCGCCTGCCGAACCGCCGTTACCACAGCTTAAAATTTTTCCGTTCTGCTGCAAGGTTTGCACTAATAGTTGGCTGGCTTGAACAATTTTTGGCAGCAGATTTTCTAGGGTCTGCTGTTTACTCTGCACGCTGGCTGAAAAGTGCTGCTGAATAATGTCGCTGGAGTTGATCATAGATTTTAGTAGGCTTGAAAAGCGTCTTTGATCCATTCGATTTGATAAGGCATTTTTGCGCCGCTGAGGGCAACCACGTCAAAACGGCTGTAACAGCGTCCACTTAGTTTTTTCATCTGCAGATAGAGTTGGGCGGTACGAATTAATTTCTGCTGTTTCTTCAGAGTGACGCTGGCCGCTGCTCCACCGAAGAGATTGTTTTTACGATAACGCACTTCCACAAAGAGCAAGCCGTCGGCGTTGTCCGTCATGATCAGATCAATCTCACCCATTTTGCAGCGAAAGTTACGTTCGAGCAGTGATAAACCCTGTTGTTGCAGGTACTCCAGCGCCATGGTTTCGGTGTTCTGTCCCTGCTCAACGCTGTTTGGCATCGGTTAGTTTAGCACCTTATTTTCAGTAAGCGGGGTGGGGATGCTGATGGGCTTGGCAGTGCCTCTGTGGAACTGTGCCCAACGCAGTTCTCGGTGCAGCCGGTTGTCATCACCGAGCGAGAGTAGGCCGGTTTTACCTGGAAACAGGGGGGCAGCTGGGTTGTGCATCTGTTTTAGGTACGGCGCGATTTGGAAAGCATCGTAACCCAGAGCATAGAGTTGGGCGTAGCGGCGCATGCTCTTTGGCCACAGTTGATGAAACATTTGATACGTTTTCAGTTCTTTGTCGTTGTTGGGCAGCAACCAAGGCGTGGCACAAAAAATAATGCCTTCCATGTCTTTATCGGCTTGCTGATTGAAGGCACCACGATAGAGTTTTGAGGTGGCAAAGGTGGGCAAGTCGCCAGAGTGGTGAAACTTGAGCTGCGGTTTGATCAGTCGCGCCTGCGCGGGGTTGGCAGCGATAAAGACCATGTCCACATCTTGGCGGCGGCGGGGTTCAAATTTTATGCTCTGCAGGCCAATGGTGCGTTGCAAATTGCGTTTGCGCTGTTTGCTGGCACCGAGTTTCATTAGCTGTTCAATGGGGGCGCTGAAATCGCTCTCCTTGTTGCCGTAGTTGGCGTGTTCTAACAGTTGACCGCCCAGACGGCTGAATTCGGCTTGAAAGGCGTTCACCAAACGTGTGCCCCAAGCGGTGTTGGGTACCAAGGCGACGGCATTGCGATAACCGAAATTAAAGGCCGCGCGCGCCACTTGGCGTGCTTCATCTTCTGGTAGAAGACCAAATTGGAACAGGTTTTCTGTCTCTGTTTCTACGTTGATGTCGGCGTAGTTAAGGCTCAGAGTGGGTACGGCCAGTTTCTCCTGCTGACGAAACTGGTTGATGTCTGTTTTGGAGAGCGGGCCGATAATGAACTTGGCTCCCTCTTTTATGGCGTGTTGGTAGCTGGCGCGAGTGGTGGTGCCGTTGCTGACATCGTAGATGCGGATTTCAGGTTGGGGGGTGTTGGCGGACTGCTGGTAGGCAGCGGCCAAAAAACCATCACGCACGGCGGTGGCTGCTGCTCGGTAGCGTCCCGTAAGAGGCAGCAGTAGGGCGATCTGTTTGGGATGGCCAGCGGTTACGGCCAATTGCTGTTGCAGGTTTTGCAAAAATTGGCTGCTGGCAGGGTGATCTTGATAAAGTGTGCGCCACTGCCGAATGGCATCGTAGCTCGCCTCTAAAGAAAGGCGGGGGGTGAGGGCGGTGTGATTCAGTTCTGCCCAGCCTTGGGCGCTGGGGTTGGGGGCGTGAGAGCGCAGCTCGTTGATTGAGTTGCGAGATTGAGCTGAGAGCAGCTGCCAAATCTGTTGCTGGTTTGCCAAGACGGCTTCATTGCCGCTGAGTAGGGTTTCACGTTGTTGCAGAGCAGTGAGGGCTTCCCGCCAATCGCCTGAATATTGGTACGCGCTCGCTTGCAGAGACAATTGCTCGGCTTGTTCTTGGTCATTGCTGGCCTGCATGCGTGACAGCAACCCCAAGGCGCGTGAGCCGTTTTGTTCCGCTAATGCGGCTTGCACGTCCAAGCGTAATTTTTTGCGCAGCAAGTTGGGGTTTTGGGACAACGCTTTTTCATCGATCTTGTTAAGATGCTCGATGCCCAACTCGGGATAGCCGTGATTGAACAACAGCTCGGTTGCGAGCAGTTGATAACGCTGACGCAGCGGTGCTGCGGCTTGCACAGCCAACTGTTCATAGAGGCGAACGGCACCGAGGGTTTTGCCTTCGGCGACCATCTGTTCTGCTTTTATCATTGCTTGTGGGGCAAACTGGGTTTCTAAAGGCGGTCCTGTAGGTGTGGTTTGACAGGCGGAGAGGCTGAGCAGAAGCAGGCTGAACATCAGCAGAGCGTGGAACGAAGAGGTCGGTTGCATGGTGGCCATAGGTTTTTAGGGTCTGTTGGCTGAGTCGGTTTTAAACGTTAGTTATTGAGTGGCGCAGTATCTGTGCTGGGGGGAAGTGTGTCAATTCAGTTCGGGATCTTGTATGTGGTGGCAACACCGATTGGTAATCTTGCGGATATTACGGAGCGCGCCAAGAAGGTGTTGTCTCAGGTGGATCTGGTGGCCGCAGAAGACACCCGTCACAGCGGTCGTTTGTTGAGCGTCTTAGGGTTGAAAAAGAGGATGTTGGCGTTGCACGACCACAACGAGCGTCAGCAGGCGGTGGTGGTGGTGGAGAGGTTGAAAGAAGGTCAATCCGTGGCTCTGATTTCTGATGCCGGTACGCCGCTGATCAGTGACCCTGGTTATCATCTGATTAAATTGGCGCACGAGGAGGGGGTAACGGTTTCACCCATTCCAGGAGCTTCGGCGTTGATGGCGGCTCTGTCGGTCAGTGGTTTACCAACGGATCGATTTGTTTTTGAGGGCTTTTTACCGGCGCGCTCGGCTTCGCGCAAAAAACGGTTGCATGAGCTGGCCAGCGAGCAGAATACGCTGATTCTGTTTGAGTCCTGTCATCGAATTGTGGATTCATTGCAGGACATGCTTGAGGTCTTTGGTGCTGAGCGTTGGGTGGCCATGGGACGAGAGTTGACCAAGACCTTTGAGACTGTGCGTCGTGCGCCGCTGGCGGAGTTGTTGGCTTGGGTGGAGGCCGATTCGATGCAGCAAAAGGGTGAGTTTGTCTTGATTATAGCGGGTGTTGAAGCTGAAGTTATTGATGAGAGTGAGCAGCAGTTGCAACGCTGTTTGTTGCTGTTGTTGCCAGAATTACCGCTCAAAAAAGCCGCTGGCGTGGCGGCAAAATTGGTCGGCGTGGGTAAAAACCAAGCCTATCAAGTGGCTTTGGCATTAAAAAATCGTTCGTGAAAAAAGCGCTTTGTGTTACGCTGCGCGCCGGAGTTGGCCAGGCAGTCGCTCCGCTTTCGGGCGGGGAGGAAAGTCCGGGCTCCATAGGGCAGAGTGCCAGGTAACGCCTGGGGGGTGTGAACCCACGGCCAGTGCAACAGAGAGCAGA
>JAUZRS010000159.1 GCA_030950195.1 Gammaproteobacteria bacterium | reverse complement strand
CTGCAACAATGCGCCAGAGCCGGTGACACGGTGGCGCGTTACGGCGGTGATGAATTTATTATTTTACTGCCAGAGATAAAAGACGAAGCGGAAGTGGTCAGCTTAGCCAACCAGCTGTTAAACGAGATTGCCAAACCGGCGCATATTTTAAAGCACACCCTACATTACGGCATCAGCATCGGCATCAGCCTCTCAAGCAAAGACGGCAACAGCGTGGATGAGTTGATCAAAAATGCCGACACTGCCATGTACCAAGCCAAACAGCAGGGGCGCAACCATTTTCAGTTCCATACCCAGCAATTAAACGATGAGATGACGGCGCGTCTGACCCTCGCTCGTGACCTACGCACAGCACTAGAAGAAAAACAGTTCCAAGTCCATTACCAGCCTAAGGTCAATATCAACAGCGGAAACATCATCGGCCTAGAAGCGCTGTTGCGCTGGACACACCCCGTGAAAGGTGACATCTCGCCCACTCAGTTTATTGATACCGCCGAAAACGAAGGACTCATCACCCCTATTGGCGCTTGGATTCTGGAGCAAGCCTGTCAACAACTGCACCACTGGTCACAACAAGGCATTCAAAACCTCACCGTGGCGGTCAATCTCTCGCCCTTGCAGTTGGCCGATGCCAAACTGCCTGAGCGTCTCAAAACCTTGCTCAAACAGTACAACATTACCCCCAAAAACTTGGAATTGGAGCTGACCGAAAACACCCTGATGCGCTACCCAGAAAAAAACCGCCGCCAGCTCAAAGCAATCAAAAAAGTCGGTGTGACCATCTCCATTGACGATTTTGGCACCGGCTACTCTAGCCTTAGCTACCTGAAACAGTTCGCCTTCGATAGCCTGAAAATCGACCGCTCTTTTGTGGCCGACATCCAACACGATAAAAATGACCAAGCTATTATTCAGGCCATCTTAGCGATGGCCAAAAGTCTGGATCTGAACGTCATTGCTGAAGGAGTAGAAACGCCTGAACAGCTGGCCTTTCTGGAGAAAAACGGCTGTCACGAATATCAGGGCTATCTTTTCAGTCGCCCCAAACCCGCCAACGCCATTGAGCAACTGCTGCAACAGCAGCTTCATAACAGCAAGCCCGAACAAAAAAGCGCCTAACGACGACGCGCTTTCTGTTTGGCCAACAGTTTCGGCTTGCGATTCAGTTCCTTACTGCTCTTGGTTTTTGGGGGGGGTGTGCGTCGCCCTGCAAACGGGTTCTCCGCAGTACGAAATTCCAATCTCAACGGCGTACCAAACAGTTTAAAGGCTTCCTGAAAATAGTTGGCCAAATAACGTTTATAAACCCCCGGCAAACTGTCAGTCTGATTGCCATGAATCACAATCAGCGGCGGATTAACGCCACCTTGATGGGCGTAACGCAACTTGATCCGACGGCCGCGAAACAGCGGCGGTTGATGCGCCAACAGAGCCTGCTGTAACTGGCGCGTTAACTCCGGCGTAGAAAGGTCTTTCATCGCCGCTCGATAGGCCTGATTGACCGAACCGAGCAATTTACCCACCCCCGTACCGCGTTTGGCCGAGACCTGATGCACCTTAGCAAACTTGAGAAAACCCAAGCGCCAATCCAGATCCTTTTTAATCTGATCTTTTTGCTCTCGGCTCAAATCATCCCATTTATTAATCGCCACCACCAAAGCACGACCGCTGTCTAAAATATAACCCAACAGGCTCAAATCTTGATCGGCAATGCCTTGACTGGCATCCATCATCATAATCACCACGTTACTGGCATCAATCGCCTGCAATGTTTTGATAACACTGAACTTTTCCACCACTTCTTTGACTTTACCGCGCCGCCGCACACCGGCGGTATCAATCAACGTGTAGGCCTGACCGGCTTTTTCAAAGGGAATAAAAACGCTGTCGCGAGTGGTACCCGGACGGTCAAAAGCCACCACCCGTTCTTCGCCCAAAAAGCGGTTAATCAAAGTAGACTTGCCCACATTGGGGCGACCCACCACCGCCACCTTCAAAGTGCGTTCCGCCGCCTCTTGACCCTCGTCAATCTCTTCCTGCTCAGCCTGCTCATCCAACACCGTCTCGATCAGGCGATTAACCCCCCGACCGTGCGCTGCTGCAATGGCCAAGGACTGCCCCAAACCGAGGCTGTAAAAGTCACTTTTGGCCTGATCAATGTCCAAACCATCTACTTTGTTAACCACCAAAAAAACCGATTTGCCATCGCGACGCAGCTGATCAGCAATGTTCACATCGGCGGGCATCAGACCCGCACGGGCATCCACCATAAACAGCACCACATTGGCTTCCGAAATGGCCAGCTGGGTCTGCTGCTCCATGCGCACATCCAAAGCCTCTTTTGCACCGCTTAAACCGCCCGTATCAACAACGATAAATGCCCTCTCGCCCACTTTTCCATCGCCGTACTGACGGTCACGGGTCAATCCAGGCAAGTCAGCGACCAAGGCATCACGACTGCGAGTAAGTTTATTAAACAGGGTGGATTTGCCCACATTGGGGCGACCGACCAAAGCAATAACAGGTTTCATGGGGGCTCTCTGCACAACGAACGGGATAGGTGAACTTTTTATCAGGCGGGCATTATCGCACGATGCAAAAAAGCGCGTAAAAAAAATAACACCCAGAGAATGAAGCTGGGGTGTTACGGATTCAATGGATGGTCGTTGAGGTAAAAATGCCCCTCTTTAAGAGAAAGCTTCAAACGATAACTGCCCTCTTCAAACGCAAGGTAGTTTTGCCTGAGCAGGTTATTCAACTGAGATTCAGCGGATTTTTGCACATAGGGCTCTTTTTCTGCCGTTTTCAAACCTTTCATGGCCACAAAGCGCTGGGTATTACCCAACATCCGCCGCGCCTGCTCTCTGAACAAACTCACCATCAACTGCTCCGATAGAGAGAGTTCCAGCTCAACTTCCAAAGCTTGCAATGGAAATTCTCCCGCTTCCCAATCGCCATAGGTCAAGCTTGGCATTTTCGCCCGCATCCAAGCACTGACCTCGTCATCACCTTGCTGCATATAAAAACGCGACAATTCCAACTCACTGTTGCGCAACAGGCTTAATACCGGTGACACTTGGCTCTGCCAAACACGATCACGACTCGCCAAAGGCAACTCATCCGTGTCGTAGTAGGGGTAATGGCGCAGGTTATTGATCACCTGTGCCACTCCAGGAGTATCCAAATGACGCAGACTGAGGTCAAACTCAGTACTGGAATAATTACCTAACAGGGTCTGCACCGACTTCGAACTCAGCGCGATCTGGCTAAACGCCTCTTGCTGATTTTCCGCATTCATACTGCGCAGCTCC
Organism: Gammaproteobacteria bacterium; assembly: GCA_030950195.1. Taxonomy (GTDB): domain Bacteria; phylum Pseudomonadota; class Gammaproteobacteria; order JAUZRS01; family JAUZRS01; genus JAUZRS01. The sequence goes on along the minus strand of JAUZRS010000159.1, from coordinate 22,191 downwards.
AACTGATCCACTTTCAGTGGACCACCCCAGCCCTGCCAATCCAGAGCCGCCACTTTCAACTGAGAACCACCAAAATAGAGCTTGCCTTCACCCTTCTTCTGATCCGTCTCAAAGTGCAGGTGGCGTAGGCGTAAACTCATCTGTGACCCTTCTAACTTAATTCGCGGCAGATCCAAATTGCCATAAATTCGTTCTTGCTCGGGGTTATAGACAAAATGACCGCGCAGAGAAGAAGCCGAAAAGCGCTGCAAGGGCAAATTGTGCAATTCGGCTTGCAAGCGCGGCACAGAGAAATGAGTATCCAGCTCTCCGTCCAGATGCACCCGTGTAAAAGCTTTAAAATAACTGCCATCCACGGAACTGAAAGCCTCAACCCTCCCCATGCTCAGCTGCCCAGGCAATTCGGTACGCACCAAGGCCGCCAACCAAGGATCTCTCCCTTGCGCCAACATCTCCAGCTCCAAAGGGCCATGATTGATGTGATGCACAAACAGCAACGCATTGGCTGTGTAAGGCAACTCAACACGGCTCACCGCACGGCTTCTTAACCAGCCACGCTGATAACTCAGCACCGTTACTTTGGTTTGCAGACGTTCGCCAAGCTGTGTCACTTCATGACGAAATTTAGATTCAAAAACGACACCCCAAATATAAGGCACCGCCATCAACAAACCTAAAACCAAAAACACCGAGGCCAAAAAATATTCAAAATTTCTCAGCTTACCGTAGACCATACCCGCCTCTCTTCGCCCATCCTGTCTATAATGGAGTTGAACCCCATTCTCAATACCACTTAGCAGGATTTTTAACACTTGCAGCGGAAAGAAGCAATTTTGCCAATGACGACCGACTAATGCGCAGTCAATTTTGTCAGATTTAGAGCGTATACGGTTCCGGCTCGGGTCTGCACATACAGAGTCTCTCCCACCACCAGCGGTGTAATCAACAGACCGTAATCATCAAACTTATAACGCGCCAACAGACGACCATCGGCGAGAGACAACAGATGCAGATAACCTTCTTCATCCGCAAGGGCTAGGGTATTCGCAATAATAACCGGCGCGCTCAAACGACGAAATTTGAGTTTGTCTTGTTGCCAAACAACACTGCCATCCCGCGCATTTAACGCCAAAACCTCATCCAGCTCACTGTTAATAAACAGCCGGTCATCTTTAAAGGCCATGCCGCTGCTGGTAGAAAAAGATTTAGACCAGACCGTTTGCCCTTGCTCCAAAGAGAGCCGAGCCAAATTACCCTGATAACCCGCCACAAAAATCGAGCCTTTATCAACCAGCAACTCAGCATCCAGATCAACCAAACGATCCAGCTCAGACACCCCCGTTGGACGTGAGATCAGAGTCTGCCAAAATGGTCGCCCCTGCTCCAGATCCAAAGCGATCACTTTGCCGTTATCCAGCGCACTGACCATACCACCGGCAACCGGCACCGGTCGGCTGGTTCCACGCAGCGTCAACGGGGGTACCGGCTGACTGTAACGCCAAATCACCCCTCCAGATTCCGCTTTCAGCGCCAAAATACTGCCATCCACTGTACGTACAATCACTCGACCTAAACTCGGCACTGGGGCAGAGAGTACTTCGTTATTTAACGACACCCGCCACAACTCAGCGCCCTGCTCTGGATCAAGGGCAATCACCACCCCGTCTTGGCTGGCCACATAGAGCGCACCTTCACCTCCGCCAACACCCGCCGACAACGGCACATTTAAATCCACTCGCCACATCAACTTGCCCGTCATGCGATTAAACGCTGTGACTCGACCACTGGGTACCGCAGTAAAAAGACGATCACCGCTGGCGTAAGGATTAAGACGAATAAACTTTTTATTGATTGCCGAACCTGCTTCCGCACTCCAAAGCAGTTTAAAACCGACTTTAGGCTCCAATTTCAACAACGCCGAAGGCGGATTTATCGGCTCATTGGCACAACCGGCGAGGAACACCAACAACAAGGCAGAGAACCACTTCATGACGCTGAATCCGCAGCCTGAACTCCTTTCAAATCATCGTACTTCATCTGCAATCCCTGCCGATCGCCAATCGCTATCGGTGCAGACAGCGCCTCTTGATACGCCAGCCGTGCCTCATCTAAACGCCCCAAAGCCAACAAGGCATCGCCTTGCAACTCTGCTACATCAGCAAAAAAAGCCTCTGAGTAAGGCGCTTTGGCCAACTTGAGAGCCTTCTCTTTTTCACCCACAGCCAACAAAATACGCCCTAAGCGCAAACGGGCCACCTGACCCAGACTTTCATCAGCCTCATTTTCCAGCACCCAACTCAATTGGCGCTGCGCCGCTTTCATGTCATATTGAGAAACGTACAATTTTGCCATCGCCAGCGCTGCCAAAGAAGCGTACGGCGTATCGGCATAATTACGCCCCAACTGAGTCTGCAAAGGCAACAACGCGGCTGCATCAGACTCAACCCCCATACCCTCAATCAAGCTCTCATACAGGCTGGACGCTTCTTCTGCTTGAGTACGCTGATGGTCGCCCCAAAAACGCCAACCGAGAATCAAAGCAACCCCCAATAACAGACCCAACATCACCGCCCGACCGTTATCAGCCCACCATTTTTTTAACGCTTCAATTTGCTCTTCTTCGGTTTCATGCATCGCCATCAGCGGCTCCTCTGTTATTTATTCATTGACAGACATTATCAAAAATCGTTACCAGCCAAAACGCATTTTTAACTCACCAAGCAATTGCGTTTCGCTAAAACGGTGTTGCTCACTCTTATCACGCAACGGTTTAAGCCCAATCACACCCTGTTCAAGCTCGCTGTCACCCAAAACCAGCGCGTATTCTGCGCCGCTTTTATCTGCTTTTTTAAATTGGCTTTTGACACTGCCACCACCACAGTGGCTTAACAGACGCAGCTTAGGCAGAGCATCACGCAACCGTTCCGCCAACACCAAACCCTGACGTTGTGCCTCTGTTCCCATCAAAGTCAAATAGAGGTGCGGCGCTTGCGCTTTTGGCAACGTCTCCATCTCCTCCATCAAGGAGAGCAGACGCTCCAAACCCATCGCAAAGCCCACCGCAGGAGTCGAGCGGCCACCCAACTGCTGCACCAAACCATCATAACGACCACCGGCACAGACGGTGCCTTGCGCACCGAGTCGATCCGTCACCCATTCAAACACGGTCAAACAGTAATAATCCAAACCACGCACTAAACGTTCATTCAGGTGATATTTCAACCCCTGTTGATTCAAAATATCGCACAGCAGCGCCATGTGATCTTGGGAGGCTTGATCTAAGGTTTCACTCAGTTTGGGAGCGTTTTGCAACAGCGCTTGCGTCTGTGGGTTTTTACTGTCCAAAATACGCAGAGGATTGCCCTCCAAACGACGCAGACTGTCTTCATCCAGCTCGTGGCGATAATCGCTGAGGTAAGCCACCAATTGATCCCGATAAGCCAAACGCGAAGCGTGATTGCCCAGAGAGTTCAGTTCCAACTGCACCGCATCAGCAATGCCCAACTCTGACCAAAGACGGGCGCTCATCAGAATCAGTTCGGCATCGCTGTCAGCCCCAGCTAAACCGTAACACTCCACCCCAAATTGATGAAATTGGCGATAACGGCCTTTTTGAGGGCGTTCGTGGCGAAACATCGGCCCCTGATACCAGAGACGCTGCACTTGATTGTGCAACAAACCTTGTTCAATACCGGCACGCACACAACTGGCGGTACCCTCTGGACGCAAGGTCAGCAGATCACCGTTACGATCAGGGAAGGTGTACATTTCTTTTTCGACAATATCAGTGACTTCACCGATGGAGCGGCAGAAAAGATCCGTCTTTTCCACAATGGGCATACGAATTTCATCGTAACCATAGGCCTGCATCAGAGTACGTAGACGCTGTTCCAGTTGTTGCCATTGGGGAGTTTGTTGCGGAGTAATGTCATGCATACCCCGAATACGAGTGATACCTTTAGCCATAGAGAAAAAATTACTTAGGTGTTAGCAAAGGCGGCAAATATACACCTAAGAGCAGAGCAGCGAAACTACCGCCTGCGAACACCGTTAGTGTCCACTACAAAGCGGGCGGTATTATTTTTACGGTTAAAGGCTTTTTGAGTCATTGCTGTGTCATTCAGGCTCAGCGCAACCAGAGGCGAGTTGCCCAAAAAGACCTTAAAGGGCGCGCTGCCTTGCAAACGCTTACTACGATCCACTTTCAACATGTCGTACAACAGACGATAACCATTGGCATCAAATACCTCAGCCCAAGAGTCACCCGTGCTGCTGAGCAACAGCACATCGCTGCCGCTGGGAGCCACGGGCCCCACATTTAATTTAGAAAGATTTCGCGTAACCACAACCGGTTTTTTACTGCTTTCGACAACAACCGGATCAGCCTGATCAACCACCATCGCATTTTGAATCAATGACAACGTGCTTTGAGCCAACTGCGCATCAACTCGCTCCGCAACCGGTTCCGCTACGCCGCTTTCATGGCTAGAACCGTCGTTCTGTGCCCACTGCCGCTCTTCCAGCATGGTTTCAACAGCGGACTGTACGTTACGATGTTCCGTTACTGAATTTTTCTCACTCAGAACAGCGCCCATATCTGTCTGTTCTAGCGTGGGTGCCTTAGCAGCCTCAATAGCCAATAACACATCTGAAGTACCCTGCTCAGGTTTCAGCGCGGATTCCGCCATCGCTTTGGCAACCGGTTTTGGCTCAACTTTTGACTCGACTTTAGCTGCCACGGTTTGAGTCATTTTAGGCTGTTGTGGCAGCGCAATGGCATTAGAGTCGGAGGGCACCTCTGCCACCATGTCAGAAGAGAGCAATTCATCTTGACTTATCTGTGGCGCAGCATCTTCAGCTGACATAAACCACCAACCGACGACCAGCAGCAACAAAATAGTGACCGCACCTCCTGCCAACCAAGCCATTGGAAAACCAGAAGCAGTAGAACCGCCGTTCTGGCTGTTGGTGGCTAAATCGGGATCCATACCGCCGCTCTGTACGCCGTACACTTCGATTAGCTCATTGCCATCCAAGCGCAACAATTTGGCATACGCTCTCAAATAGCCACGAATGAAAATAGGCGAAGGCAGTACCTCATAATCTTCATCTTCTAAGGCACGAATCAAGGACTCTTCCAGGTTCAATAGACTGGCAACCTCCTCAATTCCTAATCCCGTGCCTTCACGTGCACTGCGCAGGCGCTGCCCCAGAGGCGCTGAATTCAGAGAATCACCATCAAATGCTTCAGAATCATAATCTTTCATACAAATATTCCGGTTAAAGAGGTGCGAATGAAAAAACCAATACCACAAGCAGAGCCTAACATAGCGTTACTATAACAACGCTGACAGGAAAATTTAACGCAAAATCGAGCGTTTATTTATTATCGACTCTGTTTCAGCAGAATCTGGAAACTGACGGCGTAATTTAGCCGTAAACGCATTGGCCTGTTGTGCATTTTTCAAGCCCCGATAGATCTTAATCGACATCCATAACGTCGCGGGACTCTCCGTATAATATTTGTGATAACGCTGCAAGTAAACCAAGGCCAGACGATAACGGCGTTTCTGCTGATAAAGATTCGCCATAGTACGCAAGGCGGAACCAAAACGAGGGTTAAGACTGAGTGCTTTTTTTAAGTATTTGGCTGCTTGGAGAAACTGGCGATGATCCAGAGCACAGATACCCGCATTGGTATAAGCGTATTCCGGTGTTTGGTAAAGCAAATCTTTTGCCGCCTCCAGAAAACGCTTCTCCGCCTCTCGTGGCTGTTTTTGCTGACACAAAAAAGTGCCGTAGTTGTTTAAAATTTCAGCGTCATTTTTACTCAGACGCAGCGCCTTACGAAAATAGCGATCTGCCTCTTTTATCTTGCCTAAACGCGCCTGAAACAGCGCGTAGGTGCTGTTGGCCGTAATGTTATTGGCATCTTGCTCCAAAGCTTTTTCCAGCTTGTATTTAGCTTGGTTCAAATTGCCACGATGCAAATAACTGGCGCCCAACTGAGCATTGAACTTAGCGGCTTTCTGGCTGGAGACCAGCGGCGTACGAATTGAAGGCGCAGCACACGCCTGCAAAAATAAGATTAATAGCAGCAAAAATGCCCCTCTCAACTCTGCTCTCCAAATCGAGGTTGAACAAATTTCACCTCACGTCGACTGCGATCCGCAACCTTACCCGCCAACTGACCACAGGCGGCATCAATGTCTTCACCACGGGTTTTACGCGTCACCGTATGCAAACCGCCTTTGTAGAGGATGTCACGAAAACGATCCATTCGACTCTGGCTGGAGCAGTGATAACCGTTGCCCTCAAAGGTGTTAAAGGGAATCAAGTTGATTTTGGCTGACACACCACGCAAACACTGAATCAACGCCCGCGCCTCTGCATCGGAATCGTTCACCCCTGCCAGCATCACATACTCAAAGGTGATGTGTTTTTTACGGTCAGTGGCCACAAAACGTTTGCACGCTGCCATCAGCTCATCAATCGGATATTTTTTATTCAACGGCACCAGTTCATCACGCAGCTCATCCACAGGTGCATGCAAAGAGACCGCCAAACTGACATCCACATCGTCTTTGAGACGATCCATCGCCGGAACCACCCCAGCGGTGCTGACCGTTACGCGCCGTTTACCAAAACCAAACGCTTGATCGTGCAGCATCAACTTCAGTGCGGGGATCAAGTTTTTATAGTTCAACAACGGCTCACCCATCCCCATCAGGACGATGTTGGTGATGCGCCGACTGCCCGCCACCCCGCCACCCAACCGCTGGTTGGCCTGCCAAATTTGGCCAACAATTTCAGCGGTGGAAAGATTGCGATTAAACCCTTGCCGAGCCGTGGCGCAAAAAGAGCAATCCAGCGCGCAGCCAATTTGAGAAGAGATGCACAAGGTACCACGAGACGTTTCAGGGATAAACACCGACTCAATGCCGTTGCCACTGTCGAGATCAAACAGCCACTTGGTGGTACCGTCATTAGAAATCTGTTCATGCGTCACTTCTGGCAATGCCAGCCGCGTCTCACTTTTTAGATGCTCGCGTAATTTATTACTCAAATCGCTCATGCCGTCGTAATCAACCACCCCTTGGTGGTAAATCCAACGCATGATTTGAGCGGTACGGAAGGGTTTTTCGCCCAACTGGGCGAAAAATTCCTTGAGAGCCTGCTGGTCTAAGTCCAGCAAATTGAGTTTAGCGGATGCGTTCACAGACACCTTCAGGGAAAAAATAGGCAATTTCAACCGCCGCTGTTTCAGGTGCATCGGAACCGTGTACCGCGTTTTCGTCCAAGCTATCGGCAAAATCAGCCCGAATGGTACCGGCAGCCGCCTCTTTAGGGTTGGTTGCCCCCATCAGTTCACGATTTTTGGCAATCGCGTTTTCACCTTCCAACACCTGTACCATAACTGGCCCTGAAATCATAAAAGAGACCAGATCGGCAAAAAAAGGCCGTTCTTTGTGTACCGCATAAAAGCCTTCTGCTTGCGCTTGGCTCAGCTGCACCATTTTAGCCGCCACCACCGCCAAACCAGCCGATTCAAATCGACTGTAAATTTGACCCACCACATTTTTAGCCACAGCATCGGGTTTTACAATAGAAAACGTACGTTCAATCGCCACAATCAATTACTCCAAAGTCTTTAAATAAGAGGAAACACTACAAAGTGGCGATGGTACGCAGCTTATCGCTCTATTTAAAGACCCCATAGATAAAATTTATCTACTCTTTCTCTTCAATCCACATGCCTTGAATTGCTTCCAAGATTTTTTCATTGGAGCGTTCGGGGTCGTCATCAAAATTTTCCAACGCCGTCACCCACGCGTGCAAGTCGGTAAAACGGATGTAACGCGGATCCACATCGGGGTGCGCCTCATCCAGCTCAATGGCAATGTCCAGTACATCAGTCCACTTCAATTCCATCTCATCGCTCCACTTAACCGTGTTCAGAAACCATATTGATGGTGTACTTAGGCAGCTCTACCACCAAATTTTCCTCACCCACCACCACCTGACAACTCAAGCGGGAGTCAGGATCTAAGCCCCAAGCCTTGTCTAACAGGTCGTCTTCCAACTCGGTGTTCTCTGACAGTGAATCACCGCCTTCACGCACATGGACATGGCAGGTGGTACACGCACAGGATTTTTCACAGGCGTGTTCAATCTCAATGCCGTTGGCCAAGGCCGCATCACAAATGGTGATGCCCGGCTCCACTTCAAACACCGCGCCCTCAGGGCAGATCTCTTCGTGGGGTAAAAAAATAATTTGCGTCATTTTATATGCTCCGCAGCAACGTAGGCTGCCTATCGTTCGTATTCATTTAAATTATGCCCCGCCATCGCTTTGCGTACGCTGGCGTTCATACGACGTGCCACATAAGCTTCACTGCACGTCTCTAATGTTTTAATCGCACTCTTAATCGCCAGATGATCATCCGCCTCAGCCACCGCCAGCACAGCGGCTCGGGCGGTCTGAATCTGGCTCAACTCATCGGCCTGAAGAAAATCATCGCCGTCACTGGCCAGAGCCGCATCCAAGGCTTCAATCACCCGCTGCGCCTCCACTTGTTGCTCACGCAAGCTTCGCGCGTCTTTGTCCGCTTGGGCGTAATCCATCGAATCGCGCAACATCTGCTCAATCTCTTGATCCTGCAAACCGTATGACGGCTTGACCTCAATGCTCGCCTGCACACCGCTGGTCAATTCCGTGGCTGTCACGTTCAACAGACCATCCGCATCCACCTGCAAAGTGACTTTAATGCGCGCCGCACCGGCCACCATCGGCGGAAAACCGCGCAATTCAAAACGCGCCAGTGAACGGCAATCAGAAACCAACTCTCGCTCACCCTGAACCACATGCAACGCCATCGCCGTTTGACCGTCTTGATACGTGGTGAACTCTTGCCCCCGTGCAGTAGGAATAGTCGTGTTACGGGCGATGATCTTCTCCACCAAACCGCCCATGGTCTCAATGCCCAAAGAGAGCGGATTGACATCCAGCAACAGCATTTCACCGTCGGCTTTGTTGCCCGCCAACACATCGGCTTGCAGCGCCGCACCAATGGCCACCACCCGATCAGGATCGATGTGAGTCAAAACCTCACGTTTGAAAAAGTCACTGACGTTATCGCGCACCAGAGGCACCCGAGTTGAACCGCCCACCATCACCACCGCAGCGATCTCATCGCGGCTGACATCGGCATCGCGCAACGCACGACGACAAGGTGACAAAGTCTTTTTAATCAGCGGTTCAATCAGCTCATTGAAGGCCTCACGGCTCAGCAAGCCCTGCCATTCGTATTCAGAATCCTCAATCTCTACCAGCACCTCATCACATTCGCTCAACAACTCTTTGGCTGCCCGCGCCTGATCCAAAATGTGGCGATTCAGACCGTGATTGTCTTTCACCTCAATCCCAGCCTGCTGTTTCATCCACTCGGCCAGCAGATGGTCTATATCATCGCCACCCAGAGCCGTATCACCAGCGGTGGCCAAAACCTCAAACACACCGCGATTCAAGCGCAAAATGGAAATATCAAAGGTACCGCCACCGAGATCAAAAATCGCCACCACCCCTTCAGCGGCTTCGTCCAAACCGTAAGCGATGGCCGCTGCGGTAGGTTCGTTGAGCAGACGCAGCACATGCAGATCCGCCAGACGCGCCGCGTCTTTGGTGGCTTGACGCTGAGCGTCATCAAAATAGGCCGGTACGGTGATCACCGCCCCCACCAGATCGCCGCCCAAAGTCGCTTCCGCCTGTTTACGCAGCAGGCTTAAAATCTCCGCCGAGACTTCCACTGGAGTGACCTTGGCAGAGGCCGTCTGAATCCGTGGCACCGAACCTTCGCCCTCAACAAAACGGTACGGTGAATTGCTCTCAGTCGCCAACACCTCCGCCAAAGAACGCCCCATAAACCGTTTCACCGAACTGATGCTGTTGTGTGGGTCGGCAGCGGCGTTGTCACGCGCTTCACGTCCCACCTGACGAGAGCCATCAGCCAAATAACGCACCACCGAAGGCAAAATCAACTCACCCTCGCTGCTGGGCAACACTTCGGCCACGCCGCTGCGCACACTGGCCACCAAGGAGTTGGTGGTGCCTAAATCAATCCCCACCGCCAAACGGTGTTGATGCGGTGCCGTGGATTGTCCAGGCTCAGAAATTTGTAATAGGGCCATAATTCAAACTCGCGTTATAACTCATCTTCCAAAGCCAACTCCAGCGCCACGGCACTCTCTCGAAGTTTGCGTAAAAATTGTAATTTGCGCACCCAATCGCGCGCCTCTGACCACGCCTGCTCGTGCAAGTGCGCTTCTAAAGAGGCAAAACAGCTGCGCGACAGAACAGCAATTTCATCCAGCAAACCTATCGTCGCTTGCAGAGGATCATCGTTCTCACGCACCTCATCCAACGCTTCACGCAGCTCCATCTGCTGCATCAAAAACGCCATATCCATCTGCGTATCGCTTTCGTTATCCAACGAAATACCCTGCAAACTCAGCAGATACGTGGCACGGGTCAGGGGGTCTTTAAGGGTCTGAAACGCTTCATTAACCAAGGTCGCACCCTGCATGGAGAAGCGCCGCTCTTGCTCACCGGCTGAGGCAAAACGATCGGGGTGCAATAAACGCTGCAACTCCTGAAAACGCGCCGCCAACATCCCTTGATCCAGATCAAACGAGACCGACAGAGAGAACAGCTCAAAATAGTTTTTGGAAAAATCCAACTGCACCTTAACCCCCTTTTTTAATGCCTGTACAGAAAAAACGCCCAGCCAAGGCAGAGCGTTTTTTTATCACAACGGCAACAAACGTTTAAACGGTAAAGCTTTCGCCGCAACCGCATTCGTCTTTGACATTGGGGTTATTGAACTTAAACCCTTCGTTCAAGCCCTCTTTGGCAAAATCCAACTCAGTACCATCAAGGTACACCAAGCTTTTTTTGTCAATGATCACCCGTACACCGGCATCTTCAAACACTTCGTCATCGGGACTGACCTCATCGGCAAATTCCAATACATAGGCCATTCCAGAACAACCGGTGGTGCGCACTCCGAGACGCAAACCCGCAGCTGCACCGCGTTTTTGCAAAAAATCTTTTACTCGGCCTGCCGCTGCCTCAGTCAAGGTTACTGCCATAACAAAGCTCCTTTTCGGAAGTGAGTGCCGTTTTTTTAAGACTGTTTCTGTTTCAGATCTGCAATCGCTGCAGCAATCGCGTCTTCAGCCAGTACCGAACAGTGAATTTTCACCGGTGGTAAAGCCAGCTCTTCAGCAATGTCGCTGTTTTTAATCGTAGACGCTTCATCCAAGGTTTTGCCCTTCACCCACTCCGTCACCAAGGACGAAGAAGCGATGGCAGAACCGCAACCGTAAGTTTTAAATTTAGCGTCTTCGATGATGCCATCTGCACCCACTTTGATCTGCAACTTCATCACATCACCACAAGCAGGTGCGCCGACCATGCCGGTACCAACACTGCTGTCGTTTTTATCAAAGGCACCCACGTTACGTGGGTTTTCGTAGTGATCTAATACTTTTTCGCTGTAAGCCATTGTCGTTCTCCTAAGTGCAATCGATGTTTATTCAGCATCTAACGATGCCCAATCTCTAATTTAATGCGCCGCCCACTGCACGCTGTCAAGATCAATACCTTCTTGGTACATGTCCCACAACGGTGACAATTCACGCAGACGATTCACCGCATCGCGCACTTGGCCGATGGTGTAATCAATCTCTTCTGCGGTGGTGTAACGACCGATGGTGAAACGGATCGAACTGTGTGCCAGTTCGTCAGAACGCCCCAAAGCACGCAACACATAAGAAGGCTCCAAGGAAGCCGATGTACAGGCCGAACCAGAAGAGACGGCAAAATCTTTCATTGCCATCATCAGGCTCTCACCTTCAACAAAGTTAAAACTGATGTTCAGGTTACCGGCGATGCGGTGTTCCATATTGCCGTTGATGTAGACCTCTTCCATGTCTTTAAAACCGTCCAGCAGACGATCACGCAATTTAGCCAGACTTTTATTCTCAACAACCATCTCTTCTTTAGCAATGCGGAACGCTTCACCCATGCCAACAATTTGATGGGTCGCCAAGGTACCAGAACGCATACCCCGTTCGTGACCGCCGCCGTGCATCATCGCTTCCAGGCGCACCCGAGGTTTGCGACGCACGTAAAGCGCGCCCATACCTTTGGGGCCGTAAATTTTATGTGCTGAGAGCGAAAGCAAATCAACGTTCATCGCATTAACATCAATCTCCACTTTACCGGCGCTCTGAGCCGCATCCACGTGCAACAAAATTTTACGCTCGCGGGTCATTTTACCAATGGCTGCAATGTCTTGAATCACACCAATTTCGTTGTTGACGTGCATAATGGAAACCAAAATGGTGTCCTCGCGCAACGCTGCTTCCAGTTTGGCCAGATCCACCATGCCATCGGTTTCAGGAACCAAATAGGTGATCTCGTATCCGTCACGTTCCAACTGGCGACAGGGATCCAACACCGCTTTGTGCTCGGTTTTGACGGTCACAATATGACGGCCTTTTTTCTTGTAAAAGTGCGCCACACCTTTGATCGCCAAGTTATCGGATTCCGTAGCACCAGAGGTCCAGACGATCTCCTTGCTGTCTGCACCGATCAAAGCCGCCACATGAGCACGCGCTTCATCGACCGCCGATTCTGCCTCCCAACCAAAGGGATGAGAACGTGAAGCAGGGTTGCCGAAGTGACCGTCACGGGTCAAATAAGCAGACATCTTCTCGGCAACACGCTCATCAACAGGCGTGGTTGCGGAGTAATCTAAATAAATCGGTAGTTTCATATTGCTCATGCTCACTCAAATTTCATTCAATAATTCGTTAATTCTTAAGACCATAATCCGGTCTTAAGAGACAATCTCAACCCGTTGCTGATTTGAAACCGTCAGCGCCTCTAAACAGTCTTTATCTTGGCGCTCCATCACCTCTTGGACAGATTGCTTTTCGATTAAATCCCCTAAGCTGATACCAGCCAAAAAACCGTGAATTTGCTCGCTCAGAGACATCCAGAGATCGTGGGTCAAACAGCGTTGCTGATCGTGGCAATTAGCCAGACCACCGCAACGGGTCGCATCCACTTTCTCATCCACTGCCTCAATGATGCTGGCAATGGCAATCTCTTGCACTGGCTTGCTCAAGCTGTAACCGCCGCCAGGTCCTCGCGTACTGAGCACCAAACCGTTTTTACGCAGTTTGGAAAAGAGCTGCTCCAGATAAGAAAGAGAGATCCTTTGACGACTGGAAATGTCCGCCAACGTCATCGGCCCTTCACCACCGTGCAACGCCAAATCCAACATCGCGGTTACCGCGTAGCGGCCTTTGGTTGTTAATCTCATGCCGCTCTCTTCTGACCCAATATGGCGCGCATCTTTCCATACCCGACGATTTTAGTCAACTACTCTTCAAAAGTGTACGCTCTGTCTCTTTCGCGGCACGCAACTCCGCTTTTTGCAGACACTTCTCACTCTGATCGCAATCGTCCTCTTTGTCACAAAAACCGATATCACAGGCCCCCAGTTCTTCAATGTTGATGGCGGGATCTTCCAAACCCATTGCCTTCAAGGCACCGCACATCGCCTCCATTTTACGATCCATGGCATGAATATGATCCAGCATACAGTTCATTGCCGTAGCCACAGGGTCGGGCATGTCTTTACTCACGCCGTAGGCATCAAAGCCCATTTTTCGGGCAATCTCTGCACGATGTTTCGGTTGCTCTGACGGCTCTTTTTTCTTTTTTACCACCCGCCCAGGAATGCCCACCACAGTGGCGTTGGCCTCCACGCTCTTGACCACCACCGCGTTGGATCCAACTTTAACCCCAGCCGACAAGGTGATCGGCCCCAAAACTTTAGCACCGGCACCCACCACCACCCCTTTTTCTAGGGTCGGATGGCGTTTGCCTTTGTTCCACGAGGTACCGCCCAAAGTCACCCCTTGATAGAGAGTCACATCATCATGCACCTCGGCGGTCTCGCCAATCACCACCCCCATGCCATGATCAATAAACACCCGTCGCCCCAAAGTGGCTCCTGGGTGAATTTCAATGCCGGTCAGAAAACGCGCCAGATGCGACAGCGCCCGCGCCAACCACTTCAGCTCCTTACGCCACAACCAATGGCTCACACGATGCATCAAAACCGCATGCACCCCAGGGTAAGCGGTTAAAATCTCCCACGTATGCCGCGATGCCGGATCACGATCAAAAACACAGTTGACATCCTCACGCAAACGTTCAAACATAACAAACCTTAAGTGTTATAACCTAGTAATTCACTCAAGTATTATAGTACCGGTCTCGGCAAATAACACCCCTTCATGCTTTTTTCTTTTTTAACGCCGCACTCAAAATGCCACGCAACATACCCAATTCCAACTGTGTCGGCTGGCTGCGATGAAAGAAACGCTGCAAACGCGGCATCAACTGGCGCGGATTCTTTGGGTCAAGAAATTCAAGTTCGACCAATGTCTGCTCAAGATGAGTGTAAAAATGCGCCATCTCCTCCGCTCTGGCCAAGGCATCCGCCACAACGGGTTCCACAACGGGAGCGGACTCAGAACTCAAAAAAGCCATTCTCAACTCATAAGCCACCACTTGCACCGCCGAAGCCACATTGAGAGAGCTGTAATCAGGGTTAGTGGGAATGTGCAACAACGTGTGACAGAGCTGCAACTCCTCATTGGTCAAACCAATGCGCTCACGGCCAAAAACAATCGCCACCTCATCCTGTAAAGAAACCTCGCTCACTTGCACCGCGCAACCACGCACATCGACCTCTGGCCACGCCAGTGTTCTCTGCCGTGCGCTGCTGCCGTACACCACGCCCACACCTTGCAACGCCTCTGCCAAAGAATCACAGACCACCGCCTGCTGCAACACATCCGTCGCCCCCGAGGCACGCACCAGCGCCTCCTCGCTGGGAAAGTCACGGGGAGCCACCAAATAAAGGCGCTCCAAGCCCATGTTTTTCATCGCTCGCGCCGCCGCACCGATGTTGCCTGCATGGGAAGTGGCGATCAAGACCATCCGCACCTTACTCAAATTCAAATCAACTTCTCCTTAAAAGAATCAAAACCGTACGCAGGTCAGCATATTTTCATACTCAAAACACCCGTTCTCTGCTATCCTCTGTGACCATTTTTTAGCCCAAATAAAGACCCAAGCCGATGCATCCCATGCTCAATATCGCCGTCCGTGCGGCGCGCTCCGCTGGCAACCTGATCGCCCGTAATGTGGACAGAATCGACACCCTCGCCATCGAAACCAAGCAGCGTAACGACTTCGTCAGCGAAGTAGATCGTCAAGCCGAAGCGGAGATTATACGCACTCTGCTCAAGACCTATCCACAACACGGTATTTTAGCCGAAGAGTCCGGTGAGCACTCAGGCGATGGCCGTCATCAGTGGATCATCGACCCTCTCGATGGCACCACCAATTTTCTGCACGGCTTCCCTCAGTTTGCAGTTTCCATTGCACTCAAATACGAAGATCGCCTCGAACAAGCGGTAATCTACAACCCCATCAGCCAAGAGCTGTTCACCGCCACCCGTGGCGGCGGAGCCTCGCTCAACAACCGCCGTCTTCGGGTCAGCAAACGCCGTGGTCTGGAAGGTGCGTTGCTGGGAACAGGCTTTCCGTATCGTGACGATCAAGCCAAGGATCTAGACGAATACCTGAAAGTATTTCGCACCTTCTTGACCAAAACCGCAGGCATTCGTCGCCCAGGTTCTGCCGCTCTGGATCTGGCCTACTTAGCCGCCGGTCGCATTGATGGGTTTTGGGAGATGGGTTTGCACAGCTGGGACATCGCTGCCGGTGCGCTGCTGATCCGTGAAGCGGGTGGTATTGTGACCGACCTTTCTGGTGGAGATCAGTATCTGGAAAGCGGTGATATTTTAGCCGCAGGGCCAAAGGTCTTTCACGCTATGTTGCAGGTGTTGAAACAGCAACGGGAGTCTGGCTCATAACCTAAAAAAAGCAGGGCTGAAGATCTTCAGCCCCTACCCATCTCGCTTACATCGCAAAATCAATCACGTTAGATCGCTCCACAGTCTGCAAGCCCCGACCACTGTCAGCAGCAGCCACCACGACCGTCACATTATCTCGCGCGCCACGAGAGAGCGCCAAGGTCACCAAAGCCTCCGCACTCTCTTGGGGTGAACCTTGATTCAGCAACGCTTCAATCTCCGCGTTTTCAACCTCTCGATAAAGACCGTCACTGCAAAGTAAAAAAACATCGCCTCGGCAAACGGCCTGAATATGGCAATCCAACTCCAACCGCTTGGATGCTCCCACGGCTCGAGTAATGGCATTGGAGTCCACATAACTGT
Organism: Gammaproteobacteria bacterium; assembly: GCA_030950195.1. Lineage (GTDB taxonomy): Bacteria > Pseudomonadota > Gammaproteobacteria > JAUZRS01 > JAUZRS01 > JAUZRS01. The sequence goes on along the minus strand of JAUZRS010000159.1, from coordinate 5,805 downwards.
CGGACTCTTCACGACTCACCAAGCCGCGAGCAACAAACTCTTCCAGTGGACCGTGATCCCAAGTCAAAGAACGCAAACGTTTGTTGCGCAACAAATACGCTCGGCTGTCTCCGGCCCACAGATAAACGCAATGCTGACGCCATGCCACCAACACAACCACCGTACTGCCAATGGTTGTTTGGCCTCGGCGCTGCGCCTCTGCCAACAAACGCTCATTTACTCCCAACAGGGCACGTTTTACCTCACGGACATAAGCACCGAATCCCAACGGCGGTTCTAGGCTTTGCAGTGACTCCACAATCCATTGACTGGCCAATTCACCGTAGGCGTGACCACCCATGCCATCAGCAACCACCCACAAACCCACTTCTGGACGCTGCAAATAAGCGTCCTCATTATTATTTCTAACCTTTCCCATGTGGGTGATAGCGGCTGAGTTCCAGTACAAACCTAATTCACCACCGTCAAAATCCATCACCGTGAGCAGAGGTAACGCTTCTCTTCTGCCAATCTGCATTTTCCCAGTCTCCTCCCAACATGGCGGCAAAGCCTGTTGTCGGGGGTAATCCCTGACATACTAAAAAAGAAGGTTCCACCTGCTCGGAACCGTGGCTCCACCAGAGGCTGTAGCCAAAATAAAGCTCTTCCAGAGCCTGATTTGCCAACTCAGAACAAGCACCGGCCAAACTCGACGGTGCCGCTAATGAGATATGCCAAGCGGACGAAGCCCCCATTATGCCGTTGTGTACCGTCTCTTTAGCGGCACTTTTCGGCACTCGTAAACGTTTCAATTGCTGGTCAAACTCTTCCAGTTCAAAGCCTTCGCGGAGGCTGGAAAGCGCCAAGGTTTCTGCTTGTGCATACCATGCCCCTCCCGACTGCATCATCCGAAATGGGTTCACTCCCTCGGCCAACGGAGTCGCAAGGGTGAAAGGGAAATAACGCCCCATCCGGTCCACACTCGGCATCACCACTCCAGCCCATGGAAGCGAACCACACACCCCCTTGGTCATCACAAAACGCCAAACAGGGCTGGTCAGGTAGACATCCAACCAGTCATCCGCCAACTGCTCCTGACTGGAGAGCAAAGACTCTTGCAACCAATGATCCCAAGGTTCAACAAAATGCTGCGCCAAGCGACGCGACACAAAATCACCCCTAACGGGAATTTTGCCGTAAAAACCAGGGCTTTCCTGACCAAGACGAAACGCCAAAGCCTCATCAATCATTAAAACGCACTCCATGCAACTTATTCAAAACTGAATTTCTATTTATATAGATGATTCAATCTATTACAGCACAAACCTACAGAGGTTTATCCTAACTCTACACTGGATAGAAGTTGCAAAAAACTGAATTACGTAGAGTAAACTATTCTACCTTACGACGGCCTTAAAACTTCTAAAGCATAAAGACTAGCCCAGAGAGCGCCCTTCATCCAAGCATAAAAATAAGTCGTACCAGATGGTTTGTCACATTTGTCAGATTATCAATGGTATTACTGCGGAAAATCGACCCCACAACCACCCAAACCACAATAACCCTGCGGATTTTTTGCCAAATACTGCTGATGATAGGACTCTGCATAATAAAAAAGCGGAGCAGCTATGATCTCAGTGGTAATTTTAGCTTGGCCTTGCGCAGACAAGGCACTTTGATAGAGCCGCTTTGACTCTTCTGCCAAATCCTGCTGTTCGGCATCAAAGCAGTAAACCCCAGAACGGTACTGGCTACCCACATCGTTGCCTTGGCGATCACCTTGAGTGGGATTATGCCCCGTCCAAAACAGCTCCAGCAGACGCTGGTAAAAGAGCTGCTCTGGATCAAACACCACCAGCACCACTTCGTTGTGCGCCGTAGCGCCACTGCACACCTCATGATAGGTCGGATTTTTAGTGTGGCCAGCGGCATAACCCACAGCGGTACTGAACACACCGAGCTCTTGCCAAAAGCGTTTTTCAGCCCCCCAAAAACAGCCCAAACCAAACATCGCCAGCTGCATCTGCTCGGGAAAAGGTGCTGTTAAAGTGTGGCCATGCACAAAATGTGCATCATCAACAATGAGGGCTTGATCTCTGCCAGACAAAGCCTCTTCTGCCGAAGGTAAACTAGGAAGATTTTTTGGACGAGACATAATAACTCCACAGATAAAAAAGTGAGTCAATGATCGTACCGGAAAGGTAGCCTATTAAGGCAAAATAAAACGAAAGAATCAACGCCAAGAACAGCGTTTGAAAAATATGGTGGGCCGTGAAGGATTCGAACCTTCGACCACCTAATTAAAAGTTTCGAACAACGAATAATCCAGAACAACCAAGAACAATAAAAAAGAATTAAATCAATAAGTTAATGACAACCCATTGTTTCCACTTGTTCACGTTTACCCCTGTTTTTGCTGGTCTAGTGTCCCATGAGTGCCCCACAGGGCAGTAACACCACCCCATCTAAAGGATACTTGACTGTATGCACAACCGGCATACACTCAACCCATGAACTTTGAATGGGATGAAAACAAACGCCACACCAACCTAAATAAGCACGGTGTGGATTTTGCCGATGCGGTGGGAGTCTTTTACGATGATATGGCACTGACCCAAACCGACCCAGATCACAACCACCAAGAGGCGCGCCTCTTAACGCTTGGCATGGATTTTCAAGGGCGTGTTTTGCTGGTGGTAAACCTGCACAAGATAGGGGATGTTATCCGCATCATCTCTGCCAGAAAGGCCAATAGGCAAGAACGCAAACAGTACGAGGGCTAAGCCATGAGAGAACATTACGACTTCAATAACGCCCAACGGGGCGCTGTGATCCAAAGCAATAAGGAACGAATCACCATCCGTCTTGACAGTGACGTGGTGCAATGGTTTCGGGATCAAGTGGCCGGTGGTGGTAACTATCAATCACTGATTAATGCAGCCCTACAACAACACATCCAAAGCGTAGAGGGCAAAGAACCATTAGAGGCTGTTCTACGCCGCGTTATTCGTGAAGAGATCCGCAAGGTAGGCTAATGCCCCGAACCCGTTTATTTTGAATAAGGTGATAAATAACGTCTAAGCGGGGTTCGAATTACCCGCAAACCAAATTCCCTACCTAGTACCTTAAAGCAGTTTATTTGTCACACTGCCACACATAAAAAAACATTTACAGAGCACCTCATATTTATAGGGATTTTAAATAGCATTCATGTAAGGTGTGAGGATTTTCAGGTTGGTTTTTTTCACTTTGCTGTTAAAAGGTGGCGTGACAGGCGTGACGGCGTGACAGATCAAAAAAATATATTAATTATCAATATGATAGGTGTGTTTTTGAGTGTCACGCTACGGGTGTTCCACGCCGTGACAGGCGTGACAAATCCCCCCATAGGCACAAAAAAGCGGCTAAACAGCCGCTTATAGATACCAACATTCCTACCGCACAATCTTATGAAACGGCGCGCAACTCCACCAGCTCTGGAATTTTCAACCGGTAACACCGCTGGCGGCCTCCTTCTGGCAACCGTTCGGGGCGTGTCGCTCCCCCTTTTGAATCCAGAACAAGCCATTCGTGTTTTTTCAAGACTTCGACAACAAAACGCCAATCCAAGCCGTCACACACGTCACGCTTAAAGCTTTCTCTCAAAATGTAATACTCCACCCCGCCACCCTCCAAGTGCTTACGGAAACCCGCTCTGTTGCTGGTGTTGCGGTATCGCTCATCTTGCACCCAAGGAGAGAACCGCGACTCCCCGTGAACCTCGATAAAGTGGCGAACCTGTTTTAAAGCCTCTTTCTCTTCCTGTGCCCCGTGACCGCCGCGCTCTTTTAACCAATCGTTAAAGCAGCTTTTTACTCCCTTACTGGCCTCACCTGTTGGCCAGCCGGTGATATTAAATCGAGTGGCCAGCTCACCCGCCGCCGCCACCAACGCAAAACGACCCGCCACACGGTGAACCTGACCATCGGCTTCATCTGGAAGCAGACCCTTAAGGAAGTCCGCCTGTAACCCCTCAACAACGGGCACCAGATCACCCAAGGGCAACAAGCCATTAATAAACGCCTCACCTGCTGTACCGTAAGCCTTTTGGGTGGCAGCCGATAACGCCTTTGAAAGATGGCCGCCAGAACGGTGGCCGTTCAAGTCTTCAAATAACCCCAAGCCACGCCCCGCATCCGCTGGAATATCCACCATTCGCACCGCTTGACCGGCCATGACCCGCTTACCGCCTTGGCGCATCTGTTCCGCTAAACCCACCTCACCGGCTGAAAGAAACAACAGCCGCCACTCTTTTACCGCTGCACTGCTGCCATCCCTTCGGCTGCGCTGCTTACCGGCACCGTTGGCCAGCATGTAGGCAATTTCACCCGCTTCCCGTGGTTCAACCTGCCCCAATTCATCCAAGCACAAAAGGGTATCGTTGTGCATCGAGGCCACGCCTTCGAGGCCGTTACCGGTGGCTCTCCACCGCTGCATCCGATTGGCTCCACCCCACACACTGCACGCCACCCGTAGCGCCGTACTTTTTCCGGTAGAACTGGCACCACGAATATTAAAACCGCCCGACTCTTCCATTAACGGCTTCAACACACTGGCAGCAAAACCCAAACTGACCGCAAACAGCAAACGTGAATTGCCCAGACACAACGCCGCTATCTGCTGCCGCCACTCTGCAAGGCTGCCTTTTTGAGAGAACACAGGGTCTTCTCTTCTTGGAGCCTGCAACAACACCCGATCACCCTCTTTCTGTCCCAGCACCTTGTCAGGCAAAACAAATGCCCCACCATGCCAGCCGATACGATCCACACAGAGCGCCTTGTCTTTCGGTTGTTGCGTCTGTATGTACATGCCCAACAGATCCCGTGATTTGCGGCTCTGCGCCACACTTAAACCTTGGGACATCAACCGCTTTCTGACCTCCAAGCCATCACCGGCCAGCATCTCCATAGGCATCGCCCACTGGTGCGGTACACCGTCTGAATCTACAAATTCCAACAGCCGCCCGTGGCTTTCGCCGTGCGTGTCCCGTGTTCTGGCACTCACCATCAGCCGGTCACAAATCCATATGGGCTTAGGTGCGTCCTGTGGGTCTTCTGATGGTGGATGAAACCACACACCGCTCTCTTTCACTTTGAAGTTATGGCCAAAGGTTGAACCCTTAATCTGTCTCTTTCTGCCTTTCCCCTTCACCGTGGCAGCGGGGGCAATCACCCGCACACACTCCACTTTTTGGATCAACTGTTTAAGGTGCATCGGCTGCCAGCCTTCGGCCTCTGCGTCCGCCGCGTCCCACTTCTCTGCAAAGCCATCACCGGCCACGGGCTTAAGGCCGTCACCATCGAGACCAAAGGCAAACGGCACCACCAACAAAGCGACCGACTTAACCCCGACACCCTCCACCAGCGCCTTGACCCGATCCGCAAACGCGGCACCGGCTTTGTCATTGTCTGGCCAGATCATCACATCACGACCTTTTAGGGGCGACCAGTTGGCTTTGTCCGGTGATTGCGCCCCGTTGGGTGGGGTTACAGCGACCCAATCAGGTAAAAGACACTGCGCGGCATCCGCTGCTTTTTCACCCTCACAGATCACCACCTTGGCCAGTGGTTTGGTTGCCAGTTGGTCAAGATGATAGAGGGGGCGGGGTGCTGGAATACCCTTCCACTTCCAGTGCAAACACCCCGCGCCATAATTGCCGTAACTCAACGGCGCGTAGCTCTTCTTTTTGCCCTCTTGCTCAAAACGGTACATATAAAACAGCACCGCCCCTTGTTCATCCCGATAGACCCAACGGCCTGACGGTTTACCAAAACGGGAATGTTCCCC
>JAUZRS010000158.1 GCA_030950195.1 Gammaproteobacteria bacterium | reverse complement strand
GGGGGGGCGCCGCAGCTTCTATTGCTGAGAGGCTGGATGGTACGTCGTAAAAAAAGGGAGGAAGAGTCTGATGCTGATGTGGCTGATTTGAATCAATCGCAGCCGGTGTCGGATGCCGATGATGCGAACACAGATGGTGAGATAAGCGCTGAGGATGAAGAGCCGAATTTTGATGAGGGTCATGGTGAGACCCAAGTTCTTGATCAAGATCAGATGGAAGACGTCACTCGTGAAGCTCGCGAAGCCCGAGTGCAAAATGAGCAAGAGGATTCCAGTGACTCTTTGGAGGCATTGGAGGACGAACTGCCCAAAGATGACACCATTGCCGAGGCGGATGTTTATTTGGCCTATGGATTGTATCCGCAAGCCGAGGATTTGCTCAAGGCGGCTCTGAGGGACAAGCCTGATCGTCAGGAGTACCAAGAGAAGCTGTTAGAGACTTATTTTGCTTCGAAAAACATTCCTGCCTTTGAAGAGAGTGCGGCCTCCTTCAAAGAGTCCTTGGGTGATGACAACAACTCTCTTTGGGAGCGAGTGGTGGTGATGGGCAAAGAGCTTTGCCCACGAAATGAATTGTTTACCGGTGAAATCAGCACTGATGTTCAAGCGGCTGATTTAGCGCCGGTAAAACCTGAGAATGCGGATTTTGAGCTGGATGAAACGGACATTGCTGATGTCAGTGGTCTTGATTTTCGTCTTGAAGAGAGCTTGGCTGGTGAAGAGCTGAATTTGGAAATCCCTGTAGACGATCTGAATGGATTGGATGATGATTTGGGTGATACTCCGCTGAACGATGATTCATTATTAGAAGGCTTGGATGACACTTCATTAGAAGGTTTGGATGGCACTTCGCTAAATGACGATGATTTATTAGCGAGCATGGATAAAGATCCATTGAGTTTAGAAGAAGATGCGTTATTGGACGCTTCCATTGGCGACGGTTTAGAGCTGGACATGTCGGCTCTGGAACTGGACGATATGGGGCTTACTTCTGATGATTTACCGATGATCCCAGAATTAGAGGAAGAAAATATCGAATCAGAGTCATCTGGTTTGCCAATCAATGCAACGGGTATCATTGATCCTGATGATACGGATTTGCAAAAGTTATTAAGCACCAACATGGATGAGACCGACCTTTCTCTTTCTAGTAATATGCTCGACTCTTCTGGTTTTAATGATGAATTGAGTCGTGAAGAAGATGAGTTATTGGATGGCATGGATACTCAGGGCTTGGAAGGTCTGGATTTGGATTCTCTCGGGGTCAGCTTGGATGGTCTGGAGCCGTTGCCTGATTTGGATGAGTCCCAAGTTCTGCCTTCCTTGGAGGAGTCCCATGATGATTTGCCTTCACTGGATGAGTTGGAGGCGAGTTTGGGTGATGCGGATGAGACCTTGGTTGAAGGCCCTGAAGAGCTGGATGATGCGTTTATGGATGACAGCTTGTTGCTAGAGAGTATGGACGACAGCCTGCATCTGGACAGTGTGGCGGATTCGTTACGCATTGATGGCATGGATCAAACCATGGACGGTGCTTCGGGTTTTGATGCTGAGTTGGACGATGTATCAGACATCATTGATGATGTTGATGAAGTGGAGACCATGTTGGAGATGGCGCAAGCCTATCTTGATATGGGTGATGCTGAGAGTGCGCAACACAGCTTAAAGGATGTGTTGGCATCCGATAAAGTTACGGAACAGCAAAAAAGTGTGGCTCAGGGGCTGTTGAAGAAGTTATCGTCATCTTAACGATGTGATGATCAATCAGCCATTGCATCCGGGCATTAAGCTGTCTGCTTATCTTCTGTTTGCCATTAATTTGGTCTTGGGGGCATCCTTGCCCTTATTGCTTTTTGCCTCCCTTTTATTGCTGATGTTGGTGCATTTTGCCTCGATTCAGTGGCGTTTATTACTGCGTTCTTTGCTGCGTTTGCGCTGGTTGTTTCTCTCCATTTTGGTGTTGTACAGTTGGATGCAGCCCAGTGGTTTGATGCATGACTCATGGGCTTGGTTGGCCGGTGTATTGGCTGGTTTGCAGTACTGTCTGATTTTAGCTCTGTTGGCGGTCAGTGTGGTGATTCTGCTAGAGACAACACCCTTGCCACAGTTGGTTGAAGCTATTTATTGGCTGGTCATGCCGCTCTCTCTGTTGGGGTTGAAACGAGATAGGTTGGCGCTGCGTTTGGCGCTGGTCATTGAGACCTTGGCGGACATGCGTCAGCGTTGGCAATCCGAGCTGAAGCCCGACTTGGCGGGCCTCTCATTGATTGATAAAATAGCCGCTTATTTTGTTCATGCTTTTCGTTTGGCCTTACGTCAAGCGGATGCCTCTCCGATGCGAGAGGTTGATCTTCCGGTGCGTAACAATCCACCGTGGTGGCAGTGGATTTTTTTGCTGCTGCTGTTGGTGCTGTTTCGTTGGATTGCCACTTTTTCCTTTTCGTAATTTTTTTATTTTCTACTCTCTAACCGCTGGGTTTAAAAAACTGTAATGAAAATTGCCATGGGTGTTGAATACGATGGCAGCCATTTTTGTGGCTGGCAAAGTCAGGTTAAGCAGATTGGCTTGCGTACGGTTCAAGGCAGAGTGGAGCAGGCGTTGGCTAAAGTGGCAGGTGAGCCGGTAAAGGTGATTTGTGCTGGACGTACCGACACTGGCGTACATGCGGTATCGCAAGTGATCCATTTTGAGACTGTGGTGAATCGCCCTTTAAAAGCGTGGTTAATGGGCGGCAACAGCCATCTGCCAGCGGATGTGAATTTTCTCTGGGCGCAGCCGGTAGCCGATGATTTTCATGCGCGTTTTAAGGCGACGGCGCGCAGCTATCGTTACGTTATTTTGAATCGTCCTATGCGCTCAGCCCTGTTGAGAGAGAAGGTGACGTGGGTCTATCGTCGATTAGATGAGGCATTAATGAACGAGGGCGCACAGTATTTATTGGGTAAGCACGATTTCACTTCGTTTCGTTCTTGTTCCTGTCAGGCTCCTCATCCGAACCGTAGTATTCACAGTGTGACGGTTCATCGGCAGGGGGATTATCTCTACATCGACATTACTGCTAATGCCTTTTTGCATAATATGGTACGGATTATCAGCGGGGTGTTGTTGGCGGTGGGTAAGGGAGAACGCCAACCCAATTGGGTGGCGGATGTTTTGGCCGCTAAAGATCGAACCGTAGCGGGTATGACCGCTCCTGGGCGTGGGCTTTATTTTATCTCACCCTGTTACCCAACTGAGTATCGCTTACCGAAGGTGCATTTGCCTCGTTTTTGAGCTGATTTTTAGCGTCAGTTATTTGTTAGAGGCTAAACGTAGACTTCATCTGTGCTTACGTCAGTGGGTTCACTACTAGGGATGTGGTGACAGCGTAAGTCGTCAGGGATGGCAAGGAGGATCTATAATGCCAAGGACGGCGCTCTATTTAATACAAGGAGATAATCAATGAGCTTTGCAAAATGGATGAGCTTATTTGGTCTCTTATTAACACTTTCGACATGGCAATACGTCAACACTTTGATGGCGACAACGTACGTTGGAAGCAGTGCCGAAAAAGTGCTGCAAGCTAAAAACATAAATGCACTAAATAAAAATGAGCTTAAATAAGTCAGTTCTATTTAACATCTTGCTTCTCTTCTTTACGATGCGGTTAAGATTAAATCATTGCTCCCGATAACAACTGTGATGCCGATCACACTTCCTATTTTTAGTGCTGCGTTTCTCCTCTCTACTCAGGTTTTTATCTGATGTTATCAAACAAAGTGTTCGTATTGATTCAGATTATCTCTGCCTGTTTATAATCAAGGAAAATACCATGATGGTTCGTTTTTCTACCTTAACTGTTTTGCTTTCGAGTTTGTTCTCGACATTCTCCTATGCCGGAGTGATAACAACGGAGGCGGGGTCGGGGGTGGTTGCTGGTAATAGTGGTGATGGGGCTGCGGCCATCTCTGCCACCTTGAGTACGCCTTATGATACGGTTTTAGATGCTGCGGGTAATCTCTATATTGCCGACTCAGTTAATAGTCGAATTCGAAAAGTGAACGCCAGTGATGGCATTATTTCTACGCTTGTTGCTGGAATTAATGTTCCGCGTGGTTTGGCGATTAATGCGACTGATCTGTTTGTGAGCAGTTTTGGTAGTAATCAAGTCTTAAAAATTAATTTATCGACCAAGACTCTCAGCGTACTTGCAGGTAATGGCACAGCGGGGTTTTCTGGTGACGGTGCAGCGGCGAGCAGTGCCCAGCTGAACGGCCCAACTGGGCTGGCTTTTGATGCGGCGGGTGATCTTTATATTGCGGATGCTTTGAATAACCGCATTAGAAAAATTGCTTTGGCTACCGGTTTGGCTGAGATAACAACGGTGTCAGGCGATGGCACAACCGCTGTTTTAAACTACCCTCAAGATGTTGTTTTTGCTGTAAATGGCGATATGCTGATCGCCGATTCCTTTAATCATCGAGTGCAAAAAGTAAGCGGTGCAACGATCTCCACCGTGGTGGGTGACGGTACGGCGGCTTCATCGGGAGACAGTGCTGGAGTTGTTGTGGGGTTGGCTACTTTGGCACAAGTGAATAACCCAACGGGCTTGGCTTTGGATGCCAGTGGTAATGTGTATGTTTCAGAATACGACGGCCATCGAATTCGTAAAATTAATACAGCGGGGTTGATCTCTACCTTGGCGGGCAGCGGTGTTGCTGGTTTTAGTGGGGATGGTGGCAGTGCGCGTTTGGCCACCTTGCGCTTGCCAACGGGGGTTGTGGTGGAGGCAGGAGTGCTGCATTTTGCAGACACCAATAACCACCGCATCCGCAAAATTGTTTTGGATACTGCACCAGCGGGGCTGACCTTGACCATTGATAATAATTCGACCCACACCAATCAGACGACGCTGAGTTTGGGGGTGGTTTGTGATGATGGGACGGGCAGCGGTTGTGATTTAATGCGCATCAGCGAAGACGCTGGAACGACGTGGACAAGTTGGCAGAGTTACGCTGCAACGCTCTCTTGGCCGCTGTTGGCAAATGTTGATGGCAGTAAAAATATGGCGGTGCAACTGCTGGATGCGGAAGGTAATTTAAGCGAAGCCACAGCCTCGATTATTTTGGATACTCAAGCACCCTTGAATGCGCCTGTAATAGAGTCTCCCGTTACGGCTTCCAGCAGTAAAAGCGCCAACAACACCATCAGCGGTACGGCGGAAGCGAGCAGTACGGTGGAGGTGCTGCTGGGCACCACCAACTTGGGTTTAATTTCTGCAGACCTCAGCGGAAACTGGAATTTTAGCCACCTGTTTACCGAAGGGCAAAACTACTCTTTAACCGCTCAAGTGACCGATCTGGCCGGTAATATTGGCCCGACTTCAGTGGCAACGTTATTCAATGTGGATCTGAGCGCGCCGAGCATTGCTCTAAATGGCGGGGCGGTGACGGTGCAAGCGGATCCAGCGACCGGTGCGGTTTATGTGGAACAGGGTGCGGTGGTCACAGATAATTTTGATACCTTGACCGCAACTATCGGCGGTACGGTTAACGTTGCCCTGCCAGGGGAGTACATTCTGAGCTACGATGCGAGCGATGCGGCAGGCAATGCGGCACCTCAAGTGACGCGCACGGTGACGGTGGTGGACGGTGTGGTGCCGGTGATCACGATGACGGGGGGCAACATCAACAATCACGAAGCGGGGGCGACCTACGCTGATGCCGGTGCAACGGCTCTTGACGGTCTGGATGGCGATATTAGCGCCAGTATCAGCACGCTTAATTTGGTCGATATCAGTGCGACAGGCACCTACTTGGTCACTTACGATGTCAGCGATGCCGTAGGTAATGCCGCCGCACAAGCGAGTCGTTTGGTGACGGTGGTGGACACCACGCCGCCACTCATCACGCTCAACGGTGCGGCAACGGTGCAAGCAGAAGCGGGGCTGGCGTATGTCGATTTGGGTGTGACAACGAGTGACAACGCAGCGGCTGCCGTTACCTTAACGGACGATGCCAATGTGGTTAATACGGCTGTTTTGGGTACTTACACCGTCACTTACATCGCCACCGATGGCGCGGCTTTAAGCACCACCTCAACACGAGTTGTGAACGTCACCGATACCACCCTTCCAATCATTACACTAACCGGCGGCACGGCGATCCAAGTTGAAGCAACGCCAACAAATACCTATGCCGATCTCGGTTTTAGTGCCACGGACAGTTTTGATGCCGCTTTGCCTGCGATAACGGTTAGCGGTGCCGTACCCGACTCTTCTGTGCCGAGTGTTTATAACGTCAACTACGATGTCAGCGATGCCTCTGGCAATGCGGCCTTGCAAGTGACTCGTCAAGTGACGGTTTCCGACACCACGGCTCCGCTTATCTCGGTGGTGGTGCCCGCAGGCCAAACCACCCCCACGGTTAATTTATTGGTGGGTGATCTCTACAACGATGTGGGTGCCACAGCTCTGGACAGTTTTGAGGGCGTGGTGACGGTCAGCAGTGATGCAGCAACGGTCGTCAATACCGCAGTGGCCGGTTCTTATACGGTCACTTACAGTTCAACGGATGCAGCTAACAATGTGGCAACGGCGATCCGTCAAGTGAATGTGGTCAGTGATCAACCGGTGATTACCCTCACCGGCGCAACTACGGTGAGCGTTGAAGCGGGGGCGGTTTACACCGATCTGGGTGCGACCGCGTTTGATAACGTCGATGGCAATATTAGTGGCAATATCGTTATCGTCAGCACGGTCAATACGGCTGTTATTGGCGGTTACAGCGTCACCTACAATGTCAGCGATGCTGCCGGTAATGTCGCTGTTGCGGTGACTCGGATCGTCAATGTACTGGACAGCATTGCTCCTACCTTGGTACGCAATGGGGGCGATATTCTTAATCTGAGCGCCGGTTCGGTTTACACCGATGTGGGAGCGGTGGCCAGCGATGCGTTTGAAGGTGATATTAGCGCGAGCATTGTGGTGAGCAACCCCGTTGATACCGCTGTGCCTGGGGTGTACAGCGTGGTTTATAACGTCAGTGATGCCAGTGGTAATGCGGCTCAAAGCGTGAGTCGAACGGTGGTGGTGTTGGACAAAGACAATCCCGTTATTGGCGTTGTCGGAGGGGTGACTGCCTTGACCCATGAGGCAGGCAGTGCCTTTGTTGTGCCGAGCGCGACGGCCAGTGATGCCATTGATGGTGATTTGAGTGGCTCAATTGTGGTCACCAGTACGGTGAATGAACAGCTGCCGGGTCGTTATGTGGTGATCTACACGGTACAAGATTCCACCGGCAACAGCGCCCAAACCAGCGTGACGGTGACCGTCGAGGACAGCACACCCCCGACGATCACGCTGCTGGGCAACGCGGCTTTGAGTATCGAGTTTGGCTCTACTTATGTTGATGCCGGTGCCACGGCTCGTGACCTTGTGGACGGCGATCTCAGTGCCAATTTGACCACGCTGAACGGGGTTGATACTGCGGTTCTTGGCACACAGAGTGTTGGCTATTCCAGTGCGGATCGAGCCGGTAACACCGCTCAGTTGTCACGTACCGTAACCGTAGTCGATACGACCCCTCCGACACTGACTTTGTCAGCCAATGCCCTGAACTTGATGAAAGGGGAAAACTACATCCAACCGAGTATCACTGCCGTAGACGACGTAGATGGTATGCTTGATCCAGCTAATATTGCTGTGACAGGCAGTGTGGACAGCAATCAAATCGGCGTTTATACCGTGACCGTGGTGGCGACCGATGCGGCAGGTAATGCTTCAGCGCCGCAAACCGTGGTGGTGACAGTGGTTAATTCGGCTTCTATTACCTCCGGTGGCGGTTCTCTGAATTGGTGGCTGATGGCGTTGATGCTGTTGGGTTTGCGTTTTGGAAAACGCGCTTAAGTTACTTTCTTTTTAGACTTATCAGACCAGTTGAGTTGCTGCTCTGCTGGGTTTTTTTGCTTTAATCCCCCCCTCCATGCTAGCGTGCGCGCACTTAGTAGGAGTCTCACCGTGAAACCAGCCGATTTTTCCAGTCTTAAACTCAACCCCTCCCTGATCAGCAATCTCGACTCTCTGGGCTACCAGAGCATGATGCCGATTCAGGCCGAAAGTCTGCCGCCCATTTTAGCGGGCAAAGATGTGATTGCCCAAGGCAAAACCGGCTCGGGTAAAACCGCTGCTTTTGGTCTTGGGTTGCTTAACAAACTGGAGGTGAAACGCTTTCGGATTCAAGCTCTGCTGCTCTGTCCGACCCGTGAGTTGGCGGATCAGGTGGCGGTGGAGATTCGCCGTTTGGCGCGCAGCATTCACAACATTAAAGTTTTAACGCTCTGTGGTGGCAAACCGTTTGGCCCGCAAGTAGGTTCTCTGGAGCACGGCGCGCACATCATCGTCGGTACTCCTGGGCGGGTTGAGGATCACTTGCGTCGAGGCACGTTAAAGCTGAGCCACGTTGATACTTTGGTGCTGGACGAAGCGGATCGCATGTTGGACATGGGGTTTCAAGAGTCGCTGGATTTTATTATTGAGCAGATCCCCGAAGAGCGCCAAACGCTGCTCTTCAGTGCCACCTACCCCGAGCGAATTCGCTCCATTGCCGAACGCATTATGCACGATCCCTTGATGGTCAAAGTGGAGGGCAGTCACGATAACGAAACCATAGCGCAGACCTTTTACCCAGTGGCCGAAGACGCTGATCGCCTTGATGCTCTGCATCTGTTGTTGCAACTGCATCGCCCTCCCAGTGCCTTGGTGTTTTGCAACACCCGCAAGGAGGTGCAAGAGGTGGCTAATGCCCTGAATCGTCTCGGTTTTAGCGCCTTGGCGTTGCACGGCGAGCTGGAGCAGCGGGATCGGGATCAGGCGCTGGTGCGTTTTGCGAATAAAAGCATCTCCATTTTGGTGGCCACCGATGTGGCAGCGCGGGGGTTGGACATTGAGGCGCTGGATGCGGTGTTTAATTACCATCTGGCTCATGAGCAAGAGGTGCATCTGCATCGGGTCGGGCGCACTGGGCGTGCGGGTGGCAAGGGCATGGCTGCGACGATTTACAGTGAAGCAGAGGCGTATCGAATCGCGGCGCTGGAGGTGTATTTGGATCGCAACGTGGAGCGGGCTGAGCTGCCCGATGTGGCTTTGTTGCAGGCCGAAGCCTATCCGGCAGAGATGGTCTGTTTGCAGATTGATGGCGGTAAAAAACAGAAAGTGCGCCCGGGTGATATTTTAGGTGCCTTGACCGCAGGCAAGGGCATCGAAGGCAGCGCCGTGGGTAAAATTCATCTGTTTCCCCTCTGGGCGTATGTGGCGGTGAAACGCGAGGTGGCCAATACAGCACTGAAAAAACTCTCCACTGGCAAGCTGAAAGGGCGTTCCTTTCGGGTGCGCCAAATCGGCCATTAGCAGCGAGTACAGGTTATGCGGATCAAATCTCTGCCAGATCAACTGATCAATCAAATTGCCGCCGGAGAGGTGGTGGAGCGTCCCAGCGCGGTGGTCAAAGAGCTGTTGGAAAACAGCTTGGATGCCGGTGCGGATCAGGTCTCGATAGAGATTGAGCAGGGCGGTGTGCGGCTGATTAAGATTCGCGATAACGGTTCGGGTCTGCATCACGATGATCTGAGTTTGGCGCTGTCGCGCCACGCCACCAGTAAAATCGCTTCGCTGGACGATCTGGAGCAGGTGGCCAGCTTGGGTTTTCGCGGCGAGGCTTTGCCCAGCATTGCTTCGGTTTCGCGCCTCACCTTGACCTCTCGCAGTGCGGCCAGCGAACAGGCGTGGGTTTTGGAAGGCGAGGGTCGGGAGCGGTTGCCGGAGGTGAAACCGGCCTCTCATCCTCTGGGTACGACGCTGGACGTGCGCGATCTGTTTTTTAATGTTCCGGCGCGGCGGAAATTTCTTCGCGCTGAAAAGACCGAGTTTGGCCACATTGATACGGTGGTCAAACGCATCGCTCTGAGCCGTTTTGATGTCGCCTTTCGCCTCAGCCACAACGGTCGCCAGTTGTTTCAGTGGCCGGTGTCCGATTCTACTTTGGGCAGTGAGCGGCGGGTGGCGGGGGTCTGTGGTGAGGCCTTTATGCAGGCGGCGCGTTTTTTTGAGCACGATGCCGATGATCTGAAACTGTGGGGCTGGTTGGCGTTGCCGAGTTTTTCCCGCAGCCAAGGGGACATGCAGCACTTTTACGTCAACGGGCGCGTGGTGCGCGACAAGGTGATCAGCCACGCGGTGCGCCAAGCGTATGCCGATGTGCTCTACCACGGTCGCCAACCGGCCTTTGTGCTGTTTCTGGAGCTTGATCCGCGCAGTGTGGATGTCAATGTTCACCCGAGCAAACACGAGGTGCGTTTTCGGGATTCGCGCCGTCTGCATGAGTTTATTCGTCGTACTCTGAAAAAGGTGTTGGCCGATTCGCGGGTGGGCGAGAGTGAGGCGGCGGTGCTGAAAGCCGCGCCGTTGCAACAAGCTTCTGAGCCGTTGCCGCGTTTGAGCGAGCAGAGTGCCTTGACGTTGCCCAGTGCAAAACCCTCCCCATCACCTGCTCAATTGGCCAGCCAGAGCAGGCTTTACTCTGAGTTGGCAAAACCGCTGCCATCTGAAAAAAAGGGTGAAAAAAACCAGATTCTGGAACCGAACGGTGCCGTGCAGCAAGAGGCGTTGCACCCGTTGGGTTACGCGCTGGCGCAGCTGCATGGGGTCTATATTTTGGCGCAAAACAGCGATGGGCTGATTTTGGTGGACATGCACGCCGCGCACGAGCGCATCACTTATGAGCGCCTAAAAACCGCTTACGCCGAGCAGGGCATTGCTCGTGAACCGTTGCTGGTGCCGTTGAGTTTGAATCTCAGTGAGGCCGAAGTGAACGCCGCTGAGCAGCATCAAGCGGTGTTCAGTGCGTTGGGTTTTGAGCTGGATTGCATCGGCGCAGAGCAGCTGCGTATTCGCCAGATTCCGGCGCTGCTGCACGGCAGCGAGGTGGAAAAATTGGTGCAGGATGTGTTGGCGGATCTGCTTATGTTTGGTGAGACGGAGCGCATTCA
>JAUZRS010000157.1 GCA_030950195.1 Gammaproteobacteria bacterium | reverse complement strand
TGTCCAGTTTGGTGAGAAGGCTGCGGGCTTTGTTGGGGTTGTCCATGAGGCTGCTTTCGGTCAGCTCCAAAGTCAACTGACGACCTTCAACGTGGTGGTTGTTGAGCAATTGGGTAATGTAGGGCAGCAGTTCGTCGTCTTGAAAGCTGTGGGCGGAGAGATTGACGGAGACGGTCAGTGGCAGGCTTTGTTGGTTCCACTGCTCACACTGTTGAATGGCTTTTTTCAGTACCATTTTTCCTAAGGGGATCATCAGCGAATTTTGTTCGGCCAGAGCTAAAAAACGCGCCGGTGACAGCAGGCCGTGGCGAGGGTGTTGCCAGCGCAACAGGGCTTCAACGACGGCGGTTTTTCCGCTTTGGCAATCGTGTTGCGGTTGAAAATAGAGTTCCAGTTGTTCGGCTTCAATGGCTTCGCTTAATTCATTGATCAATTGCAGCCGTTCTTCGCTGTTGGGGTCTTTGCTGGGGTCGTAAATGCAATACCCCGTTTGCGAGCGTTTGGCGGCGTACATGGCCACATCGGCACGTTGCATTAGGATATGGGTTTTTTTACCGTGATCGGGGCAGGTGACGATGCCGATGCTGGTGCTGATGGAGAGGCTGTGCTGATTGAGGGTAAAGGACTCTTTGAGCTGTTTTTGCAGCAGTTCGGCCACCTGCTTGGCTTGTTGTGCGTCGGTGTTGGGCAGTAACAAAGCGAACTCATCGCCGCCAAGGCGGGCCAGAGTGTCGTTGCTGCGCAAGCGGCTGCTGAGCCGTTGGCTGACCTGTTGCAGCAGTTGGTCGCCGATGTGATGACCCAGTGTGTCATTGACCGCTTTGAAGCGGTCCAGATCCATCATCATCAATGAAAAGGGGTGTTGGGGCTGTTTATGGCAGTCGTTCATGGTTTGCTGACAGCGCTGCATAAACAGGCTGCGATTGGGTAGTCCGGTGAGGCTGTCGTGTTGGGCTTGGTGTTCGAGCATGGCCATGCTTTCCACCAGTTCGGTCTCTTCTTGTACCAATAAAACGCGCTCTTGCTCGTTGGCCAGCGACAACCAGCGCAGCTTAAAAATACGCTGTTGCAGATGTTGATCAAGGCATTCTATTTGTTGGTGTTGCTCGGCCTGTTGCAGAAAAAAGGCGATGCCGCCGCAGTCTTCGGCAAAGCATTTCATCTGTTGGGTGATGGCGTAGCCTTCGCCTTTGATGTCACCAGAGAGGATGACACCGACACCGAGGGATTCGGTGGCGGTTTGTAGGATTTCAAACTGTTTTATTTTTTTATCAATGGAATGACGTTTTTTCTGTTCGTGCTGCTGCTTGAGCACCTGCTGAGTAAGCTGCTTCAAACTCACTTCCAGCTGCATCATTTCATCGGGGTGTGGTTTGTTGGCGGTTTGCAGACCAAGGTGTTGCTGAGAAAAAAGCAGGGTTTTGCGATTCAGTCGTTTGAGGCGAGCGGCGTAGTAGAGCATCAAGCCGATAAACGCGCCGATAAAACAGAGAGAGGCGATCAACAACTGCTTTTGTGTCAGTTGGATAAGGTTGGCGTTGAGGGTGTTGATCTGGTCTTTGCTCAAGAGGGTGGAAAAACGCAGTTTCAGATCAGAGGAGCCGTAGTCGAAAAAGGTCTTGCCGGTGACGACAAACTGCGTTTGTACTTCGCTGAGCTGTCTGTTCAGGGGCAGGCGAATGGGGTCGCTGCTGGCAAAAACCGTCTGTTGTTGATAGCCGCTGAGCAGCGCGATAATCGCTTTTCGACCATGAAAATCGTGTTGAGAGTGACGTAAAAACGAGCTGTTTAGGGGGGCTAGAAGCAGTAAATAGGCAACGGTGTGTTGCTTGTTTTTAATTGCCGACAAGGTTAGCAGATAGGGTTTATCACTCAAGGTGGTGAGGTAATTTTGGTCTTTTGCTAATTGCAATAATTCTGCGTTGGGTTGTTGCAGTTCGCTGGGCAGGGCTTGTTTGCGCAGCTGATAAATTTCACGTAGCCGGTGTTGTGCGTCGAGCAGCACAATGTGGCTGGGGTGGATCAAGCCGTGCCAGCTGGAGCTGTGTTGCAACCAAGCGGGAGGACGGCGGCTGCTGGAGACTGAGCCACTGGGTAACAACTCGCTGCTGTACTGGATCAGATCGTGTTGTTTGGCCAGCAATTGGGTTATTTTTGGATACTGTTTTAGGTAGCGGTCAAATTGACTGCGCGAGGTGCTGTTTTCGATTTGCAGTTGCTGTTTGAGTTCGTTATTCAGAATCTGTTGCAGTGCGGGTTCTTGCAGCAGTGCCAGCAGTTGCCAGACCAAGGCACCGAGCATCAAGCCAAACAGAGCCATTTTTACCGATAAGGGGAGGGACGTCGGATGGCGTTTAGGGCGCTGTTTTGAGTGCTGAAGAGGCTCTGTTTTTAGGTGAAGAGGCTCTGTTTTTAGGTGACGTAAATTTGACATTGTAGATGTGTTGATAGTTCAATCGGCTTAAAAAAAGAATTTTAAGCAGGATTTATACCGAATTTTAGTTGTGTTGTGGCTGGTTTTGATTTTTTTTGCCAACAAACAGGAACTTTTTCGGAAAATGGCCTGCATGGCAACAGTATGCCGCAAAGGTCGGTTGCAGCGCAGCAACAATCGCCGTACAACTATCTCAGTCACCTTTTGTCTGTAAATTACTACCTTCGTTGGGTAAGGGGCATCCATTGATATTGCGTTATGGGCTTGTGCTGCTGAGTTTTGTGCTGAGTGCGTGTGAGCAAACGGCACAAGAGGCTCCGCTTGCTGTTGGCTTGGAGAATGGCTCGGTTGCTGCTGCTGTGAACGTTCCGATTGGAGTTGAGGTTGCTGCACCCAATGCGCTGCCGAAATTAAACGCGCTGCATTACGCGTTACCCGAATCGGCGGTGGACAGTGCTGATTTGCCCACTGTGGTGTTGCAGCCCGCTTCGGGGGTTGATCCACTGCCCTATTATGAAGTCGGTCGTGACACCTATTTGCTGTTTGGCAATGTGGGTAGCCTCAACAGTAAAAATCGCGGTTTTAACAGCAACGCCGGTTTTGTTGTGACCTCCAAAGGGGTGGTGCTGATTGATGCCTTGGGTACGCCGATGCTAGGGCGGCGTTTGATTGCCACTGTGGCAGCGGTGACGGATCTGCCCATTACTCATCTTATTTTGACGTCATTGGAGTCGAGTCACAGTTTGGGCAGTTCAGCCATTGCGCAGTTGCCTGGGGTCACGGTGATTGCGGCGGCTTCAGCACCGGCAGAGTTGAGTTACAGTGATGCTTTATTGACTGAATATCGGCAACGGTTGCCAGAGGATATGCAGGGCTTACGACCGGTTTCTGTATCCAAGCGCATTGTTACGCCTCGATACGGTTACGAGACTTTGTTGGTGGGTGAGCACAGTTTTGAGATGTACAGTTTAGCTGGCGCTGCTTTGATGCTGTATCAGGTGGACGATGACATTCTTTGGCTTTCGGATCTGGCTTCCAATCAGGTGGTGCCCGATTTGTCGCAGAGCGATCTTGATCTGCGCCGCCAAACCTTGGAGTGGTTGCAAGAGCATTTTGCCGAGGTGGAGTTGATGGTGCCTGGTCACGGCAGTGCTCAGAGCTCGCCTTTTGTGATGTTGGAGCAGAATGTGCGCTACCTTGATGGCTTGAACGTTGAGGTGAAGCGCGGGTTCGACTTGGGTTTGAGCCTCGCTGAAATTCTGGCTCAGGTTACTTTGCTCGCTTGGAGTGAGTGGCATCTTTACGAGCAACATCATCAAGCCAATGTTAGAGCGTTCTATCAGAGCCTAACAAAAAGCGCTGCTCAATAGTGTGAACGGTGCGTGTTGAGGCGCTCGTTGGGGGTTTTTTGCAGTGAGGCGATGGTTTCGGGCATCTGTAGGTGAAAGCCTCGGTTCTCTAAATTACGGAGTAATTCTTTAGGGTCTGCGCGCCCCAGTTTGCGCTCGGGGGTGAGTTCAAACTCCAGTACATAAGCCAGTTCACCGATGGATTTGAGCAGCGTTTCGGGTAGATTGGGGAACGCTTCTTTCTCTTTGAGATAAAGGTACAGGTCGGTTTTTTTGAGCGATTTGTAGACAAAACAGCGCATTGGAATCACCTTGGTTTTTTTAAGTCACATATTATAGTGTTAAAATTTCTCCCTTGGTGGCACTTTTCCCTTATTCTTCGCTCTCAAAGAGCACGACTTCCATAAACAATAAAAGGCAGGCGATATGCACGCGACCTTACCGCATCTGATTGACAGCCAATTTCCCCCTTTAAAGCGCACTCAATTACAGACCTTACAGGTTAATTTGGGTTATCTCTGCAATCAATCTTGTCTGCACTGCCACGTCAATGCTGGCCCCAATCGTACCGAGTTGATGGATCGAACCACGATGGATATGGTTTTGGCTTATCTGCGTGATGAGCAGATTCAGACTTTGGATCTGACCGGTGGTGCGCCGGAGTTGAACCCCGATTTTCGTTATTTGGTGACGGAGGCGCGTAAATTGGGCGTGACGGTGATTGATCGCTGTAACTTGACCGTTTTAGAGCAGCCTAGGCAAGAGGGTTTGGCGCAATTTTTGGCGGAGCAGCAGGTGCAAGTAGTGGCCTCTCTGCCCTGTTATTTAGAGGAAAATGTCGATGCCCAGCGTGGTAAAGGCGTTTTTGCTGAGAGTTTGCGTGGCTTAAAGCAGCTCAATGAGTTGGGCTATGGGATCGACGGTTCTGGGCTGTCACTGAACTTGGTTTATAATCCTCAGGGTGCGACGTTGCCGCCACCACAGGCGGCTTTGGAAGCGGATTATAAAACGTTTTTGTGGCAGAAATACGGTATCCGTTTTAATCAATTGCTGACCTTGACCAACTTACCGATTCAGCGTTTTGGTAGCCTGTTGATCTCCAAGGGAAAATTCAAAGAGTATATGGATCTGCTAAAAGCGTCTTATCAGGTGGATAATTTGGCCTCGGTGATGTGTCGTTCCTTGTTGAGTGTGGATTGGCAAGGTTTTGTTTATGACTGTGATTTTAACCAGATGTTGGATCTGTCCCTTGGTGATTCGCAGAAGAAAAAATGGCATCTGAGTGACTTGCAGGGCGAAAACCTTTATGGTCGAGAGATTCAAGTGGCAGATCACTGCTACGGTTGCACCGCTGGGCAAGGATCAAGTTGCGGCGGTGCTTTGAGTGAGTGAGGAGGCGAGATGTTTAAAATTTCGGTGGTGATTCCAGCTCTAAACGAAGCTGAGGTGATTGTGGAGACTTTACAGCGTTTGCAACCGCTGCGTGCCTTGGGGCATGAAGTGATTGTGGTGGACGCTCAGAGTCAGGATGAGACGGTGGCGCTGGCGCAGCCGTTGGCGGATCGGGTTTTATTGGGCCATCAAGGCCGTGCGCGGCAGATGAACGCAGGAGCGGCGGTGGCTGAGGGGGCGATTTTATGGTTTCTACACGCCGATACTTTGGTGCCAAAAGAGTCTGATCGGCTGTTGCAGCAGGCGTTGCAAGATCGGCTCTGGGGGCGGTTTAATGTGCGCTTGTCGGGTGGAGCGTGGCCGTTGCGGCTGGTGGAGCGAATGATGAATCTGCGCTCCTGTCTGTCGGGCATCTGTACAGGCGATCAAGGTTTGTTCGTCTTGCATTCGGCTTTCAATAAGGTGGGCGGTTTTGCTGATTTGCCGCTGATGGAAGACATCGCTTTGAGTCGTTCGTTAAAGCGTCTTTCTTGGCCTAAGTGTTTGTCGGCGACCTTGACCACCTCCAGTCGTCGCTGGGAGAAAAACGGCATCTGGCGCACCGTATTTTTGATGTGGTCACTGCGCTTACGCTACTTTTTTGGGGCTGCACCGAGTCGTTTGGCACACCGTTACAGCGTCTTGTAGGTGGTTGCTTTTCCCAACGCGAAAATCGTGTTGTTCGCAAAATCACCCCAGCCTGGGGTGGTGAAAACCCGTCTGATTCTCTCCCTTGGGGTGCGCGGTGCAGCGCAGCTGCATGTGCGTCTGCTGTGGCACAGTTTGCAAACAGTGCAGTACTCGAAGGTGGCAGCTTTGCAGGTCTGGCAGGCCGGTGAACGTGCAGATGCGTTTTGGCAAACTTGCCAGAGTGCGTTTAAATTTAACCGCTGTTTTCAGAGTGGGCATGATCTGGGTGAGCGCATGGGTAATGCCTTGCGCCGCACGCTGTTGCGTTCGCCTTATGTGTTGCTGTTGGGCAGTGATTGTCCTTCGATCACTGCTGATGATCTGCATCGTGCCATGTTTGAGCTGGCTGCGGGACGGGATGCGGTGATCATTCCAGCGGAAGACGGCGGTTACGCTTTGATCGGTCTGTCTCGTTATCATCATTCTCTGTTTCAAGACATTGACTGGGGCAGTGAGCACGTTTATGCCCAGACTGTGCAGCGTCTGCGCCGTTTGCGTTGGGATTGGTTGGCGCTGCCGAGCCGTTGGGATGTGGATGAGGCGGAAGATGTGGCGCGTTTGTTAGACGAAGGTTATGAGTTGCCCGAACCGAAAGTGGCCTTGGAGTTGATCTGAATTTCCCCCAAGGGGCTTGGCCTTTGTTAGAATGCCCTCCTTTTTTCGGTGGGGCTTCTCCTGCCGGTTGATCTTAAGATAGGCCTTATATGAACGTCAGAACCCGTTTTGCTCCCAGCCCCACCGGATATTTGCACATTGGCGGCGCTCGCACCGCGCTCTTCTCTTGGCTGTACGCCAAAAAAATGGGGGGCGAGTTTGTCTTGCGCATCGAAGATACGGATCGGGAGCGTTCCACTGAAGCGTCGGTTCAGGCGATTTTAGATGGCATGGGTTGGTTGGATCTGGCGCACGACGAGGGGCCTTTTTATCAGACGCAGCGGTTTGATCGTTACAAAGAGGTGATTGATACCTTGGTTGCCGATGGCCACGCTTATCCTTGTTACTGCTCCAAAGAGCGTCTTGATGAGGTGCGTGAGCGTCAGATGAGTAATAAAGAGAAGCCCCGTTATGACGGTTGCTGTCGTGCCGGTGTGGCTCAGCCGCCTGCGGATGTCTCGCCCGTGATTCGTTTTAAAAACCCGCAAGAGGGCAGCGTGGTGATCGACGATTTGATCAAAGGTCGGGTGGTGGTGAACAACTGCGAGTTGGATGATCTGATTCTTGCCCGCTCTGATGGTACACCAACCTACAATTTAACCGTGGTGGTGGATGATTTTGATATGCAGATCAGCCATGTGATTCGGGGTGACGATCATCTGAACAACACGCCGCGTCAGATCAATATTCTCAAAGCAATGGGAGCGCCGTTGCCGCACTACGCTCATGTGCCGATGATTTTGGGTGAAGACGGCAAGCGTCTCTCTAAGCGTCACGGTGCGGTGAGTGTGATGCAGTATTTTGAGGAGGGGTTTCTGCCCGAGGCGTTGCTGAACTATTTGATGCGCTTGGGTTGGTCACACGGCGATCAGGAGATTTTCTCTCGTGCTGAAATGACGGAGCTGTTTGATCTTAAAGATGTCAACGGCGCGGCTTCGACCTTTAATCCTGAAAAATTGTTGTGGCTCAATCAGCACTACATCAAAACCTCTGATCCAGAGTATCTGGGTGGGGTGTTAAAAACGTATCTGGCTAAACTGGATTGCGACTGCTCGCAAGGGCCGGAATTGGCCAAGGTGGTGGAGGCGCAGCGTGAACGCGCAAAAACGATGGTGGAGATGGCGGACAACAGCCTCTTTTTCTACGCTGATTTCAGTGAATTTGAAGAAAAGGCGGCGAAAAAGAACTTTAAAGCCGCAGCTCAAGCGCCTTTGCAGAAACTGCAGCAGGTGTTGACTGAACTACCTGAGTGGCAAGCAGAGCCGATTCATCAGTGTGTGATGGCGGTGGCTGAGCAGTTGGAGTTAAAACTGGGCAAGGTGGCGCAACCGCTACGAGTGGCGGTGGCCGGTAAGGGCATTTCGCCACCAATTGATATTACCTTGGAGCTGTTGGGGCGTGAGCGTACCTTGGCGCGCATTGAAATGGCGTTGGAGTACATTGAGCGGCGGCTTCAGACGGCTTAAAAAAATCACAGCCAATCAGACAATCTGTCTGATTGCAGCTTAAAAAGGTGGTTTTTGCCGCTGTTTTACCGAAATATATGCGCCATGACTGTTAGAATAATGGCTCTCTCTGGACGATGTACGGTCGCCTGAGTGATTTTTGTTTGCAGTTTGTTGGAGTAGTCCTTACTCTTTATTTTTATTAATGGCGATTTGTTTGGGGGAGTATTGATGAAATCACGGATTATGATTGTTGAGCCGTCGCTCACCATGCTCTATTTGTTAGAGAATGATTTCCGTGTTTCCGATTATAAAGCCGACTGTTTTAGCAGCTTTGAAGAAGCGCAGAGCCAGTTTGAGGCTCTGCCGATTGATTCCGAAAAAATCCCTCAGGCCATTATTATTGACTGGCCGCTCTATCCTACCGACGCGTCCGATGAGTTATTGACCGCCTTTGAGTCTGCCGAGCACCGTCATCTACCGGTGATTGTCTTGAGCCAAGAGGTGCGTTCTGATGCTCGTGCTTGGGTGGCGCAACGCCCCAATACCACTTTTGTTTTGTGGGAAAATCACGACCAGTTGATTCGTCTTCTGGATGGGCTGTTGGACGGCCAGAGCGATGTGAAACGGGATCGTTTCAGTACGAAATTTGCCAACGACGACATCCGTATTTTGGTGGTGGATGATTCTCCCAGTGTGCGGGTATCACTGCGTAAGTTATTGACCTTGCAAGGATATCGAGTTGAGGTCTGTGCTACGGGCGATGATGCTTTGAGTCGAGCACAGAGAGGTACCTTTGATATTGCGGTGATCGATTTTTATTTGGTAGATGAGACCGGTGATGATGTCTGTCGAAAAATAATGACGGATGATCGCAGCCAGCGCACCATTTGCACCATTTTAACAGGGACTTATTCTGACAGTATTATCAAAAAATGTCTGCGTGCGGGTGCGGTGGAGTGCATGTTTAAAGATGAGTCCAGCGAGCTGTTGTTGGCGCGTCTCGATGCCCTCAGTCGGGTGGTGCGGGCGCAGAAAAATTTGCGTGAAGACCGGCAGCGTTTGGATGAAATCTTGAGTGCGGTTCACGACGGGGTTTATGGTGTAAATCAGCGCGGTGAGTTGACCTTTGTTAATCGCACCGCTAAAAAAATGCTCGGTTACGCTGAGGATGAAAGCTTATTGGGGCGGTTGGCTCATGAGCTGTTTCATCATTCGGACAGCTTACAACGTTTTGTTCATATTGAGCGCTGCCATATTCAGTACGCTTATGAACACGGTGTGGATGTGGAAGACATGGACGGAATATTTTTTGATGTCAACGGTACCATTTTGGAAGTGAATTACAGCATTCGCCCCTTGCGTCTTAGTGGCAATGAGATGGGTTCCATTGTAGTTTTTTCCAAACGAGAAGAGCGGCGTGGTCTGGAAGATCAGGTGTGGCAGCGTTTGGCTTATGATGAATTGACCGGCTTGATGAACCGGCGTTATTTTGAGTCTTGTTTGCAAAATGAAATTCATCGTACTCGCCGTGCCGGTTTCTCGGACAACTTATTGGTTTTGAGTTTGGAGTTTGATGCTCTGCATGGAGAAACGATTGATGCGGTGAGTGGACGAGAACTTATGAATACCTCCGCTCAAACCCTATCAAACCGTTTTCGCAGCAGCGATTATTTGAGCTATTTTGGCAAAGGGCTGTTTGCTTTGGTGCTATCGAATAACTCTGAGGAGAGTGCCAGTTTGGTGGTGGGGCAATTGATTGATGACATTTGTGCTCGCATTGCCAAAGGTGGTCATTATGAAGCGCATTGCAGTGGCGGTTTGGTGGCGATCAATGACGGTTTTAATAACAGCGCAGAGATGATCAATATGGCCTTGCTGGCCACTCAGATGGCAAAGCGTAAGGGGCATAATTACCTTTATATTTGCGCTACGCAGCAGTTTATTCATTGTGATTCGGTCACCGATAAGGTGGCTCTACCACTGCATAAAAATTGGCGGCGGGCGCACTAGGCCTTTAAGCATGTCTGATGATATCTTGGCGCGTTTTGATCTGGAGAGGGGCAGTTTTCGCCTCTCCGTTGATGCCCACTTACCTGGTTGCGGTATTACCGCTCTGTTTGGCCGTTCTGGCGCTGGAAAAACCACTTTATTACGTTGCATGGCCGGTTTGGAGTTGGCTAATAATGGCCTCTTTAGCCTTAATGGCACTTGTTGGCAGAACGATGAAAGGGGCGTTTTTATTCCCCCCCACCGTCGTCAACTGGGTTACATCTATCGTCAGGGGCGTTTGCATCCGCACATGCCGGTGCGAGAAAACTTAGAGTACGGTTATCGTTCGGTAGCACTGGGTAATAATGAAGAGCAAAAACGCCAAACCCTCAAGAGAGTGGTGGAGGTGTTGGGTATCGGTTCTATTCTGCGCCGCTATCCACATCAGCTGACCGTAGAAGAGAAGCGCAGGGTGGTGATCGGTCGAGCGTTGATGATTCAACCGCACATTTTGTTGATGGACGAACCGATGACCGGTTTGGATCTGGAGAGCAAGGCGCTGTTAATGCCCTATTTGGAGGCGCTGCACACGAACTTAAATATTCCAGTGCTGTATGTGGGCCACGATGTGGAAGAGCTTGTACATGTGGCAGATCGACTTTTGACTATGGATGAGGGGCGAGTGACAGAAATTGGTGATGTGCCGGATATGTTGGCGCGTTTGGATTTGGCAATTTCAGAGCAAGAAGGTGCAGGGGTGTTGCTGGAGGTGGGTGTGGTGGCACACGATGAGGCCTTTATTCTTACTAAAGTGGTTTTTTCTGGTGGTGAGTTGCTTATTCCGCAGGTTAAGTCTGCCATAGGCCAGTCTTTGCGTGTGCGTATTCAAGCCCGTGACGTTAGTATTAGCCTTGTTTGTCCGCGTAAAACTTCCGTTCTCAATGTGCTTAAGGCACAGATCATTGCGCTTTTAGATCAACCCAATGGCATGGTTTTATTACGTTTGGATTTGGCAGGGACAGCGTTGTTTGCTCAGGTCAGTCGGAAAGCCAAAGTGTGTTTGCGGCTGAAAGTTGGAACGCGGGTTTTTGCCCAGATAAAAAACATTGCTTTGTATGGTTAAGCTGAGAAAAAACCAAAACAGGATTATGAGATTTTTGATGCTTTATCGCAGAATGCGACAATAAAAATGGCGGAGCGGACGGGACTCGAACCCGCGACCCCCGGCGTGACAGGCCGGTATTCTAACCAACTGAACTACCGCTCCAGCAGTAAGATGATCAAACAAACAAGAATGTAAGTTGATCGTTGGAGCGCGGCATTTTAGCGACTTCCAGCCTCAGGTCAAGCACTCATTTTCATTTCTTTCAAACATACCCGCCAGTGAGCGGTAATGCTAAAATCGCCCCCACTTTTTACAGCACTTCGAAAACAGACGAGGTTAATCATGGCCGGACACAGTAAGTGGGCAAATATCCAGCACCGTAAAGGCGCTCAAGATGCCAAACGTGGCAAAATTTTCACCAAGTTCATCCGTGAAATTACCGTTGCTTCGCGCATGGGCGGTTCTGACATGAGCTCCAATCCGCGTTTGCGCTTGGCAGTGGACAAGGCCCTCGGCTCAAATATGTCCAAAGACACCATTGATCGTGCGGTCAAACGCGGTGCCGGTGAATTGGAAGATGTGGTTTACGATGAGATCCGTTATGAAGGTTACGGCCCAAACGGAGTGGCGATTATGGTGGACTGCATGACGGACAATCGCAATCGCAGCGTAGCTGAGGTGCGTCACGCCTTCAATAAATACGGTGGCAATATGGGTACGGAAGGTTCGGTGGCGTATATTTTCACCAAGCTGGGCATTCTCAGTTACGCGCCGGGCAAAGACGAAGATGCGATTATGGAGGCGGCTTTGGAAGCTGAGGCTGATGATGTCGAGAGCCACGATGACGGCTCCATTGATGTGCTCACCAGCGCCGATGAGTTTGTCAACGTCAAAGAGGCGATGATCGCTGCCGGTTTTGAGCCGGACAACAGCGATGTGACCATGAAAGCGGCTACGGAAGTGGATCTTGATCTGGAACAAGGGATTAAGATGCTGCGCATGTTGGATGTGTTGGAGGATCTGGACGATGTGCAGAACGTCTACAGCAACGCCAATATTCCCGATGAGGCGATGCAGGCTTAAATGCCCTTTGAACCTCGCAAACTCGTTCGCATTCTTGGTATTGACCCCGGTTCGGTGAAAACCGGCTACGGTTTTTTAGAGAGCGATGGGGTTAAGAGCCAGCATCTGGATCACGGCCACCTTGCCTTGGGCAGCGGTGAATTGCCGCCGCGTTTGGGTAAAATTTTCCAATTGCTCACTGAATTAATTCAACAGTGGCAGCCGGACGAAATGGCGGTGGAGCAGGTGTTTGTCAGCAACAACGCCATGTCGGCATTGAAGTTAGGGCAAGCCCGTGGTGCGGCCATCTGTGCTGGGGTGGCTGCTGGCTTGCCGGTGTTTGAGTACACCCCCAAAATGGTCAAGCTGGCGGTGGTGGGCAGCGGGGCTGCCGACAAGGCGCAGATGCAGCACATGGTGGGTCTGTTGCTGAACCTTGAGCCACCTCTACAAGAGGATGCGGCGGATGCGTTGGGGGTGGCGATTTGTCACGCCCACAGTCGCAACCGTCCGCTGCACGTTCCAACCCGTAAACGCCGCAGTAGGAGATGGAGATGATCGCTCGTTTAAGAGGCACCTTGCTGGAGAAAAACCCGCCACAACTGCTGTTGGAAGTGGGCGGTGTGGGGTACGCCGTGGAAGCGCCCATGTCCACCTTCTACGAGTTGCCGATTGTGGGCAGCGAGGTGATTTTGCAGATTCACATGCTGGTGCGGGAAGACGCGCAGTTGTTGTACGGTTTTGCCACTGAGGGCGAACGCCGTCTGTTTCGTGCTTTGATCAAGACCAGTGGTGTGGGGGCGAAATTGGGTTTAGCGATTTTGTCCGGCAGCAGCAGTGAGGAGTTTGCGCGCTGCATTCGCCAAGGGGATGTGAAAAGTTTGGTGCGCCTGCCGGGCATCGGCAAAAAGACCGCTGAGCGGCTGATCGTTGAGATGCGCGACCGGCTGGATAAAGAACTGAAAGACGTAACCTTATTGCAAGAGGGAAGCGCGGTGCTCAATCGCCCCGCAGAGAGCGCGGCTGAGCAGGCGATCAGTGCGTTGTTGGGGCTGGGCTACAAAGCCACGGAGGCGGAGAAGATGGTGAAAAAATGCGCCGCTGAGGGTTTGACCACCGAAGAGATCATTCGCCAAGCCTTGAAAGCGTCGCTGGGTTAAGGAATCGAGATGAACGAAGAACGCATCATCAGCGGTCAGGCGCAGGAGTCTGAGGAGCAAGACCGTGCCATTCGCCCGAAACGTTTGGTAGATTACATCGGCCAACCGGCGGTGCATGAGCAGTTGGGGATCTTTATCGAAGCGGCGCGTGGGCGCAGTGAGGCCTTGGATCATGTGCTGATCTTTGGCCCGCCAGGTCTGGGTAAAACGACCTTGGCGAACATCATTGCCAATGAGATGGAGGTCAATATTCGTCACACCTCGGGGCCGGTGTTGGAGCGGCCGGGGGATGTGGCGGCGCTGTTGACCAATTTGGAAGAGCACGACGTGCTCTTTATTGATGAGATTCATCGCCTCTCTCCCACGGTGGAGGAGGTGCTTTATCCGGCGTTGGAGGATTATCAGCTCGATATTATGATCGGTGAAGGGCCTGCGGCGCGTTCGATTAAGCTCGATCTTCCTCCCTTTACGCTGGTGGGGGCGACCACGCGAGCGGGGTTGTTGACTTCGCCGTTGCGGGATCGTTTTGGCATTGTGCAGCGGCTGGAGTTTTACAGCGTGGCGGAGTTGAGTTCCATTGTGCGGCGTTCGGCGGAGATTCTCGGTGTGCCAATGGATGAAGAGGGGGCGCTGGAGGTGGCACGTCGTGCCAGAGGTACCCCGCGCATCGCCAACCGTCTGCTGCGCCGAGTGCGGGATTACGCCCAAGTGAAAGCCGATGGGGCGGTGAATAAAGCGGTCGCTGATCAGGCGTTGAATATGTTGAGCGTTGATTCACACGGTCTCGATGGCATGGATCACAAGCTGCTCTACGCCATGATGGAGAAGTTTGACGGCGGACCGGTGGGGTTGGATAACATCGCCGCCGCCATCGGTGAGGAGAGCGGCACCATTGAAGATGTGATTGAACCTTATTTGATTCAGCAGGGGTTTTTGATGCGAACCCCAAGAGGGCGGATTGTGACGGCCAATACGTATCAGCATTTTGGCATTACAGCGCCTAAAACCGATCAATCTTAATTTTTACCGAGAAAGTTGTTATGAATAGAGTCATGCCGTTGTGCTTTTTTATCCCCGTCGCCTTTGTTTTGAGTGCGTGCAGTGAACCCAATGAGGCGGTCTGTCTTAACTGCGGTGATCCCATTTGGAGCGCCAGCAGCCAGAAGGTGGTGATGCGTCAAAACGGGGGTAATGCATTGGCTCCCAGTGCGGTGTTTGATTACGACCGTGCCATGCTCAGCACCGAAGCGGCGGTGCACTTGGCAAAAATGCAGGAGACCACGTTGAACTTGAGCTGCATCACCGATGGAACCACTTACACCGCCACTATCACCGACAGCGCGGGGTTGCAGAGTGTTTATCAGAGCGATAACAGCGCCTGTGGCAGCGTGAGTGGTAAACATTTTGTGAGCACGGCGATGATGAAAAATTTGTATGAATTTTTCCTCTACGGTTGTCAGGGGAAAACCACCTGCTCAGAGATGACCTCTTGTGCCGAGGCCACCTTCTATCTGAATAACTGCCCGAATACCACCATCGACGGCAATAACGACGGCGTGCCTTGTGAGCGCCAGTGGTGCGGGGTGTAGGTCTGTTTTGGGATGAAAAGAATGGCCGATGGCGCAGCGCCGTCAAGCTCCGTATAATCGCGCTCTAACGATCACTACGAGGCAGTTTCATGGCATACGATAAGATTCAAGTTCCTTCCGTTGGGGAGACCATTACAGTAAACACAGACAACAGCTTGACGGTTCCTAACTGTCCGGTGATTCCCTTCATTGAAGGTGATGGCATCGGCGTTGACATCACTCCGGTGATGAAAAAGGTGCTCGATACGGCGGTGGAGAAAGCCTACGGCGGCGAACGTTCCTTGGCTTGGATGGAAATTTTTGCCGGTGAAAAGGCCAATAACCTCTACGGCGGCGATGTCTGGTTGCCTGAAGAGACCTTGGCAGCGGTTAAAGAGTTTGTTGTCTCCATCAAAGGGCCACTGACCACCCCCATCGGTGGCGGAATGCGTTCTCTGAACGTGGCTCTGCGCCAGATGCTGGATCTCTACGTTTGCCTGCGTCCGGTGCGTTATTACACCGGTACCCCCAGCCCGTTGAAAAACCCCGAATTGACCAATATGGTGATTTTCCGTGAAAACTCGGAAGACATCTATGCGGGCATCGAGTGGGAAGCTGGCTCTGATGATGTGAAAAAAGTCATCGACTTCTTCATCAATGAGATGGGCGTAAGCAAAATTCGTTTCCCTGAAACCTCAGGCATCGGCGTTAAACCGGTCTCTAAACAAGGTACTCAACGTCTGGTGCGTAAAGCCATCCAGTACGCCATCGACAATGATCGTGACTCTGTGACCTTGGTTCATAAGGGCAACATCATGAAGTTCACTGAAGGCGGTTTCAAAGCGTGGGGTTACGAGTTGGCTCAATCTGAGTTCGGCGCTGTTGAAATTGATGGCGGCCCGTGGTGCCGCTTTAAAAACCCCAACAGCGGCAAAGAGATTGTGGTTAAGGATGTGATCGCCGATGCCTTTTTGCAGCAGATTTTGCTGCGTCCGGCGGAATACGATGTGATCGCCACCTTGAATCTGAACGGCGATTACGTTTCCGATGCCTTGGCCGCGCAAGTGGGCGGTATTGGCATTGCGCCAGGGGCGAATCTGTCCGATACCATCGCCATGTTTGAAGCGACCCACGGCACCGCGCCTAAGTACGCTGCCCAAAACAAGGTTAACCCCGGCTCCTTGATCCTTTCTGGTGAGATGATGCTGCGCCATCTGGGTTGGAACGAAGCCGCTGATCTGATCATCAAAGGCATGGAAGGTGCGATTGCGTCTAAACAGGTTACTTACGATTTTGAGCGCCTGATGGACGGTGCGAGTTTGATGTCCTGCTCTGCGTTTGGCGATGTGATGATCGACAACATGTAGTTTGTCTCTTTTGAGGTAAGTAACTTGCATCGCAGGTTCTTGCCTTTTCAGTAATCCCTCCTTTTATTTCACACTGTTGTCCGTTCGGCTGTTTTATACTTTTGTCTAAGAAATTATTGTTAATAATCTTGGTCTTAGAGTAGGGTGGTTTGATCCATTCACTGAATTGGACTCGTTGGGGCTAGAACAGTAACCATGAGTAATCAAGAAGAAAACGATGATTTTGGCGCTGTCGTTGAACAGGAAAAGCCAAAGTTAAAAAAACCACCGCTTTTTCAGGTGGTTTTAGTAAACGATGACTACACTCCAATGGAGTTTGTTGTCGAAGTATTGGAGTCTTTTTTCTCCATGGGGCGAGAGCAAGCAACACAAGTGATGTTGCATGTGCATACTCGTGGTAAAGGTGTTTGTGGGGTCTTTAGTAAGGATGTTGCAGAGACCAAGGTCGCGCAGGTCAACCGTTGTGCACAGGACAGACAACACCCGTTGTTGTGCGAAATGGAAGAGGCGTAAGCTCATAAATTCGAAGGGGATGTCATGTTAAGCAAAGATCTGGAACAGACGTTAAACAAAGCCTTTAAAGAAGCCCGTGAAAAACGTTATGAATTTATGACGGTGGAGCACCTGTTGTTGTCGCTGTTGGATAACACTTCGGCTTCCGGTGTGTTGCTGGCCTGTGGTGCGGTAATTGAAAATCTACGCCGCGAGTTGGTGGTGTTTATTGATGAAAACACCCCATTGCTGGATGCCAATGACAGCCGCGAGACCCAACCGACCTTGGGTTTTCAGCGTGTTTTGCAACGGGCGGTGTTTCATGTGCAATCCTCTGGCAACAAAGAGGTCTTGGGCGCGAACGCTCTGGTGGCCATCTTTGGTGAGCAGGAATCTCACGCAGTCTATGTTCTCGGTGAACAGAACGTCAGTCGCTTGGATGTGGTGAATTACATCTCGCACGGCATCTCAAAAATTTCCGAAGATGAAAATGGGGTAGAAGGTGAAGGTGAACCAATGCCCAGTGCCGAGAGCAGTGAAAAACCCCGTGAAGCCTCTCCTCTGGAAAAATTTGCTACCTTGCTGAATAAAAAAGCCGAGCAGGGCAAAATTGATCCTCTCATCGGTCGTGAAGAGGAGTTGGAGCGCGCCACTCAGGTGCTCTGTCGGCGACGTAAAAACAACCCGCTGCTGGTGGGCGAAGCAGGGGTGGGTAAAACGGCCATTGCGGAAGGTTTGGCGAAAAAAATCGTTGATGGTGAAGTGCCTGATGTGCTTTCCGATGCGAAAATTTATTCGCTGGATCTGGGCTCTTTGGTCGCCGGTACCAAGTATCGCGGTGATTTTGAAAAACGACTCAAAGGAATTTTGACTCAACTGAAACGTGAACCCGGCGCAATTCTCTTTATTGATGAAATTCACACCATCATCGGTGCTGGCTCTGCTTCCGGTGGGGTGATGGATGCCTCCAATCTGATCAAACCGATGTTGGCCAGCGGTGAGTTGAAGTGCATTGGCTCGACGACGTACCAAGAATATCGTGGCATTTTTGAGAAAGATCACGCGCTTGCGCGTCGCTTTCAGAAAATTGATGTGCCTGAACCCACTGAAGAAGAGACCATCAAAATTTTGCACGGCCTTAAAAGCCGCTTTGAAGCGTTTCATGAGATTGAATACAGCAACCCTGCTTTGGTGTCGGCGGTGGAGCTGTCGAGCAAATACATCAATGACCGTCGTTTGCCCGACAAAGCCATTGACGTGATTGATGAAGCGGGTGCGTATCAGCGTTTACAGACCTTGGAGTCGCGCAAAAAACGCATTGATGTGGAGGAGATTGAGGCCATTATTGCCAAGATTGCCCGCATTCCAGCGAAAACAGTCTCCTCGTCGGATTTGAAAGTCTTGGAAACCTTGGAGCGGGACTTGAAAATGCTGGTATTTGGTCAGGATGAAGCGATTTCGGCGTTGGCTTCTTCAATCAAAATGTCTCGTTCAGGTTTGGGTAACGAAGACAAACCGGTGGCTAACTTCCTCTTTGCAGGTCCTACCGGTGTGGGTAAAACCGAAGTTACCCGTCAGCTCTCAAAAGTACTGGGCATTGAGTTGATTCGCTTTGATATGTCTGAGTACATGGAAGCCCATACGGTTTCACGTTTGATTGGCGCACCTCCCGGTTACGTTGGTTACGATCAAGGGGGTCTGTTGACCGAAGCAGTGATTAAACATCCTCATGCGGTGTTGTTATTGGATGAAGTGGAAAAAGCCCACCCCGATGTCTTTAATCTGCTGTTGCAGGTGATGGATCACGGTACCTTGACCGACAACAACGGTCGTGAGTCGGATTTTCGCAACATCATTTTGGTCATGACCACCAACGCCGGTGCGCAGGCGATCAGTCGTTCAACAATGGGTTTTATGCAGCAGGATCACTCGACGGACGGCTTGGAGATCATCAAACGCAGTTTTTCACCGGAGTTCCGCAACCGTTTGGATTCGATCATTCAGTTCAGAAGTTTGGATCGTCGCACCATCAGCCATGTGGTGGACAAGTTTATTATTGAACTGGAAGCGCAGCTGGAGCAGAAACACGTTCTGTTGTCGATTGATGAAGCGGCGCGTGATTGGCTGGCCGAAAACGGTTTTGATGCCAAAATGGGTGCCAGACCGATGGCGCGGGTGATTCAAGAGCACATTAAAAAACCACTGGCCAACGAATTGCTGTTTGGTGGTTTGACTGAGGGTGGTCGCGTCAAGATCAGCTTAGCGGGAGATAAGTTGGCGATTGAAGTGCTTAAAGAAGCCGTAATCGACAACGCTGATTCATAGAAGGGAGTTCTAAGGCCCTAACGTTTAGGGCCGCAGATTAACGGCTACGGTAAGTGATGCGACCTTTGCTCAGATCATAGGGGGTCAGTTGAACCGTTACTTTGTCGCCGGTAAGAATACGAATGTAATGTTTACGCATTTTGCCAGAGATGTGTGCGATAACCACATGCCCATTCTCCAGTTCCACTCGAAACAGGGTGTTGGGTAAGGTATCAATCACGGTACCTTCCATCTCGATATGATCTTCTTTTGCCATTAGGCACTCCAAAAAAGCAGTTAAAATATAAGGGTTTTGCCGAAGGCGACCATTATCAATAAAATGGCGGCGATAACAAGAGCTTAATCGGATCTTTGCTGGTCTGAGGGGCATGTAGGGAATATAAATTCCAATATGGGAGGTGTGGTGATCGCAGAGAGTCATTTGGAGTTTGAACGCCAACAGGGTGTGGCGCGTCACTCTTTTAACAGTTTGATGGATCTGTATGAAAAAAATTACATGCAGATGCGGCGTTTGGTACCGGACTTGAAGCACTTGGAAGGCGGTTTGGTTTCCAAAGTGGAGGGCTGTCTTGATCTGCATCTGGAGGTGTTGGAGCAGCATAAATACACCACCATTTTGCGCCTCAGCTACCATTTTTTGGATGCGTCGGGTGATTTTTCACGTCGTGAACCGGACATGCAGATTCGCATCTACCACGATGCGCGCATTGCGGAAGTGACCAGCGCCTGCTTGCATCGTGGCTTGCAGGCGCGGGGGCCGTCTCGATCTCGACAGGGCAACTGGACGCTGAACCGTTTTTTGTACAAATGGTTGGGGTTTTGTCTGCATCGTGGCCACTGTTTTTCTGGCTGATTTTAGCGTTTTAAACGTAATTTTTTTACCTGTTGATAGAACCGTTTTGCATCTTTGTGGCCGCCCTTTTTTTGGTAACGAAGCTGAATAAAGAGCTGAAATAGAGCCTCAAGGTCGTTTTTCTGCTTGGGAAATGCTTGACAGAGACGCTGTTGAAAGTGTTGTGGGCCTTCGTTGAGGGGTGAGATGACACCTGCTTTGGCGGCTTTTTTGCGCAGAAGAGTATAGGCTTTGAGGCTTAAGGGCTGTTTTTGTCTGCGCCGTTGGCGTAAAAACCAGAGGCTCAACAGCGCCAACAGAGTGCTGATGCCGAGGCTCAAAGCAAGTACTGCATCGGAGCTGTTTTTAAGGCCAAAATGGGCCAGAAAGTGCTGTTGTTGTTGCAAATCGTAACCCACGACCCAGCGATTCCAATGGTGATTCATCGAATCCCAAAAAAAGTTCAGCTGCTTAAACAGGCCACTCTGTCGCCCGCCCAGTGAGCGTCTCTCTTCTGCTGAAAGTGCCGCATCAATGCCCTCTTCGACCCGTTCCGGTGCCACTGCTGCGGTAGGATCGACGCGCTGCCAGCCTTTGCCCTCCAGCCAGACCTCAGCCCAAGCGTGGGCATCCCACTGGCGCACGATCAGATAATTACCCAATTGGTTCATGCTGCCGCCCATGTAGCCGGTGACCACCCGCGCAG
This sequence comes from Gammaproteobacteria bacterium, assembly GCA_030950195.1. Lineage (GTDB taxonomy): Bacteria > Pseudomonadota > Gammaproteobacteria > JAUZRS01 > JAUZRS01 > JAUZRS01. The sequence continues at coordinate 12,748 of JAUZRS010000157.1, read as the reverse complement.
GAATGCCAATGGAACGCATCAGCACCACAAAACTGCTGGCGTAGTGCTCACAAAATCCACGGCGGCTGTTGAAGAGAAAATCATCAATCTCATGCTTGCCGCGCAGGGGCGGTGGGCGCAGAGTGTAATAAAAATTCTGCTGATTAAAATAGTTCAGTGCGCTTTTTACCAAGATGTTGGGATCCGAGCTGATCTTTTGCCATGAGCGCGCCAGTGCGGCGGTTTTTGGGTTGAGCTGTTGTGGCAGTTGCAGTGCTAACGTTTTTTGCCAGAGAGGGAGCTGCAGATCCAGTCGATAACTGAGGTAACTGCGCAGGGTGTATTGCTGCGCTTGTTGGATGCTTTTTTGGCTCAGCAGTTGGGCGTTGCCATTAAGCCGTGTGCCTGCCGGTGCGTGTGGAGTGATGTCCAGAGCCAGTAGCCATTTTTTATAATGAGGTTCCAACGCCAGTTGATAATCGATGGGATCGGCGAGCTGATCCAGTTGCGTTTTTTCCCAAGGTCTGTTGTTTCCTGCGCGCCAAGTGTGGCCATCAAAGTGCCACAAAATTGGCCCGCGCCAGTAGCGTTGATTGGCTTTGGGAATATTGGTGGCAAAGTTAACCCGAAAAACGGTTTTTGCTGAGCGGGTCAATTGGCTGATGTTGCCAGGTGACATGCTTTCACTTAGACCACTGCTGGCGCGGTTTTCACTGTTGGAGAGTCCCCATAAAGGCCCTGAAATGCGCGGAAAAAGCAGAAACAGCAGAAACATAATAGGCAGTGCTTGCAGGCTTAAGCTGAAGAGCAGTTTAAGCCGAGGTGGCCAGTTTTGTTGGGGGTTGTAGAGTGCCAATAGGGCAACGCCATTGCAGAGCAGCACGGGCAGCAGGTAGAGGCTGATGTTTAGATCTTGTCGATAGAGAAAGTGGCTGCTGGCGAGAAAGTAGGTCAGCAGTACGATCAAAACACCATCGCGGCGCTGCTGACTCTCTAAAAATTTCAAGGCAATCATGGCGATTAACAAGGTAATGCCTGCCTCTCGTCCAAAGACACCCTGAGTGCTGCTGATCACCAAGGCTGCTACAGCCACGACCAACAAAAGGCGCAGGCTTCTTGCTTGCGCCCATGGCTGTTTTTTATATTGCAGGTAACGTAGCAGACCGCTGACCAGCAGCAGTGGCCAGAGCCAAAACGTGAGTTGGCTTAGATGGGGCAGAGCGGTGAGCAGAAAGCTAAACCAGAGCAGCAGCAATGGTTGACGGTTGAGTCTGTTGTGCTTATTCATCGTCTTTTAAGCCAAACAGAGCCAAGTTTTTCAGGCAACGCTGTTTGTGTTGTTCACCTCTTCCGATCAAGGGAGGAGAGTGTGGTAGATGCAAGCTGTAGATTTTTTGTTGTCGTTCGGCCTGTAAAATCCAAGCACAGAGCTGAGACAGACGGCGTTCTGTATCGCCTTGGGTCAGTTGCCAATGCAGTTGCAGGCGTTCGTTTTGCGGTGTTTGGTAGTTTTTTACCAGTGTGCCGTGGCCTTTGGCCAGCGCTTTCCAGTCGATGCGGCGGGCAGAATCGCCGCGTTGGTAGTCGCGCACGCCTTGATATTCTTCGTCGATTTTCTGGTTGTTGTTTTGCTGAGTGTTGTCTTGAACATGAGGCAGAGGCGCTGAATGGCTTAAAGGTTTGGGGTAGATTAAAACCCGTTGGCGAGAGCCAATGCTGGACCAGCAGCGAAACAGACCGAGAGGATAGAGTGTGTTGATGTGTACTTTTCCCAAAGCGAGATAACCCCGCCGAGTGGTGGTTATGGAGAGAGTGCAGCGGTGTCGTTGGTCTGCCAGCAGATTTAGAGTGTGCTGTTGGGTTGCGTGAACGAGAGTGATCATCGGATGTGGGCTGCTGTTTGGGTTGTAAATTTCGATGTTAAAATGGCTCTCTTCGCCGACAAAAACGGCGTTGGCAGAGTGAATTTGAATCTCCAAATTGAGCAGATTGCGAAAACCGTGCAGCATACTGACCAGTGATAAACCCGTTAGAAAAAAGGTCAGAAGAAAGCCCAAACTGGTGCCGTAGTTGCTGGCCGCCAGCAGTAAAATCATCAGCAGTAGGGCGTAAAAGAGGCCTGCGATAGTGGGCAAAATGTAGATGCGCTGGCGTGTCAGACGGCTGGGGGTTTCATCCCAAGGAATGCGTTTGTCGAGCCAGCGTTGAAAAAAAGACAGGGCAGTGACTCCAGTGATGCAGCAAGGCTTAGGGAATGGCAACGCCGTTGAGCAGTTTTTCCACCACAACCTCTCGTTCAGAGGGGCTGTTTTGATTCAGTTGCAGCCGGTGTCCCACCACGGCGGGCAGCACCGCTTGCAGATCTTCGGGCAGCAGATAATCACGCTGTTCCAGCAGCGCCCACGCACGGGCAGCGCGCAGCAAGCCCATGCCCGCGCGGGGGGAGAGGCCATCAATAAAGTGCTTTGTTTGGCGGCTGAACGCGAGCAGGTGTTGCAGGTAGTCGAGCAGGGCATCGGAGGCGTGTACAGAGTTCACCTGTTGTTGCAGTTGGAGCAGTAATTCGGGGGTTAAGGCATTACTCAGATGAGCCATTTTATGCCGTGGGTCTTCGCCTTGCAGCAGTCGTCTCTCGGCTTCTGGATCGGGGTAACCGAGTGAAATGCACATCAGAAAGCGATCCAGCTGGGATTCCGGCAGCGGGAAGGTGCCCGATTGCTGGTTGGGGTTCTGGGTGGCAATGACAAAAAAGGGCACATTCAGCGGGCGGGTCTGGCCTTCAACGGTGACCTGTTGCTCTTCCATCGCTTCGAGTAGCGCGCTTTGGGTTTTTGGGCTGGTGCGGTTGATCTCATCGGCCAAAATAAGCTGGTGGAAAATGGGGCCGGGATGAAAGTGAAACTGGCTGTTTTCTATTTGGTAGATGGCGCATCCGAGCAGATCGGCGGGGAGCAGGTCGCTGGTGAACTGAATTCGCTGGTGACTCAGCCCCAGTACCTGCGCCAAGGTATTGGCCAGAGTGGTTTTTCCTACCCCTGGTCGATCTTCGATCAGCAGGTGCCCCTTGGCCAGTAGGCAGCAAAAGGCCAAGCGGATTTGTTGGCTTTTACCCAAAATAATCTCTTCACAGGCGGTAATGGCTGCTTGCAGCGATGCTTCTTTCATGGGGAATTATCTTAGCGCTTTTTCGTATCTCAGTGGTTAATTTATTCAGCAGACAAAAAAGGAATTTCTGCTACTATGCTTGGTCTTAGATGGACTGTATTCCCTTTTTTGGATGACAAGCAGATTTTATCACCTATGTTAAACAGCCTCTTTTTTGCTCTGACTTTCTTTTCTGTATCGCTTTTCCCCTCTTTATTGATCGCAGCCAATATTACCCTTGAAAAGAGCATCAGCTCTGCTTCTGGTACGCCGATTTTTTCTTATCTTGCTGGATTGAGCGTTACAGAGGAAGGAAAGCTGTATGGCGTTGATTCGTTGTTGGGTCAGGTAATGAGCTTGTCGAGTGAGGGCTGGCAAGGGTTTGATAGCAGCCACAAGGGGCTTAAATTTCAGAGTCCATTTTTGGCTGGCATCGCCCACTTGGATGAGGGGTATCTGGTGGTCAGCGACAGTCTCAGTGGTACGTTGGCTCTGTTGGATGCCGAGGGTAAAATCACGGCTTTTTTGGCAGGGAAAGGTTCGCAACAGGGGCGTTTAAACAAACCCAAAGGGTTATTTTTTTCGCATAACCGTCGTCTCTATGTGGCGGAGATGGGGGCGGGTCGTGTGTCGGTATTTGGTGCTGATGGGGTGTTTTTGCACAGTTTTGGTGATAAAAAATCAGGGCGTTCCACAACGTATTTGAAGGCACCTGAACAAGTGGTTGTGGATGCTCAAGAACGTGTTTTTGTGTTGGAGACAGCGGATTCAGGTCGCATTATGATCTACGCCCACGACGGTGCTTTTTTACAGCAGTTGAGTGCCGCTGAGATTTCGACCATTGTCACAGATCAGGTGTCACTTTCGGCTATTGCACTGGATCAGCAGGGTTTGTTGTATGTGGCGGATAATCGCAATGGCCGAGTATATCAACTGGATTGGCAGCAGAAAAAACTGCTGAATCGTTTTGGCAGCAAAGGTAATTTACGGGGGCAATTTAGTAAAATAACAGCTTTGCTGGCGTTGCCAGATCAGCGTTTGGCGGTGGCGGACAGCGGCAACCATAAAATAGACATTTTTCATCTTAACGATAACGTTGATGATCTTTCTCGGCAGCCAAAAGAGCGTCGTTTGGCTACGTTGCAGCAGGCGGGTGTTGAAGTTTTGCACTGTCAATTTGCGTATCGACTGAAAAACAATGAACAGCTTTGTGTGGCGGATAAAAACGGTCACAGTTACCGCTTGAGCCGCGAGGGTAAAAAAACAGAGTTTGAGGGGCAGTTGCAACAGGTTGCCGGTGTGGCGGTCAGCGCTATGGATATTGTTATCACGGCTGCCAACAGCGTTAAGGTGTATCGGCACGATGGCCGTTTGCGTTTTAGCATTGGTCGTACCGGAAGTCAGGACGGTTCATTTAATCAGCCCCGTGGTGTGGCGCTGAAAAATGACAAACTGTATGTGGCAGACAGCGGTAATGCTCGGTTGCAAATATTTTCGCGGGATGGGGTTTTTATCGACAAGATCAGCCGTGTGGATCTTGATGCTGGTTTGATGAACAAACCGGTGGCGGTGGCTCTGGATTCACAGAATCGAATTTATGTGGCCGATGAGGGCAGTGGTCAAATTTTAGTCTTTAGCCCAGAGCATAAATTACTCTATCGTTTGAATGAAAATCAAACATTAGCACGTCCTTTTGAGCATTTTTATGATTTGGCCATTGACTCGCAAGATCGACTCTATGTTTTGGCGGCGAGCAGTGACAACGATTACAGCGTGCGTATCTTTCAAGGTCGGCAACTGCTGTTCAGTTTTGGCTCGGCAGCGGTGTTTACTCCGGGTTTTAAACAGGCGCGCAATTTGAGCCTCTATCCCAGTGAAAAAACCGAAATTGGCCTGTATGACAGCGGTTGGGGGCGTTTTTTTCGTTTTGCTTATCGACAAGTACCAGACAAAGTTATGGGGTTGAAAATTCGTGGCCAGAAAAAAGGCAGTTATTTGAGCTGGTCATCGGCTTCAAGTTCGTTTGTGGATCATTATCGTGTTTATGCTGCTGAGAAAGAGAGCGGCCCTTTTCGCCTGCTGCATGAGATAAAAGAGAATCATACTTACATCGAACATACGCAGAGTGGTGCCCTCTATTATCAAGTCAGTGCAGTGAGTGATTACGGTCGAGAAGGGGCGCTTTCAACGGCGCAAGAGGATCTTTTTCGTGCGGCTTTCCGTGCGTATCAACTGCGCAATTACAGACAAGCGATTCATTTTTTTTCCCGTCTCCAGCTTTTTTATGAAGATGACCCGCAGATTTTGCTGCTGTTGGGAAAAAGTCTCTTGGCCTTGGGGCGCAGCGAAGAGGCGCAGCTCTATTTTTCTTTGTTGGCCGAGGTGGATGAACATCGTGCGGAAGGATTGAGTTTAACGTTGGAGGCGCTTTATCAAGGTGGGCAGGATTTACGTGCTCAGCGGGTTGTGGAGCAGTTGATTGCCGCCAAATTGGCCGATGAATCGACTTATTTGCGTTGCGCGCGGATCAGTTTGCGTTTGAGTGATGCGATTGGGGCGGTGAACTGTCTGGAGAGCCTGTTGGCCGAGCAGAAAAAACACGCCGAAGCGCATTTTTTATTGGGGCAAGCGTATTTGAAACTGGGTCTACAGAAAAAAGCTCTGGCGGCGTTTGATACAGCAGTCAAACTGGATCAAGGCGACAGCGCCATTCGTTATCGTGCGGCCTTGGTTTTACAGGGGTTGGGCAAACATCGGCGTGCCATCCGTTATCTGCAAGAGGCCAAAGCCTTGTCTGATCAGGAGGGCGATATTTTGCTGGCCTTGGCAGAGAGTTATTTAGCGCTGAAAAAATACGCCAAAGTGCGTCACATTGCTCTTTCTCTGTTGGCTGAAAACAGCCATCTCAGTCACGGTCATTATCTGTTAGGTTTGATTGCCGTGGCGCAAAAAAATCCCGATGAGGCTCTGCTGGCCTTTAATAAAGCGACCTACGCCGATGATCAAAACGCTCAAGCGTGGTTGGCTCTGGCTGAACTGTATAAAAAACGCCTGGAGCCCAAAAAAGTCCTGCATGGGCTGCAAAAAGCGGTGGCAGCCAATCCTGATTCTTTTGCTGCTGCATGGGGGTTAGGCGAACAGGCGTTGGCGATAAAAAATTACCCTTTGGCACTGGAGAGTCTCGGTCGGGCAGCGGTTTTGCAGGCGGATCACCGTCAAGTCCATTTTCGTTTGGCCAGCGCATTTTACCATTTAGATCGTTTGCAAGAGGCTCTGTCACAGGCCTTGGAGGCAAAACGTCTCTTGCCTGACTCGGTGGAGGTGTTGCACTTGCTGGCTGAGATCACTCATGAACAGGGCAAAAACGGTGAGGCGATACGCTACCTAAAACAGGCGATTAAACGGCAACCGGCCAATGAAATTGTGCAGGTGGCGCTGGCTGAATTGTACATTGACAATAATCTGTATGAAAAAGCCGAACCGTTGCTGCAAAAAGCGCTGCTTTTGGCTGCGAAAAAAGCGCCGATTTATCTTTTGATGGCAAACATGTTCAGTCAACGTCGCCTGTTTGAGCGTGCCATTGCCGCTTTGGATAAGGCGGTGGCCATTGCGCCCACGGCTGAAAACAGATTACTGCTGGAATCGGCCTACGCCAATAAAAAACAGTCGATGCAGTTTAAATCCAATGCACCGCAGGTGGTGTTTGAAGATCTGCGTTTGAATACACTCTTTTCCGTGGCTTACAAACAATACGCCACCGAGCCGGTGGGGACGATCCGGCTGCGCAACACCGGTGGCAGCAGTTACGCCAATCTCAAGCTCAGCTTTGAGATAAAGGGTTATATGGATTTCCCCTCACTGCAAGAGATTGGCAGCTTGAAAGCCAACAGCAGTTTGAATCTTTCTTTGTACGCTGCCTTGAATAATCGAGTGTTGCAGATTGACGAAGATACCGGGGTGCAGGTGGAGGTCAAGTTGCTGTTTGTGCGCGACGGTCGAGAGCAGAGTATCAGCCTGACTCAGCCGGTGACCCTGTACGGAAAAAATGCCATTTTGTGGCAACGTGCCAATATGGTGGGCTCTTTTGTGACCCCCAAAGATGAGGTGTTGCATAACTTTGTCCGCCAGGTGATCAACGAACATCGTCCCAAACCAGGGCCACTGAATGCGAATATGGTCACCGCTATGACTCTGTTTGATGCCTTTTCCGCTCAAGGCATTCAGTACGTTCAAGACCCCAACAGCCCTTATTCAAAGGTGCATAGGGATCAGGTGGATTACGTTCAATTTGCTCGTGAAACCTTGCATTTAAAAAGCGGCGATTGCGATGATCTGTCGGTGCTGCTCAGTGCGTCACTGGAAAACCTCGGTATTGAAACGGCTTTTTTGGATGTGCCTGGGCATCTGTTATTGATGTTCAATACAGGCTTGGCAAAACAAGATTGGGATCGGATCAGCGCCCAAAATAAGCTGTTGGTGATCTATCAAGATCAAGTTTGGATTCCTCTGGAAGCGACCATGATTGCCATTTCGTTTAGTGAAGCGTGGACGGAAGGTGCGGCAAAATACCAGCGTTTTCAGGCGCAGAATAAACTCAAGGTGATTGCCCTGAAAAAGGCATGGCAACGCTATCAGCCGGTGACGTTGCAACCGGCCTCTTTTGAGCTGAAGGTGGCTGATTCACAGACGCTGCGTTTGCGAGTGCAGCGTGAACAGCGTCTGCTGTTGGAGAAAAGCCTTGAACGTGAGCTGAAACCCTATCAAGCGCTGTTGGCCAGCCGACCAAATGATTCGAAACTCTTAATGCAGACGGTGATTTTATATGCCCGTTATGGCCTTTATGAGCGCGCGCATCGAGTTTTGAATGGGTTGGAAAAGAGAGGGGCGAATGGCGCGTTGTACAACAATCGCGCTAACCTCTTTTTTGCTCAAGGGGATTTTGAGCAAGCCTTAGAACATTACCGTTATGCCGAACGTCTGTTGAACGATGATGCGGGCATTAAGGTTAATATGGCCATGAGCCATTACCGTTTGGGTGATCTGCGTCAGGCGCGCTTGAAGTTTGAACAAGCGGTCTTGTTGCAACCGGCCACACCGCAGTCGTTCGCCGCCTTTGATAAGCTGTTGCAATAGTGCGACGGGGATCATGGATAACTTTGCTCGGTTTTTGTACTCTTTTAAGGAAATGATAAGGGTCTACGGAAGGACTCTCGGTGAACCATGAGAGGTCGACTATGAAATTATTAAAACTCGGTGTTGTGGCACTGTTGATTACTGCCAGCGGTGTTTCTCTGGCGGCTAAGGAGGCCTCATCGCCCTTTGTCGTCGTTCAGTCGCAACAAAAATCACAATTAAAAACGCTGTTTTATCAGGTGTGGCAACATCTGCGCAGTTACAACCCCAGAGAGCTTAATCACAGCGTGACGGTGACAGCGGTGACCGGTACTCGTGGCGCACAAAGTACGCTGTCGATGATGCAGCCGGTGTGGAAGCAGGATTTGAGCAGCGAAAACCAATTTGTGGCGCAGCAGAAGAGTTTGAATCGAGTGCAGCATTTGGTTGAGGCGCAGCGTTTACAACAGGCCAAGCAGGTGTTGCAGAGCTTTATGCACGATTACCCCAACGGTGAGTTGTTACCCAATGCGACTTTTGCTTTGGGTTTGGTTTATGCGGGGTTGGGTCAGTCAAAAGAGAGTCGGCAGCAGTTGCAGCGTTTTATCAGCACGACCCCAAAACACCCGCTGGTTGCGGATGCTCGGCAGGTGATTTCGGCTTTGTAAGAGCGTAAGGCGCACTAACCAAAGGGCAGTGCGCCGATAAGCTACGTAACACCTGTTAATAACGCAATGCCAACTGTAACGCGCTGCCGATTTCAGTGCGGTTGCTGTTGGCGGTGATGGCCAGATCCAAATGGACTCCAAAAGGCGATAGACCCAGACCCGCTGAGAAGGTGTTGCGGTCGCTGTTGACCATATCGAAGCGATAACCCATGCGCCACTGCGCCCACCCCCAAGAGTCTATTTCAGCACCGACCCCAATAAACTGGCTGGCGTCTTCAAAAGCAATCGCATTGTTACGAGTCACATCCATATCAACGGCAATTAATGCCCAGTCAGTGGCACGGTAGGCGGCTCCCACACGCAGTTGAGGGTTGAGTGTTACTTCATTGCCAAGGTCGGAGCGATAGGTTTGGGGCAAAATATTTTTTAGAATGGCACCGACTTCAACGCTGTTGTCCTTGATTTTGACTGTTTTACTCATGCCAATGTCAGCATTAAAATTTTCGGTGGTGGTGATGTAATCACTGACCAGAAAGGGATTGTTTGCCAGATCAATATCGGCGGTAAAATCAAACAGCTCTGCGGTGACGTATTTGGGCGTGATGCCCACATTGAGGTCGTATTGTGGAAAATAATGTGCGAAAGAGAGGCTGACTTCCAGTAGATGCAGGCCTCGCGCGCTGGCGCTGGAGGTGATGCCATTGGTGCTGTCCAGAGGGTCAAAGTTGATTTGACCGTTGTTGTCGATAAAGTTAAGGGTGGGTTGATTGCAAATGGTTTGGGTATTGAGGGCTTGTTGCAGGCAAGTGGCGAGGGTGTTGATGTCTTCACCGACGTTACGTAACAAATTTTTATCACGATAAAAACCGATGGCCGAACCAGAAGCCACCGAGCTGATGGAGAACGCGCTGCCGTTTTCCATTCCTGGTAGGGCAAAACCGACATTAATGCCGGTTTCGGCTTGCAAGGGTTTGTCGCTGAGGCTGTTAAGTTTGTTGGATAAGGTTCTCATTGCCCGTTCTATCTTTTTTAAGCTGTTAATGGTTTGAGCGGGAGTGATCGAGGCCAAGCTGTTGTTGTAGCTGCTGATGTCATTACTTAGGCGGTTGACCAGATCTTGATCCCAAAAATCTTGTGCTGCATCGGCAAGGTTGTCGCTGTCGGTCACACGGGCACCGAGGGAGGGCAGATTGAGGGAGAAATTATCAATGTTATTGGCTAACAGAGCAGGGTTGAAGTTGGCGGCGTGGTTGCTGTGCGAGCTGGCCACACCAACGCCACCCATGGCCATGGCACGTGGGTCGTAGTTACTGAAGGGGGTGGCGTAAGCCTGCCCGAGACTCATAAGAGCACCGAGTAGGATCACTTTTTTTACCGCGTGTGTGTACATAATCTGACCTGTTTATGAGTGTAACGGAAGGGAGGGTAATCTTGATGTGGCAAAAGGCCAGCAACTTGAGTTCCAAGTTCATTCGGTGTAAGAGAATAATTGTGATCTGAAAGTCTAACTTAGCTGTTTAAAAACGACAATTTTTCAGGCGGTTTTGTAGGTGACCGAGTTCACAAGATGGGGTGTTGATGCGGTTTGATCTGTAAATAGATCAGCCTCCAGTGAGACCAGAGGCTTTGAGTCCAGACATCAACGGATGTTGATGTCTTTTGTTTGCGGTTTATTTCGCTGTAATACCCAGAGCTTTGAGGGTTTCAATGTTGAGGTATTTATCGACGGGTAATTCATTATCCCGTTGAAAATTGTTTACCGCCGCCATTGTTAATGTACCGATGTCGCCATCAATAGGGCCTGGGTTGTAACCGGCGTCTTGTAATGCCGTTTGTACAGAGCTGATGCGATCCACGGTCATATTGGTTTCACAGAGAATGGTACGCCATTCCATAAAACCTTCCTTGTCCAGTTCGTTAACCGCTACATTTTCATATTCCGCTGGAATTTTGATGCGTGTTTCTTCCGGTTTGCGGATGACTTTGCGCACTTTCATGCTGGCGTATTCTGCGGGAATCTCAATGACGCGGGTGGTGGCGGGGGTTTTAACCACTTTGCGTTTTACTGTTTTGGTGATTTCCGGTATTTGCGTTAAGCAGATTTTGGTGCCGGTGCGAGTGTGAGAGGGTTCCTCTAAGTTGTGTACCTCATGCCAAACAAACTCGGGGTCAGAGAGTTTTTTGGTCACATCCACCGAGCTGAATTTAGCCGGAATTTCCGTTTTGATCTCTTTGGCAGCGACGGCCAATTCACGTACTTTAACGGTTTTGTATTGAGCGGGGATCTCAATCACTTCCGTATGCGCAGGAGATTTTAGAATACGTTTGCGAATGGTTTTATAGGTGGCGGGAATTTCAACCAAACACATGATTTCACCGGTGGTTTCGTCAATGCGTTGAATTGGGCCGCTGCCTTTTTTCCAAGTGGTGTGAGCGGGTTTATCCACCATTTTTTCTTCTAGCCATTCGTATTCAGCCGGAATGTCTTTGAGTGTAAAGGTGGCTTCTTTGACCAGCACCTGTTTTTCAACGTTGCGATACTGAGCCGGAGCGGCGGCTAAATCAATGGTGGCTTCACTGATTTTGATCTGTTTGGCTTCGGTGCTGTATTGGGCGGGATGATAATGTTCATGGAAACATTCGCCTACTTGAGCGCTGTCCAGATCAATGCCATAGGTCTTGGCAGTGGCGAGCAGCTCGCTGCTGGCTGGGCTGGAGGCTTTTTTCAGACCGGTTTTCCAGATGCGAGCGGCTTCTTGTACCACCACAATTTCTTCTTCGATGCCGAAAACCGCAGGGATGGTTTCCAGCTTGCCGGAGGCCTCTTTGACCAGAATTTGTTCTTCTGCCCACTGGTATTCACCAGGGATGATTTCGACTCGTTCGCTCTCCTCTTTTACCACCAAGACATTGGTGACGGTGCGGTATTTTGCCGGTACCCAGACGCGGGCATAACATTCGCCTGCAACGGCTTGGGTGGGTAGCAGCGGTGAAGCGGAGGCGCTTGAATGTGCCGCTGCGGGTGAGGCGCTGGCAATGGCCAGCCGACTTTTATAGGAGGATATCTGCTGATCTTTTTCCTGTAGAGCGGCCTCTTTTGCAGCCAGCTCGGATTTCAGTTTGAGATTTTCTGCATCGTTAAGAGCGAGAGCATGGCCACTCTCTTTGGTGGTGCTGCAAGCCGATGCAGTCAAAATCATCAGGCTAAGAGCCAGATGGCTTAAGGTGAATTTTTTCATTATTGAGTCTCTCCTCAAAATAGGGGGGGTATTGCCCAGCAACGCCGTGCAAACAAGGGTTTGGGCGTAATGATGGGGACATAAAAGTAAAAAGGAAAATAGATAACCTCTATCACAGACGTGAGTTTTATGATTTTTGAGTCTGTATTGCTCAAATACTCATTAAGCCTATGGTAAGCGGCGACCTATGGTAAGCGAGGTAATGGTTGATTTCCAGATAATACTTTCTATATGCAGATGTCGTGAATAGGAAACAAGGTTGAGATGTTGGGCTGACTCTGCCTCTTGGGCCTATTTTCTGCTACCCTTACGCCTTTTTTAGGCACACTCTTAGAGTATGGCTCGAACGCGCGTTAAAATTTGTGGATTAACTGAAGTGAAGCAGGCGGTTTTGATTGCCAACGCGGGGGTGGATGCCATCGGCTTGGTTTTTTATCCGCCCAGCCCGCGCCACATTGAGGTGGATCAAGCACGTACCTTGGTGGCAGCACTGCCTCCGTTTGTGACCACGGTGGCGCTGTTTATGGATGCCGCTGCGACAGAGGTGCAACGAATATTAAACGGCGTTGCCATAGATCTGTTGCAGTTTCACGGTGAGGAGTCGGC
>JAUZRS010000156.1 GCA_030950195.1 Gammaproteobacteria bacterium | reverse complement strand
GCGTTACTCACTGATGTTAGAGGCGGAGAAATGAAACAAACACGGTTTGATGTGATTGTGGTGGGAGCGGGCATGGTGGGGGCGGCGCTGGCCTGTGCTTTGGGTTTGAGTGGCAAACGGGTGGCGCTGCTGGAGCCTCATTTGCCCGCCTCGTTTGATCTTGATGCCGAGCCGGATCTGCGCGTTTCGGCGATTAACCGTGCTTCGCAGGCGTTGTTTGAGCGGCTTGGGGTGTGGCAGGCGCTGGCGGCGCAGCGCATCAGCCCCTTTGAAAACATGACGGTTTGGGATGCCACCGGCTCCGGTGAGATCCATTTTGACAGCGCCGAGATGGGGGAGCCGTATTTGGGCCACATCATCGAGAATCGTCTGGTGCAGTGGGCGCTGTTGCAGCGGTTGGCGCAACTGGCGTCGGTGACGGTGATAGAGGCGGCTTTGAGTGAACTGGCCTTTGAGCCGGATCAGGTGACGGTGAGCTTGGCGGACGGCACCGAGTTGAGCGCAGAGCTGCTGGTGGGTGCGGATGGGGCGCATTCGCGGGTGCGTGCGTTGGCGGGCATTGAGGTGCTAAGCCGGGCGTATGATCAAAAGGGCATCGTCTGTCATGTGGCGACGGAAAAGCCCCATCAGCGCACGGCGTGGCAGCGTTTTTTACCCAGCGGTCCGCTGGCCTTTTTGCCCCTTGCCGATGGGCGCTGTTCCCTTGTCTGGTCTTGTGACGATGCGGTGGCGGAGCAGATGATGGCGCTCTCTGATGAGGATTTTCGGCTTGAATTGGCGCAGGCGTTTGGCGAGCGTTTGGGGGCGGTGACGGCGGTCAGTGAGCGGGCGGCGTTTCCGCTGCTGCGTCGTCATGCCGAGCAGTACGTTAAACCGCGTTTGGCCTTGGTGGGCGATGCGGCACACACCATCCATCCGCTGGCGGGGCAGGGGGTGAACATCGGTCTGTTGGATGCGTCGGCCTTGACGGAGAGTCTACTGGAGTCGAAAGGCGACCTTGGGCAACTGCGGGTGTTGCGGCGTTACGAGCGTTGGCGGCGGGGCAATAACAGTCTGATGATGCACACGATGGACGGTTTTTATCGGGTGTTTGGTAACGATCATCTGCCGCTGGTGCCGTTGCGTAATTTTGCGCTTTCGTTTGCGGATCGTGTCTCGCCGTTGAAGTCGCAGCTGATGCGTCATGCGATGGGATTGGAGGGCGATTTGCCGCAGTGGTCGCGCAGTTGAATTCACATGAATCTATGACAGACCCTATGGATTCCCGCCTTTGCGGGAATGACGAGCAAAAAATACACCTCTCCGCCAGACTGTAGTGATCAAGTAAATCTGGCCAAAGATTAGGAGCTAATTCCAAAATTGTTGCTCAGACCTCAATAAGATCCATATTAGATGCTATATTTAGCGCCTAATATGGATCTTATTGAGGTGTTATTATGAGGCAAATACTCTCCAGTTGCTCCGCAAGTATTTCAGAATTAAAGAAAAATCCCACGGCACTGCTGAATGAAGCTGAAGGTGCGCCTATTGCGATACTCAATCACAATGTTCCAGCAGCCTATCTCATACCAGCAGAAACCTATGAGTGGTTAATGGATAAGTTGGAAGACGTTGAGCTGGCGCAAATTGTGAGGGATCGAGCCGGTGAAAAATCACAGGCAATAGAAATTGATCTTGATGATTTATAACATCAAGTTTTTGCCGAGTGCTTTGAAAGAGTGGAAAAAGCTGGCTCCTCCGATACGTAAGCAATTCAAAAAAAAGCTTGAAGAGAGGGTAAAAAATCCACACAACCTAGCAAGCCAACTGCATGGCTTTACAAACGTGTATAAAATCAAATTACGCTCAGTGGGGTATCGTTTGGTGTATGAAGTAAACGACAGTGAAGTCATCGTTTATGTCATTGCTGTGGGTAAAAGAGACCGAGGTTTGGTGTACAGCAAAGCAGAAAAACGAAAGTAGATGAATTTTCCCGTTAAAACAAATGGCAAAATCCAGCCTAAGCGCACACTTGGTCTTTTCAATCATCTGGTTTATAGTACGCGCCTCAACGCATGATCTACTGCGGGAGATTCCCAATAAGGGAAGCCGAAGGCGCAACCCGTCCGGAAACGCTCAGGCAAACGGACCGCAGTAGAGAGTTGGCTCTGGAGAGTGGCTTTAACGCCCGCCGAAGGGGAATGGTTCCGTTGGAACCGGTATCTCTCAGGTAACAGGACAGAGGGGCGACCGCTGCATTACTGCAACCGCGTCCCTTTTTTCGTTACGGAGCCACACAGATGAACGCACGCACCCCGTTGTACGCCCTCCATGAAGCCCACGGTGGCAAGATCGTCGATTTTGCAGGCTGGGATATGCCGATTCACTACGGCTCACAAGTCCAAGAACATCATCAAGTCCGCAGCGATGCGGGTATGTTCGATGTCTCCCACATGGTGGTGGTGGATCTTGAAGGCGAACAGGTGATTGCCTTTTTGCGTCACTTGCTCGCCAACGACGTGGCGCGGCTGAAAACCTCGGGTAAGGCGCTTTACAGCTGCATGTTGAACGAAGCCGGTGGCGTGATCGACGATCTGATTGTCTACTACATGAACGACTGCTGGTTCCGCATGGTGGTCAATGCCGGTACCCGCGAAAAAGACCTCGCATGGATCAACACACAAGCCGCTGCCTTTGGCGTGAGCGTCACGGAACGCGACGAGCTGGCGATGATCGCGGTGCAAGGCCCCAACGCTCGGGATCGGGCTTTATCGGTGATGCCACCGACAGTGGCCACTGCTTCTGCGGAACTGAAACGTTTTTTTGCCACCGACTGCGAGGGTTGGTTTGTGGCGCGCACCGGCTACACCGGCGAAGACGGTTTTGAAGTGGTGTTGCCCGCAGAGCAGGCCGCCGAATTTTGGTCGGCGTTGGCCAACGCGGGAGTAAAACCCATTGGTCTTGGCGCACGGGACACTTTGCGCTTGGAAGCGGGTATGAACCTCTACGGCAACGACATGGACGAAAGCACCACGCCGCTGGTGGCGGGGTTGGGCTGGACGGTGGTGCTGGACGACGAGCGTGACTTCATCGGCAAAACGGTGTTGGTGAGCCAAAAAGCCGACGGTGTGCCAAGCAAGTTGGTGGGGCTGAAACTGACAGGGCGCGGTGTGTTGCGCTCGCATCAAAAGGTGAAGCTGGCCGATGGCGGTGAAGGTGAAACCACCAGCGGTACCTTTTCGCCTACGCTGGGTTACGCCATTGCGATGGCGCGGGTTCCGGCCAATGTCGGTGCAACTTGCGAGGTGGAAATTCGCGGTAAATGGGTGGCTGCCGAGGTGGTGAAATACCCCTTCGTGCGCGATGGCAAAGCCTGTAATTAAGCGTCTTTAAAAATAGGCGTAGGGGCGCACCTGTGTGTGCGCCCTGAATTGTATGCGGGGTTTGAGGGCTGACACATAGGTCAGCCCCTACGGTCACATAGATCAGCCTTCACAGAATGAATTTATAATCTAAAGCAAATAAACGAGGAGATACTCATGAGCGATCTGCCAACAGAATTGAGATACACCCAAAGCCACGAATGGGTACGCAACAACGAAGACGGTACCTTTACCGTCGGCATCACCGACCACGCCCAAGAGTTGTTGGGTGACATCGTTTTTGTCGAGACCCCAGAAGAAGACGCGGAGATTGAAGCCGGTGACGGTTGTGCGGTGGTGGAGTCGGTAAAAGCCGCTTCTGACATCTACATGCCCATCAGCGGTATTGTGGCCTCGGCCAACGGTGAATTGGCCGACACTCCCGAAGCGATCAATGACGATGCTTACCAAGCCGGTTGGATTTTCACGATTAAAAGCGACGGCGTAGAGTGGGATAATTTGCTGACCGTCGAGCAATATGAAGGTTTGTTGGCCGAAGACGAGTAGCCCGATTTACTGTACCTAACGTGAAAGCCAAAGGCATAATGGCTCTGGTTTTCATTAAAAAGTATCAAAAAGGATCTCGTTATGTTTAAAAAAGGATTGTTACTGTCGGTCACCGCTCTGATGCTGAGCGCCCCTCTCTATGCAGAAGATTTGGAGAAGCGCGCCGCAGATGCACGAAAAGTGATCAAAGAGTTTGCCACCACCCTCAAAGGTGAGATGAAAGCAGGCATGAAAGCCGGTGGGCCAACTAAGGCGATTAAGGTCTGTAATCTGCGCGCAACCCACATTGCGATTGATTCCAGTGCCACGTCCAATTGGGATGTGGGTCGTACCAGTTTGAAGGTGCGTAATCACATGAACGATCCGGACGCTTGGGAAAAAGCGGTGCTGCTCAAATTTGAACAGCGCAAAAAAGCAGGTGAAAATGTGAAAAAGATGGACTTCTATGAAGTTGTGGATCGTTACGGTGAAAAACAGTTTCGCTATATGAAAGCGATCCCAACGGGGCCGATCTGTTTGCAGTGCCACGGTGAAAAACTGGAGCCTGCGGTGCAGATGCGCCTAAATACCCTCTATTCTGAAGATCAAGCGAAAGGGTATAAGTTGGGTGACATTCGTGGTGCGTTTACCCTAAGTCAGACGATGAACTGAGTTTCATCTGAGTTGTGTGTTGCACTAGCGTCCCGCTTTGTCGGGGCGCTTTTTTATGAGAGAGAAAAATAAGTTATGCCATTTATTCCCCATACCACCGATGAAGTTCAAGCCATGCTGACCACCATTGGGGTGGACAGCATTGAAGATCTGTTTGATGAAGTGCCTGCCAATTTGCGCATTGGCGAGCTGGACAAGGTTCCGCCTGCGATGATGGAGATGGAGATCGCGCGGCTGATGAAACAGCGCGCAGGCGAAGACGGCGAGGCGCTCTGTTTTATCGGTGCCGGTGCGTACGGTCATCACATTCCCGCTGCGGTCTGGCAGATCGTCTCCCGTGGGGAGTATTACAGTGCCTACACCCCGTACCAAGCGGAAGCGAGTCAAGGCACCTTGCAGTTGGTTTACGAGTTCCAATCCATGATGACCGCACTGACGGGCATGGAGGTCTCCAATGCCTCGCTCTACGACGGTGCTTCGGCGCTGGCAGAGGCGGTTTTGATGGCGGTGCGCGCCAATCGCAAAAGCAAATCAAAAACCATTTTGCTGCCGCGCACGGTTAACCCCAGTTACCGCAAAGTGACGCACAACATTGTCAATAATCAGAAGGTTTGTCTGCAAGAGCTGCCCTTTGTTTTGGAGCAAGGCACGATTGATATGAGCGCACTGGAAGCTCATGCCGGTGAAGACATCACTGCCGTGGTGATTCAGCAGCCCAACTTCTTTGGCTCCTTGGAAGAGGTGGATGCGATCACCGATTGGGCGCACGCCAACGGCGCTTTGCTCATCGCGGTGGTGAATCCGATCAGTTTGGCGCTGCTCAAGCCGCCTGGTGAGTGGGGGCAAAAAGGCGCGGACATCGTCGTCGGTGAAGGGCAACCTTTGGGGATACCACTGGCTTCCGGTGGGCCTTATTTTGGATTCATGTGCTGCAACAAAAATCGGGTACGGCAGATGCCCGGACGCATCGTCGGTCAGACCGTCGATCTGGAGGGCAAGCGCGGTTTTGCTTTGACCTTGCAGGCGCGAGAACAGCACATTCGCCGTTCCAAAGCGACCTCGAACATCTGTACCAATCAAGGCTTGATGGTGACCGCCGCGACCATTCACATGGCGTTGTTGGGGCCAGAAGGCCTGAGTCGCGTGGCGCGCAGCAGCCACCGCAATACCCACAGTTTGGCGCAGCAATTGACCGCTTTGCAGGGGGTTGCGTCTTGTTTTACGGGCAGCCACTTTCATGAAACGGTCATCACCTTTGACGAGGTACCGGTGAGTGAACTGTTGACCGCACTGGCGGCGCACAACGTCCTCGGCGGTTACGATCTGAGCGAAGAGTACCCCGAATTGGGTAACGCGCTGTTGATCTGTTCCACCGAGGTACACACTCAAGTGGACTTTGATGCTTATGTGCAGAAAGTCGAGCGTGTTTTGACTCTGCGTTGCAGCGGTCAATGCCCTGTGCAGCCTAAATTTTAATCGAGGTACGATGATGTTAATTCACGAAAGATCCAAATCCACTCGTCGTGCGTCAGCACAGATGCCCGCCACGTCCGTCGAGGTGAAGGGCATTCCAGCAGAACTGCTGCGCCGCACCCCTCCGGCTTTGCCAGAGGTTTCGGAGATGCAGGTGGTGCGTCACTACACCGCGCTGTCGCAGAAAAATTTCTCCATTGATACCCAGTTTTATCCGCTGGGTTCCTGCACGATGAAGTACAATCCCCGTGCGAGCAACACCTTGGCCATGCTGCCTGGGATGGTGGCGCGTCACCCCTTGGCTCCTGTGAGTCACAGCCAAGGATTTATGGCCTGTATGTACGATCTACAAGAGATGCTCAAAGAAGTAACGGGGATGAAAGAGGTCTCTTTGTCGCCTGCCGCAGGCGCGCAGGGCGAGTTCGCAGGGGTAGCGATGATTCGCGCCTACCACGATGCTCGTGGCGACAATGAACGCTGTGAAATTTTAGTCCCCGATGCAGCCCACGGCACAAATCCCGCCTCGGCGGTGATGTGCGGCTACAAGGTGCGTGAAATCCCCACCGGCCCCAGTGGCGATGTGGATGTGGACGCATTGAAAGCGGTGGTGGGGCCTCAGACGGCGGGCATCATGCTCACCAACCCTTCGACGGTGGGGGTGTTTGATCGCCAGATTGAAGCGATTGCCAAAACCGTGCATGACGCGGGGGGTCTGCTCTATTACGACGGTGCCAATTTGAACGCCATTTTGGGTAAGGTGCGTCCGGGCGATATGGGTTTTGATGTGATTCACATGAACTTGCATAAAACCTTCTCTACCCCGCACGGTGGCGGTGGTCCAGGAGCAGGGCCTGTGGGCGTGAGCGAACGTTTGATTCCCTATTTGCCGGTGCCGATGGTGGCCAAAGCGGCAGACGGTTATCAATGGTTGTTGGAAAAGGATTGCCCTGACTCCATCGGGCGCTTGTCGGCCTTTGCCGGTAACGCAGGGGTATTGATTCGGGCGTATGTGTATGCGCGCATGTTGGGACGTGAGGGAATGCCACGGGTGGCGGAGTACGCTACTTTGAACGCCAACTACATGATGGTGCGTTTGGCGGAGGCGGGTTTTGATCTGGCTTACAAAGATCGGCGCGCCACCCATGAGTTTATCGTCACTTTGAAACGACAGGCTAAAGAGTTGGGGGTCAATGCGATGGATTTTGCTAAACGTCTGCTGGATTACGGCTACCATGCACCGACCACCTATTTTCCCTTGCTGATTCCTGAGTGTTTGTTGATCGAACCGACGGAGACGGAGACCCAAGCGGAGTTAGACGGGTTTATCGAGGTGATGAAAACCATTCAAGCGGAAGCGGAAGAGAACGCCGATTTGGTCAAAGGTGCGCCTTACACCTTGCCCGTGCGTCGTCTGGATGATGTCAAAGCGGCGCGGGAATTGAACTTGGCTTACACGCCTGCCAAAGCCGACGAGTAGTGGCTAAAACCGGCAACACCGGTCTGAAACGGATCCTCAATGCGGGGCGTTATTCGTGGCTGGGCTTGCAGGCCGCCTACCGTGGTGAGGCGGCCTTTCGCCAAGAACTGTGGTTGGTTTTTGTGTTGGCACCTTTGGCATTGTGGCTTGGTGAGGGCGGTGTTGAAAAGGCGCTGCTGCTGGGATCCTTGCTGATCGTTTTGATCGTCGAGTTGTTAAACTCGGCCATTGAGGCGGTAGTGGATCGTTTTGGTGATGA
>JAUZRS010000155.1 GCA_030950195.1 Gammaproteobacteria bacterium | reverse complement strand
ACCTGCACCACCTGCGGCACCACATAAGCCAACAGGCCGGTGACGATCAATAAGGCCATCAGGACTAAAATAATCGGGTAGATCAGCGCCATGCTGACTTTCTGTCGTGTCGCTTGGCGATTCTCGGTGTAGTCGGCCAGTCGATCCAAGATCCCATCCAAATGCCCCGACTGCTCGCCCGCCGCGACGGTGGCCAAATAGATCTCAGGAAAGACTTTGGGAAACTCAGCAAAACCGTCCGCCAGCGTGTGACCCTCTAGCACCTTGCTGCGTATCGACAGCATCATGCTTTTGATGCGCTGCTTTTCCGACTGACGTGACACCGCCTGCAGCGACTCTTCCAACGGCAGGCCTGAATTAATCAGGGTGGAGAGCTGACGGGTGATGAGTGCCAGCTCAGAGGCGCTGATGCCCCGTTGCAGGCTGAAGAGGGGTGTTTTTTCGTTGTTGCTGTTTTTACCCCCGCCACTGGCGGCTTTGACCTCCAGTGGGGTGAGGCCTTTATCGCGTAACTGCTGTCGAATTTGGCGTGCATTATCGCCCTCTAAAACGCCCTTCTCTTCGCGCCCTTTGGCATTTAGAGCGATGTAATCAAACGCAGCCATGATTTATTATCCTTCGTGGGTGACGCGCATCAACTCTTCAACGGAGGTCTTGCCCGCCAGCACCAAGCGGCGACCGTCATCACGAATGCCGGGGCTGCTTTTACGCGCATGGCGTTCCATCTCTTGTTCGTTAGCACCGTCGTGGATCATGCGGCGCAAGGTGTCGTCGAGGGTGATTAACTCATAAATGCCATTACGACCGATGTAACCGCTCTGATTGCATTCGTTGCACCCTGGGGCGCTGTAGACCATCGGCAAGGTTTCAGCGGGATTCAGACCCAGAGCAGAGAACTCTTCGCCTTTCAGAGCATGAGGCTGCTTGCAGTGAGGGCAGAGCAGGCGCACCAGCCGTTGAGCCACTACTCCCACCAGACTGGAGGAGAGCAGAAACGGCTCCACTCCCATGTCACGTAGACGGGTGACGGCACCGATGGCGCTGTTGGTGTGCAGGGTGGAGAGCACCAAATGACCGGTTAAACTGGCCTGCACCGCGATTTCAGCGGTCTCCAGATCACGGATCTCACCAACCATGACGATGTCGGGATCTTGGCGTAAAATGGCGCGCAGACCGCGAGCAAAGGTCAGCTCCACTTTGGCGTTGACTTGGGTCTGACCGATGCCGTCAAGGTAGTACTCAATGGGATCTTCGACGGTCAAAATAGTGCGACTGTTATCATTCAGGCGTGTTAATGAGGCGTAGAGGGTGGTGGTTTTACCTGAGCCAGTGGGGCCGGTGACCAGCAAAATACCGTGGGGTAGATGAATCTGCCGATCAAGCTGGTCGCGCAGGGCTTGATCCATTCCCAGATGCTCCAGATCGAGCCGTCCCGCTTGTTTGTCCAGCAGGCGCATAACCACCCGTTCTCCGTGACCGCCTGGCAAGGTGGATACGCGCACATCCACCGGACGACCGGCAACCCGCAGCGAGATGCGTCCGTCTTGTGGCAGGCGTTTTTCGGCAATGTCCAATTTGGCCATCACTTTGATGCGTGAAATCAATAGTGGTGCTAAATGACGTGGTGGATCGAGCATGTGTTGCATCACGCCGTCGATGCGAAAGCGCACCGTAAGGCGTTTTTCAAAGGGTTCGATGTGAATGTCTGAGGCATTTTTACGAATGGATTCACTTAAAACGGCGTTGATGAGGCGGATGATGGGCGCATCATCAGCGGACTCCATCAGATCTTCCGGCTCGGGTAAGGAGTCGGCCAGATGCGCCAGATCAACGCCGTCGAGATCGTCCATCATCTCCATCGCTTCGCCGGAACCACCTTCGTAACGTTGGGTCAGTAGACGATCAAATTCGTCGTTACTGACCGGTTGCAAGTGCAGCGCACGTCCCGCTTTACGGCGCAGCTCCAACAGCGAGAGAGGGTTCAATTTCTCGCGGTGAATGACCTTGAGGTGCTGCTCGTCGCTGACTTCGGTCAAGACACCGTGGCGCTTGGCGAAGCTGTAGGGCAGTTGAAATGTCTCTACAGCGTCTTTTTCTGCGTTGTTTGGGTTTTCTTCACTCATGGGGTAACGGCGCTGCGTTTGGGGGAGAGTGTGAAATCAAGTTCGGGCAGCAGCGGTACGGCATCGGACATCAGGCTGTCACCTTCTTCGCGAGCTTGCAACTGCTGAGCACGTAAAAAAGTGTATTTACGGCTGGTGTGGTGATTCTCAGTGGCTGCATCACGCAAAATAGTGGGGTGAATAAAGACCATTAAGTTCTGTTTTACTGTGGCGGTTTTTCGGTATTGGAACAGACGACCCAGCAGCGGAATGTCGCCCAGCAGCGGTACTTTTTCATTGGTGTCGCGCAGGGTGTCGCTGATCAAGCCGCCAAGGACGATGGTCTGACCGTCTTCCACCATGACGGTGGTTTTGATCGAACGTTTGGTGGTGGTGATGTCGGCGCTCGATTGGGAGGAGCTTTTGACATTGGAGACCTCTTGGTTGATCTCCATTTTAATCGTATTACCTTCGTTGATCTGCGGTTTCACTTTTAGTGTGAGGCCGATGTCTTGGCGTTCGATGGTTTGGAAGGGGTTGGCGGTACCCGCAGTGGCTCCGGCTGCGCTACTGTATTGACCGGTGACAAAGGGCACGTTTTCGCCAACGATGATCTCCGCTTCTTGGTTGTCCAGAGTGACCAAGCTGGGAGTGGAGAGAATGTTGTTATTGGCATCGGAGGCCAAGGCACGCACCAGACCGACAAAATCGAGCACTGAGCCGGTGGCGCTGCCAAAACCGAGGGTCAGACCGGCCAACCCAGCAGCGGAGGTGCCTTTGCTGGCCACCAAACCGGTGAGGCTGCTCTCGCCGCCAAAATTGGTAAACCCCAGTGGTTGGTTGTTATTGTTGTTGTTGCCCCCCGCCAGTTGGATGCCCAGCTCGCGGTTTTTGTCTTCGGATATTTCGGTGATGATCGCTTCGATCAGCACTTGGGCGCGACGGATGTCCAGTTGCCGAATGACCCCTTGCAGGCTGCGCATTTCGTTGGGGGCGGCGGTGATGATCAGCGAGTTGGTGTGTTCATCGGCTTGAATGTCGATGTCGCTGCGTCCGCTGCTGGCCGTTGTTTTTCCTTTGACGGCGCTGCTTGCGGTGCGCGCTTGACCGGCGCTGACCCCTTTCAGAATGGTGGCCAGATCTTTGGCATTGGCGTAACGCAGGTAGATGACACGGGTATTGCCTTCGCTTTCCAGCGGGGTGTCTAGGTGGGCAATCAGGCCGCGAATGCGCAGCCGGTTGGCTTTGTCACCACTGATCAAAACGCTGTTGGTGCGTTCATCAGCCGCCAGCCGAGCGTGGCCTTTTCTTTGAATGCCGCCTTTGTTGGCGTTTTGTTGCAAGGTGCCGAGAATGCGCACCACTTCGGAGGCGGAGGCGTGTTGCAGATGAATCAGTTCCACCTCTTCGTTATCGGGGCGATCAATGCGTTTGATGATCTGGGTCAGACGGTTGATGTTGCCTGCACGGTCGGTGATGATCAGCATATTGGTGGAGGGGTAAGCGGCCAGATGACCTTGTTGTGGCACCAGTGGGCGCAGAATCGGCACCAACTGAGCGGCGGGTACGTTTTCCAATGCGATCACTTGAGTGACCAATTCATCGCCGCCCATGCCTCGACGAAGCTGTGGCACTGGGCCTTGTTTGGCGTTGGTTTCGGGGACGATTTTAATCACCTTGCCGGAGCGCACTGCCGCGTAGCCGTGAACTTGCAGCACCGAAAGAAACACTTTATAGAGTTCATCGCCGTCCATGTCGTGGGAAGAGACCACGGTGACTTTGGCTTTGACCCGAGGATCAACGACAAAATTTTTGCCCGTCACCTTGGAGACGGTGGCGATCAGCGAATGGATGTCGGTGTTTTTCAGGTTGAGTTTAAAACTGCCAGCCCAGCTGGGGGGGGCAAGCAGACTGGACAGGAGTGCGATCAGCACGGCGTTTACCCAAGTGCGCGGGTTTCTAAAGGAGGTCTTGTTACTCATGCTAATGCAAATGTATCCTGTGGTTTTCGGTGTTTACTCTAAGGAGATGGATACGGGGGTTTCGACACCGCCCCGCTGCACCATTAGATCGATGTTTTTGGCCTTCATTAAACCTCTGAGTACTTTGAGGCCGTTTTTTGGGCTGTTCAGCGATACACCGTTGACTCGGGTGATGATGTCTTGCGGCATCAGACCGTACTGTTCCAGTGTGCCGGTGTCTTGTTTGGGTTTGAGTCGATAGCCGATCAGTTTGCCACCACGGCGCACCGGTTGAGTGCTGACCATCTGCGCCAGCACCCGAGGGTTGGCGACAATCTGGTCGCGCAACTGTTTGGCGGATTGAGACTCTTGTAAAATACGACTCGCTTGTGCGGATTTTTCGGGTTGCCGGAAATGAATGTTCGCGCCTTTTTCCGGTAGTTTGAGAGTTTCCAGCCGATTGCCCCGTTGTAGAATGATGCGGTCGGCGTAGACCTCTTTTAGCTTGGCGTTGCCTGGTAGAGTGTTGCCCACGGAAAAAACCTGCTCATCGCGACCATTTTGACTGATAATGGCCATGGCGAACTCCTGTGGCTCAAAGGCCAAAACGCCCTTAAGGGTGATGTTGAGGCGTGTTTCTGGGACGCTTTGCGGTGCCGCTCGATTATTGCTGACGGTTTTTGCCGAGCTGCCAAACAGATTGTAGGGGGTAATTTGGCGGGCGGGGTTTGTCTTGGTTTGTGGACGACGATTGAGATTGTTGCTGATTTTATCACTGCTGAGATGGGTTCCGGCGGTGGGGAAAAATTGCCAGCTCAGTTGGGCTGCGTTGATGCCCAATAAAACAGTGAAAATAAGGGTGGCCACCAGAGGTAAACGGTTTGGTAAGGCGCTTTGCAGCTGCGCAAGATTCATGCGGAGGTGACCGAGTAAGAGTGGGAAGGTAACGTTTTCATGGGGGAATGATAGCAAAAAACGGCCGCAACGGCGGTGATTGTGTTGCGAGCCGTTTTTGTTTGCATTACACCATATCTTTTAGACCCTTGAGCGGGGTTACTTTGACCACTTTACGCGCTGGTTTGGCTTTGAACATCATCTCTTCACCGTTAAAGGGGTTGATGCCTTTGCGGGCTTTGGTGGCGGGTTTTTTCACCACTTTGATCTTCAATAGGCCCGGCATATTGAAATAACCGGCGGCGCGAGGGCGCAGATTTTTTTCAATCAGCGCGTTAAGGGAGTCAAATACGGCCTGTACATCTTGACGTGGCATATTAATCTCTTCGGCGATATGAGATAAAATTTGGGTTTTGGTGGGCGGGCGTTTCACTGTTGCAGGTGCGGCTTTTTTGGTGGCGCTTTTTTTCGCAACTTTCTTTTTTACAGCCATGTTGTGTATCTCCTTGACGCTCTTGCTGGGGTTATGGATGAGTTCCATTGGGAGCGAACGATAGCATACATAATGTATTTTGGCAGGGTGGCTCGTAGGTCTCATTTTGAAATATTGTTTGGAAAATAAGGTTTTTTTTCTATGTTGGTGGACAGTGGGTATTTAGCCGCTTTTTTGGTGGGGTTGCTGGGGGGTGTGCATTGCGTTGGCATGTGCGGTGGCATTGTGGCGGCCTTGAGTTTGGGGCTGCCTGAGCAAGCAGGGCGTAAATCGTGGCCGCTGTTACTGGGTTATAACCTAGGTCGCATTGCCAGTTACAGCGTGGCTGGGGCGATGATGGGCGGAGTGGGATTGTTGGCGGTGCAGCTCAGTGATCTACATCAGGTGCAGCTGGTGTTGCAGCTTTTTGCTGCCTTGATGATGATTGTTTTGGGGCTGTATTTAGCCGGTTGGTGGTTTGGTTTAAATCGTGTGGAGCGCTTGGGGGGCAAAGTCTGGGCGTTGATGGAGCCTTTAGGGCGACGTTTTTTGCCGGTCAAGACCCCACAACGGGCGCTGCTGCTGGGCAGCATTTGGGGCTGGTTGCCCTGTGGCATGGTCTACAGCGTGTTGATTTGGGCGCTGGCCGCCGGTGAGCCGCTAAAGGGGGCGTTGTTGCTGTTCAGTTTTGGTTTGGGAACCTTGCCTAATCTGTTGGCGATGGGGCTGTTTGCTCATCGTCTGCGGCGCTGGGTGCAGAGTCTTTGGTTGCGGCGTTTGGCAGGGTTGCTGGTGATTTTTTTTGGTCTGTTGTCGCTCTGGCGCGCTGTTGCAGAGATGTGAGTTCGGTATCCCTAAAAAGTATGCGGTTGAATCGGTATAGAGTAGGCTTCTATACTGCATTCTTTGTTTTTTTGCATGTTAAGGAATTTCATTGTGTCTATTACCTCGTTTCGCCCTCCTGTTCGTACCTTAATGGGGCCTGGCCCTTCCGATGTTCATCCGCGTATTTTGGAAGCGATGAGCCGTCCTACCATCGGCCATCTTGATCCGATGTTTGTCGGCATGATGGATGAAGTTAAATCCATGCTGCAATACGCCTTTCAAACCTCAAATGAGCTTACCATTCCCGTTTCAGCG
>JAUZRS010000154.1 GCA_030950195.1 Gammaproteobacteria bacterium | reverse complement strand
GTCACCGTAGTCTTTGAATTCTCCACCCATCGCTTCCGCGCCCACTTTTGTCAACGCAGCGGTCAGTGTGGTTTTGCCATGATCAACGTGACCGATGGTTCCCACATTCACATGCGGCTTTGTACGTTCAAACTTTTCCTTGGACATCAGGACAACCCCACTCTATTAAAATTAACGACTACGTATAAACACAAAATTGGAGCCCATAAGCAGATTCGAACTGCTGACCTCGTCCTTACCCAGGACGCGCTCTACCAACTGAGCTATATGGGCAAACTAAAAACAATCTAAAAGCTCGTCAAAAACCGAACTTCTTAATCCAATATGGAGCGGGTGATGGGGGTCGAACCCACGTCATCAGCTTGGAAGGCTGAGGTAATAGCCGTTATACGACACCCGCATACCCGAACTTATCAGATAAAAAATTGGTGGAGGGGGGAGGATTCGAACCTCCGAAGGCAGAGCCAGCAGATTTACAGTCTGCCCCCTTTGGCCGCTCGGGAACCCCTCCATTACAGAAGCGCGAATCTTACAGAGCGCATACCAGAGCGTCAACCACTTCTGGGCATTTTTTTATTACTATTTCACACTATGAATTCACGAAATTAATAAGAAGCTCATTTTTGCTACTCAACGCGCCAATTTTTGCAGCAAAACCGCCTGCAACGCATGTGGACTTTCCCCCTCAGCAGGCACGATACGCCGATAACAACCATTCGACTGCAACAACCATGATTGAGTATTATCCTGCAAACTGCTTTCCAAACACTCCTCGATCACTCGCTGCTGCAAATTCTTTTGCAGAATCGGAAAACAGACCTCAACTCGTGAGAAAAAATTACGCTGCATCCAATCCGCACTGCCGCAATACAGCTCGCTCTGGCCGTTATTTTGGAAATAGACAATTCGACTGTGCTCTAAAAACCGCCCCATAATCGAGCGCACCCGAATATTCTCTGAAAGATCAGAGACCCCAGGCCGCAGACAACAAATGCCGCGCACCAGCAATTCAATGATCACACCCGCTTGCGAAGCACGGTAGAGCGCCTTGATGATCTGTGGCTCCACCAGAGAATTCATCTTGGCCACAATACGCGCCTCACCACCCTGCGCTGCAATGCGCGCCTCTCGCTCAATTTTTCTCAATATGCCACTGTGCAGAGTAAACGGCGCTTGCAATAAATGTTTTACCCCTTCCACACAGCCCGGCCCCGTCAACTGCCGAAACACCTTATGCACCTCATCTGCAAGCTCAGCATCACAACTCAGTAGGCCATAATCTGTATAGACTCGCGCCGTACCGGCATGATAATTACCCGTACCCAAATGCACATAAGAGACCAGACCCTGCTTTTCGCGCCGTACCACCAACACCATTTTGGCATGGGTTTTATACCCCACAACGCCATACACCACCTGACAACCCGCTTCGTGCAGTTGGTCTGCCAAGTGAATATTGGCCTCCTCATCAAAACGAGCGCGCAATTCCACCACCACCGTCACCTCTTTTCCTGACCGCGCCGCCTCCATCAACGACTCAACCAAAACC
>JAUZRS010000153.1 GCA_030950195.1 Gammaproteobacteria bacterium | reverse complement strand
GCCTTTGCCGGATGTTGCGACGATGATTTTTGACAAAGTTAATCCTCCTGAACCTTGTATTGATTGCATTGATTTCAAATAGGACATTAATAATAATGTCTTAAAAATAACAACGGCAGAAAAGCAGTCAACTTTGGCTGTCGTTGGTTGGGTGTCTCCGTGATATGGGTTTGTCGAGCTTGAAGGGGGGGGCTTCCATGCACCCACCTTCATTATAAATGGGAAATGATAAGCCGGTCTCTCTCGTCTAAGCGAATTTGTACCGCTTGATTGTCTGAATCAGATTTTAACTCTTCAATTAGGCGATAGTTGCCCGCTACAGAAACTAATTCTGCTTGTAGGCTTTGGCAGAATATTTGTGCGTTTGTATCGCCTTTTACTCCAGCCAGTGCTCTGCCTCTGAGGGTGCCATAAACATGGATTGAGCCATCAGCAAGCAGTTCAGCGCCTGCGCTGACGGAAGAGAGCACGACTAAATCCGCCTGTTTGGCGTAGACCTGTTGCCCTGAACGCACCGGTTTACTGATGACCAGTGGTGAAGAAGATGGGGTTTCCTGCGCGGTTTTAGCGAAGGAGGGTTTGCCAATATGACTCTCTTGAAAAAGTGCTAGGTGCAACTGCTTGGCTTGTTGTGTCTGAGATGAACGGGCAGCACGAATCCCAACGGGCAGCAATCCCCGCTGATACAGTTGTTTTGTTAATGCTTTCAGGTCGATCTCCCGTTCGTCGCTTAATTCCGACAGGTCAATCATAACGGGTGCGTTCTGAAAAAAATCTGGTGACTGTTTGAGTTTTTCATCTAAGGCCGTTTCTATGGCGCTGAGATTGGGGTCGATTACCTGCAAAACAGTGAGGGTAAAGGCATTGGCTTTGAAACGCAGTGCCGTTGCAGGAGGTGTGGTCATGCCATTGATCCAAAAAAAATCATCGTTGAGGCCTGTTTATACCGCGCTGAAAAAAAAAGGGCAAGGGGCTGTCAGGATTGTCAGGTGCAATGAGTGGCTTGCAATGCAAAAATCAGAATGCAAGACTGCCTATTGATTAAAACAGGACAAAATATTGAGGTGAGATATGCTTGAGTTGGCAACGGCGCTGGGTGTGAAAGCAAATAAAATGTTACTGCTCGGTTCGGGAGAACTGGGCAAAGAGGTGGCGATTGAAGCGCAGCGCCTCGGTATTGAGGTGATTGCTCTGGATCGTTACGCCAATGCACCCGCGATGCAGGTGGCGCATCGTTCTTATGTGGTGTCGATGTTGGATGGGAAGGCGTTACGACAGATCATCGAAACAGAACAGCCCGATTACATCGTGCCTGAAATTGAAGCCATTGATACCGAGCTGCTGCTGGAGTTGGAGAACGAAGGATTTAATGTGGTGCCGACGGCGCGTGCGGCGCGTTTAACGATGGATCGAGAAGGCATTCGTCGTCTGGCCAGTGAAACGCTGGCGCTGCCGACATCTCCTTATTTCTTTGCGGACAGTGAGGCAGAGTATCGAGCGGCCATCGAGCAGCTTGGTCTGCCCTGTGTGGTGAAGCCGGTGATGAGCTCTTCGGGTAAGGGTCAGAGCTTGATTTCAACGGTAGACGAGATTGATTCTGCTTGGCAGTACGCGCAGCAAGGTGGACGAACAGGGCCAGGTCGTGTGATTGTCGAAGGCTTTGTTGAATTTGATTATGAAATCACCTTGTTGACCGTGCGCCATAAAGGCGGTGTCTCGTTTTGCCAGCCCATTGGTCATTTACAACAAAATGGTGATTACCATGAATCTTGGCAGCCGCAGTTGATGAACTCTGCTGTGTTAGAAAAATCAGAGTTGATTGCGAAAAAAATCACCGATGAGCTGGGTGGTTGGGGTCTGTTTGGGGTTGAGCTGTTTATTAAAGGCGATGAAGTGATTTTTAGCGAAGTCTCACCGCGTCCGCATGATACGGGCATGGTGACCATGATCTCACAGGATTTGAGCGAGTTCGCACTGCATGTGCGGGCTATTTTGGGTTTGCCTATTCCTGCGATTCGTTATTACGGTGCAGCTGCCTCTTGTGTGATTTTGGCTGAAGGTGAGGGGCAATCACCGCGTTTTCACGGTGTGGCAGAAGCGTTGGCCGAGCCGGATACGCAG
>JAUZRS010000152.1 GCA_030950195.1 Gammaproteobacteria bacterium | reverse complement strand
CGTCAACCGGAGTTCACTCAACTCGACGTTGAGACCTCTTTTATGGATGAGACGCAGATCATGGGCATGATGGAGAGCATGATTCGTAATCTGTTTGCCAGTGAACTTGATGTGGTGTTGCCCGGGGTCTTCCCTCACATTACGTATGCCGAATCTATGCAGCGTTACGGCAATGATCGCCCTGATCTGCGTATTGATCTGGAGCTGGTGACGGTCTCGGATCTGATGGCGGAGGTGGATTTCAAGGTGTTCTCCGCTCCGGCCAACAGCGATGACGGTCGGGTGGCAGTGTTGCGTGTTCCGGGTGGCAACGCCTTGAGCCGTAAAAAGATTGATGCTTACACCAAATACGTCAGTCGTTACGGCGCAAAAGGTTTGGCCTACATCAAGTGCAATGAGATTGCCGCCGGTCGTGAGGGCTTGCAGTCACCGATTGTGAAATTTTTGCCCGATGAGGTTTTGAGCGCGATTATTGAACGTTGCGGCGCGCAGGACGGCGACCTGCTTTTCTTTGGTGCGGATAAAACCAAGGTGGTAAACGAGTCTTTGGGCGCGTTGCGGGTTAAGGTGGCGCAAGATTTGGGGCTGGTGAACGAGGGCTGGAAACCGGTCTGGGTGGTGGATTTCCCGATGTTCGATTACGATGAAAAAGCTAACCGCTGGAATGCATTGCATCACCCCTTTACTGCGCCTTCTGGTGATATTGAAGCGATGAAAAACGACCCTGGAACGGCCTTGTCTCGTGCTTACGATATGGTTTTGAACGGCAGCGAGATTGGTGGTGGTTCGATCCGTATTCACGACAGCGTGATGCAGCAGGCGGTGTTTGGTATTTTGGGTATTGAGGATGAAGAAGCGCAGGATAAGTTTGGTTTCTTGCTGGAAGCACTTAAATACGGTTGTCCTCCGCATGGTGGCATGGCCTTTGGTTTGGATCGTTTGATTATGTTGATGAGCGGTGCCAGCTCGATTCGAGACGTGATGGCGTTCCCCAAAACGCAGACGGCGAGTTGTCCCTTGACCAATGCACCGGCCAGTGTGCCGTTGCAGCAGTTGGCGGATCTGCACATTCGGGTGCGCAAACCGCAGGCGGAGAGCTGATTGGATTTTTTGTTGATTTGAATTGATTTAAAAATACCACCCTTGAGGTGGTATTTTTATGTCTAGATTTTCGATATTGATCAATTATTGCGAGCTGTTTGACGTGCTAAAATGCAGTTTCGAGTCTGCGTGTGGGGTGGTAGATATGGCATTATCAGAGTTGGAACAACAAGATATTCCCTCTGAAGCGGCTTTGCTCGCTGGAGCAGCCCATGATCTGGGTAATCACATTGCCGCGATTCAGGGTTTTAGCGAGCTGTTGTTGATGCCTGATCTTGATCTTGATCTTGATCACCGGCGTAATTTCTCTGAAAAGATCAATCAACTCAGCATCGAGCTATTGCAGCAATTTCGTAATTTGGTGGATTTTTCCAAAATAGCTTCTACTGGTTTAGAGCTGGATCTCTCGACGGTGTGTATGGATCAGCTGATCAATGAACGCCTGCTGCATTTTGCAGCACAAGCAGAGAAAAAAAACATTGTTTTACATTTCAGTTCTTCGTGCCATTTGTCATTGCAGCTTGATCTGCTGCGTATGCAACAGGTGGTTGATCAACTGCTGAGCAATGCGATTAAATTTTCCCCCTGTGGCAGCCGAATTGATGTGCGTTTATTCGCAGCTACAGAAGAGATTGTTTTTTCTGTTCATGATCAGGGTGAAGGCATATCCAAGGAAGAACAAGCTCAACTGTTTTCTACCTTGCATTGCCTGAGTACAAAACCGACTGAGGGTGAGTTTGGTTTGGGGTTGGGTTTGGCGCTGTCAAAACAGATTGTGATGGCTCACAATGGAGTGATTAATGTCCGCAGTGAACTTGCTGAGGGGGCTTGTTTTAGTGTTGTTTTGCCACGCTCAACAGGTTGAGCGTGGGTTTGAGGTTATTTGATTTTTGCAGTTACAGAATTACTCTTACCTTTGTTGTCCTTCCAGCTAACAGTCACTTTATCGCCTTTTCCAGCATCACTGAATTTGCAAGAAAGATAGGGGTTTTTGGAGATGGCACCGCTCCAAAGTGCGCTTAGAACCACTTTATCCGCATGGGTGATGGTTACTTCTTGGATGTGATGAGCGGGAATGAGTTTGCCGGTTTTTTTGTTTTTCCGAAACCCAGTTTCCATTGGGTGGCTCATCAGACATTTTACGGTGGTGATGTTGCCTTTCTGTTTTGCGCGAATTTTTATCGAAGCCATGATGCTCTGTTCCTGTAAGGTTTGAAAAGATTAACCGCCACAACCACCGATGGTGACTTTGACTTCTTTTTGGGCGCTGTAGAGTTTGCCGTTGGATTTCACAATGACAATGATGTCGGACGTTTTACCCATTTTGATGCGCGTGGAGAGGTAGCCTTCTGCATTGCTCGCCAATTGGTAGCTGGAGGTTAAGGGAGTACTGTTTTTGGCAGCAATAATGGCAATGCCTTCTATGTTCGGCAATGAGGTGTTGATGGTGATGGGTACTACTGCGCCATTTTCTGCAATGTCGGGTGCTTTAATTTTGATTTTATCCGAGGGGGTGGTTTCAGCACTGCCTAGGACGGCTTGCAGTGCGCTGTCGATCTCTTTGGCGGCAAAGGCGGCTTTTGGCCAAGCAGCCAGAACCATTTTAGGAGTGATTAAACCGGCTGCGATGGCAACACTTAATGTGCTGCTAGCGAGGGTGCTTTTTAAAAATAGGCGACGTTTTTGTTGAGCGCTGGACATGCTGTTTCCTTATTCAATCGCGGATTGGATTTTGACCACCTTAGTATGCAGAGTGTCCAGAAAAGAAAAAATAGGTGGATCTGATAAAGGATGGCAGGGTTTTTCCGGTTCTAATCATGGGGTTTATACTTATTCAGCTATTGAATAAACGTGCTGTAATGGTGGTTTTTTACCTGGGTTGTTTGCGGTAAAATTTGTTTGGAGCTTTTGAGTTTGTTTCTCTATGAAAAAATTATTGTTGGTTAGGTTTTTTTGTTTTCTGTTGTTTAGTGGTTCACTTTTAGCGGATGAAACAGACATTCAAATTGGTGTTTTGAGTCACCGTGGTGAGGCAGCAACTCGTGCTACTTGGTCGCCGACTGCGGATTATTTGACTCACGCTATTAAGGGTTATCGTTTTGAGATTGTGCCACTGAATTTCGCTCAAGTGGATTCGGCAGTGGCCAGTGGTGCAGTGGATTTTGTGCTGGTTAACCCAGGTATTTATGTCAATTTGGAAGTGCGCTATCGGGTCTCACGCATTGCTACTTTGAACAATCAAGGCAGTGGGGTGCCTTATAATGTTTTTGGTGGGGTGATTTTTACCCGAGCTGATCGTGAGGATATTAAGCGGCTTTCTGACTTGGTTGGCAAGCGTTTAATGGCGGTGGATAAGACCTCTTTGGGTGGTTTTCAGATGGCTTGGCGTGAGTTGCGGCATCAAGGAATCAAACCTTACAAGGATCTGGCTGAGGTTCGTTTTGCCGGTATTCATGATCGAGTGGTGCAGGCAGTGTTGGCTGGAGAGGTTGATGTGGGTACGGTGCGTACGGATATTTTGGAAAGAATGGCAGCGGATGGTTTGATTCAACTGGATCAATTTCGTATTATTCATCCGCAGCAGCATGATCATTTTCTCTATGTTCACAGCAGCAGCCTTTATCCTGAGTGGCCTTTCAGTAAAGTACGGCATACTTCAAATGAGCTAGCGCAGCGGGTGGCGCTGGCGTTGTTGAACATGCCTTTGGGACACCGTGCAAGCCAAACAGGACACTACACGGGCTGGACGTTTCCACTCAATTATCAGCCGGTACACGATCTCTTTAAAGAGTTGCACTTGGCACCTTACGATTCTATGGGGAAATTTACCATTTGGGATGCGGTGCGCCAATATTGGCATTGGTTGCTTATCGGTCTCCTATTTTTGCTCTTTATGGTGGTGATGACCCTGTGGGTGCTGCGTCTGAATCGTGCTCTGAAAGTGGCTCAATCACGACTACAATATCGGCATGAGTTGATTCTTGATTCGGTTAGTGACGGTATTTATGGGGTTGATTTAGAGGGCAATTCAACTTTTTTAAATCGAGCCATGGAGCGCATTACCGGCTGGAGCGCTGAGGACTTGATTGGCAAAAATCAGCATCAAATCTTGCACCACACTCATTCTGATGGCAGTCATTTTCCAGGAGAGTCATGTCCTGTTTATCAAACGTATAAGGATAATCAACCGCGTTTTATTGCTGATGATACTTTTTGGAAAAAAGACGGTACGTCGTTTTCAGTGGAGTACAGCAGTACCCCACTCAAAGATGAACAGGGTAAAACCGTGGGCAGCGTGGTAGTGTTTCGGGATATTAGTTTGCGTAAAGGTGTGGAGGCAGAGCTGCGCCAGCATCAACAGGAGTTGGCTCATGTGGCGCGTTTAAGTACGATGGGGGAGATGGTTTCGGGCATTGCCCATGAGATTAACCAGCCTTTGACCGCGATTGCTACCAATGCACAGGCCTTGATTCGTTGTGTGGAGTCGGGACAAACAGAGTTAGAACACTTTGTTGATGTAATGGAGCGAATGGAGGGTCAAGCGACTCATGCGGGTGAGGTGATTCGAGAGTTGCGTAGTTTTGTGCGTAAAGAGCCGCCAAAATTGTCCTCGATTGATCTGCCGCAGGTGGTGCGAGAAGCGACGTTGCTTTTTTCTACCGAAATACGTCAAGCGGGGATTAAGTTGGAGTTGCGGTTAGGGACGGTGGCGTTGATCAATGCTCAACGAATTCAAATTGAACAGGTGATATTGAACCTTGCTCGTAATGCCATTGAGGCAATGTCAGATGAGTCATTGGAGACCAAGCGGCTGTTGATTCGGGTGCGAATGAGAAATTCTCAACAGGTTGAATTGTCGGTTCGAGACAGTGGTCCTGGCTTGAGTCATCTTATTGAGGGGCAGTTGTTTGATCCTTTTGTGACCACTAAAGAAAAGGGTATGGGTTTGGGTTTGTCGATCAGTCAAAGTATTGTTGAGCATCATGGCGGCACGCTCTCTGTAGTGAGTCATCTGGAGGGTGCTACTTTTGTTGTTGTCTTGCCGGTTGCGGAACTGGAAAAAGGTGAAAAAGAATGAGTGAGCCTATGGTATTCATTGTTGATGATGATTGTGAGGTGCGAGCAGCTTTGCAGTTATTGATGGGTTCTATCGGTTTGCAGACGGCTGTGTTTGAGTCTGCACTTCACTACTTGAATCAATTTGATCCCAGTCAAGCTGGGTGTTTGGTGCTGGATATTCGGATGCCAGGCATGAGTGGCTTGGAATTGCAGTCGGTTTTGAATGAAAAACCGTTGCACCCGCCGATTGTGATGGTGACCGGTCATGGGGATGTGCCAATGGCAGTGAGAGCGGTCAAAGCCGGTGCATTGGATTTTATTGAAAAACCGTTTAGTGATCAGGTCTTGTTGGACAGTGTGCATCGAGCCATTGAACAGGATGCTCAGCAGCGCGGTGAGGCTTCACGTGTGGCGGAAATTACGGTACGGCTGGCACGTTTAACTCCCCGAGAACGACAAGTTATGGAGCATGTGGTGGCCGGTTTACGCAATAAAGTGATCGCTGTGGAGTTAAAGGTAAGTTTGTCTACGGTTGAGGCGCATCGGGCGCGAGTGATGGAAAAAATGGAGGTTAAGTCGCTTTCTGAGTTGATGCGCATCATGCTTTCGTTGCAGCGAAACTAAGGCAAACCATAGGAAGAACAGCTGTTTTTGCTAATTTCATTGTTGACTCACTGTTTGGATAATGAGGCGACATCCTGAGAATTTTGTAGTAGTGTAAGTCCGGTTCTGCAAAGGAGTGTGGCTTTTCAATTGCAATATTAAGCGGTATAAATATCCTGGAGGAGAAAAGTAGATGTCCATAAGTAAATCCACGTCTTTGATGCGAAAGACTCTGTTGGCAGCGGCTTCGGTGGCACTGTTGGGAACATCCCAATTAGCGTTAGCGGATGAAAATGGTAAAGAGTTGGCCTTTACCCGTAAAAAAGGCAACTGTTTGGCGTGTCATATGATTTCAGGTGGCAGCAATGCGGGTACCATTGGTCCTGCTTTGATTGATATGAAAGCGCGTTTTCCTAAACGTGACGTTCTGAAAGCCCAAATTTGGGATGCGACGGTAAATAACCCTGAATCTCCAATGCCTCCTTTTGGCAAACATAAAATCTTGAACGATAAAGAGCTTGATGCGGTCGTTGATTTTATTTGGAATTTGTAATCCACGCTTGAGACATTGAATTAAAGATTGAAGAGGTTGTTATGAAACGATTATTTACAGCGGCAGTTGTAATTGCATTGCCTTTGGTTATGGCAGGCAGTGCTGTGGCCAGTCCCGCAGATGATTCAAGTGCAATTCGGAGTTATTTTTCTAAAAAATTTCCCGCAGTGGAGCTGAATGAATTTGGTAATGGGGTGTACGCTATTGATAAAGTCAGTCGTGAAAGTTGGGAAGCGATTGAAGAATTTCCTCCTTACGAAACCTTTGTTGATGCAGGGGAAGAGATGTGGAACACAGCCTTTGCCAATGGCAAAGGTTATAAAGATTGTTTCGCTGATGGGCCAGGCGTAGCACACAAATATCCTCATTGGGATAAAGAAAAAGGCATGGTGATGACCTTGCCCTTGGCGATCAATAACTGCCGAAAAGCCAATGGTGAAAAACCGTTGAAATACGCTAAGGGATCAATCAACGACATTCTTTCTTATATGACCTACAATTCTCGTGGTCATAAAACCAATGTTGTTATTCCCAGTGATGATCCCCGTGCAATGGCGGCCTACGAAGAGGGTAAACAGTTCTACTTTGCTCGTCGTGGGCAGTTGAATTTTTCTTGTGCTTCATGCCACATGCAAAATTCGGGTAACTACATCCGTTCCGATATTTTGAGCCCTGCTTTGGGTCACACCACCGGCTTTCCCGTTTACCGTTCTAAATGGGGTACGGTGGGTACCTTGCATCGTCGTTTCAAAGGCTGTAACAAACAGGTTCGAGCGAAACCGTTTAAACCACAAGGTCAAGAGTATCGTAACTTGGAATATTTCCTGACCTATATGAGCAACGGTTTGGAGCTGAATGGCCCCAGTGCGCGTAAATAACCCAAAGATCAAATAGGTGGATAAGATAATGAAGGCAAAATTAATCAGTACCCTGTTTGCTGGGTTGTTGTTGGTGACCCCGTTTGTTGCTGTGAATGCAGGTGACGATGATAAACATCATGGTGATGATGGTGCTTTGAAAAAAGCAGTAGCAGAAGCGACCGCGGCAAAGAAAAAAGCCGCTTCAGTGGGTGGTGAATGGCGCGACATTGGTAAGTTTCTTAAGAAAGCCAAAAAAGCCGCTAAAAAAGGCAAAATGAAAAAAGCCATGAAATTGGCGAAAAAAGCCAAATGGCAAGCTGAAGCAGGCTACAAGCAGGTGATGGCGCAAAAAACAGTGGAGTTGCCTTCTTACTTGAAGTAGGTTTTTTTGCTGTTTATTTTCAAAAAAAGGTCGGTTTTTAACCGGCCTTTTTTTGTGTCGTGGCATAGTAAATCTGTCTACACACCAGCCAGATGTTCCGGCATCAGGTTTGGGGTTATACCGATATGCTCTATTCAATATTTTCTTTTTATTAGCGGTTATTTGCGTTGAATTCATTTAAAAAAACAAACAATAACCGCTTCGATGTAGTCATTGTCGGAGCCGGTGCCGCCGGTCTGATGTGCGCCATCGAAGCGGGTAAGCGCGGGCGGCGGGTGTTGGTGCTGGATAAGGCCAAAAAAGCCGGTCGTAAAATTTTGATCTCTGGTGGCGGTAAAAGCAATTTTACCAATCTGGACGTGACTCCCGAAAACTACCTCTCAGATAACCCGCATTTTTGTAAATCGGCACTGGCGCGTTACAGTCAGTGGGATTTTATGGCTCTTATGTCAGCGTACCAACTGAGTTGGGAGGAGCGTGAACACGGTCAGCTCTTTTGTGAGCAGGGTGCGGGCGCGATTGTTGATCTGCTGCTGAACGAATGCGCTGAAGTGGGGGTGAAGCTGATCTGCCATGCAGAAATTGAATCGCTGCAAAAATCGCAGCAGTTTGAGATAGAGAGTTCCGTCGGGCGTTTTACGACACAGAGCGTGGTGATCGCCACGGGTGGGCCTTCTATTCCAAAAATGGGTGCCACGGATTTTGGTGTTCGCATTGCCAAGCAATTTGGCCTGAAAAGTCTGCCCTTTAAACCCGCTTT
This sequence comes from Gammaproteobacteria bacterium, assembly GCA_030950195.1. Lineage (GTDB taxonomy): Bacteria > Pseudomonadota > Gammaproteobacteria > JAUZRS01 > JAUZRS01 > JAUZRS01. The sequence goes on along the minus strand of JAUZRS010000152.1, from coordinate 5,741 downwards.
GGTGCCCTTTACCTTCTCTCAGGAAATTCTAAAAGGCTATTTCACCGAACTGTCAGGCATCTCTTTGCCGGTGCAGATCGGTTGTAACGGTCACTTTTTCCGTGAACAGATGTTGATCACTCACCGTGGTCTGAGTGGGCCGGTGGTGTTGCAGATCTCTTCTTATTGGCACAAGGGCGATGCTATTGAAGTGAATTTGTTGCCCGATCTGGATGCCGAGGTCTGGTTGCTGGAGCAGCAGCGCCAGCAACCAAAAAAGGAGCTGAAAACCGTTTTGGCTGAGGTGTTACCCAAACGGCTGGTGCAGCGCCTCTGTCTGCATGATTTTAGCTCCAAACCGCTGTGCCAATACGATGGGGCTTCTGTGCTGAACATAGCCCAGTTGCTCAACGGCTGGCCGCTCTGGCCGTCGGGCACCGAGGGGATGCGTACCGCTGAGGTGGCCAGTGGCGGCGTGGTCTGTGATGAACTCTCATCTAAGACCTTGGAGGCAAAAAAGGTGGCAGGGCTGTTTTTTGTCGGCGAGACGGTGGATGTGACTGGCCATTTAGGGGGATTTAATTTCCAATGGGCGTGGGCTTCTGGCTGGTCTGCTGGGCAGGTGGCCTGAAAATATGTTACCGTGGCGCGTTTTCCGTAGCGGTTATTTAGTCACTTATTTAAGAAGGGGAGCAGCATGTCTCTGGAAGCATCAGAGGTGAAAAAAATTGCCCATTTGGCTCGTATAGCCATTCGTGAAGAGGATGTGGCGGGCTATGCCGAGAGCATCTCCAGCATCTTGGGTTTGGTCGAGCAGATGGACGCGGTGGACACTTCCGGCGTGGAGCCGATGGCACATCCTCAAGAGGCGGTGCAACGTCTGCGTGAGGATGTGGTTAGCGAGCCAAATCAGCGCGAAAAATTGCAAGCCAATGCCCCCGCTGTGGAAGCGGGTCTCTTCTTGGTACCTCAAGTTATCGAATAAGCCCTTCACCGTGTCGTTCTGTGGCCGGTCTCTTTGAGGCTGCGCCAGCGTGACCGTGAGATTCAAACCGAATGCAGGATCATTATGCACAATAAGACCATTGCTGAACTGTCCGCCGCGCTGGCCTCGGGAGAGGTGAGCAGCGTTGCGTTGACCGAACATTTTCTGGCGCGCATCAAGCGCCTTGACCCCGAGCTGAACAGCTTTGTTACCGTCACCGCTGAGCAGGCGTTGGCCGATGCCGCCGCCGCCGATGCCGCCCGTGCCGAAGGCAGCGCAGGGCCGTTGACCGGCGTGCCGTTTGCTCACAAAGACATCTTTTGCACCGAGGGGGTGAAAACCGCCTGTGGCTCGAAGATGTTGGATAATTTTATTGCGCCCTACGATGCCGCTGTGGTGTCGAAGATGAAGGCCGCAGGCATGGTGATGTTGGGTAAAACCAATATGGACGAGTTTGCCATGGGTTCGAGTAACGAAACCAGCTTCTACGGGCCGGTGAAAAATCCGTGGGATAAAGAGCGTGTGCCGGGCGGTTCCTCTGGTGGTTCGGCAGCGGCAGTGGCGGCTCGTTTGGCACCGATGGCCACCGGCACCGATACCGGCGGCTCGATTCGTCAGCCCGCCAGCTTGTGTGGCATCACCGGTCTGAAACCCACCTACGGGCGAGTTTCCCGTTATGGCATGATTGCCTTTGCTTCGAGCTTGGATCAAGCGGGTCCGATGGCACGCAGCGCCGAAGATTGTGCCTTGATGTTGCAGTTGATGGCCGGATTTGATGAGCGTGATTCGACCTCACTGGAAAATGAGGTGCCGGATTACAGCAAGGGTCTGAACAATTCCCTTGAGGGGCTGCGTATCGGTCTGCCAAAAGAGTATTTTGGTGAAGGGCTTGATCCTGAGGTGGCTAAGGTGATTGAAACGGCCATCGAAGAGTATAAAAAAATGGGTGCAACGGTGAAAGAGATCTCCTTGCCCAATACCCATTTGGCTGTTCCGGCGTATTACATTGTCGCACCGGCTGAGTGCTCCTCTAATCTGTCGCGTATGGATGGGGTGCGTTTTGGCCATCGTTGTGACGACCCCAAAAATCTCGAAGACCTTTACAGCCGTTCTCGCGGTGAAGGTTTTGGTGAAGAGGTTAAACGTCGCATTTTGGTTGGTGCTTATGCGCTGTCAGCGGGTTACTACGATGCCTATTACATCAAGGCACAGCAGATTCGCCATTTGATCAGCGATGATTTTAAAGCAGCCTTTACAGAGGTGGATCTGATCATGGGGCCAACGACACCGAGTACGGCCTTTAACGTTGGCGAAAAGAGCAAAGACCCGATTTCCATGTACTTGTCGGATATCTACACCATCTCAGCGAATTTGGCGGGTCTGCCTGGCCTGTCGTTGCCAGCGGGTTTTGCTCAAAACATGCCGGTGGGTTTGCAGGTGATCGGCAACTATTTTGATGAAGCGCGTCTGTTGAACGTTGCCCATCGTTTCCAACAAGAGACGACGTGGCACCAACAGACACCAGCCGGAATTGAGTGAGGTAGAGAGTATGCAATGGGAAACGGTTATTGGTCTTGAGATTCACGCTCAACTGGCCACCAAAACAAAAATTTTTTCTGGCGCGGCCACCGCTTACGGTGCTGAGCCGAACACCCAAGCCTGTGCGGTGGACCTGGGGCTGCCCGGGGTGTTGCCGGTGCTGAACAAAGAGACGGTGCGTATGGCGGTTAAGTTCGGTGTGGCCATTGGTGCCCAACTGGACAGCCGTTCGGTATTTGCGCGTAAAAATTATTTCTATCCCGATCTGCCCAAGGGCTATCAGATTTCGCAGATGGATCTGCCTATTGTCGGTGTTGGTGAATTGCAGATTGAGATGGAAGACGGTGAGAGCAAAACCATCGGCATCACCCGCGCTCATCTGGAAGAGGATGCAGGTAAGTCACTGCATGACGATTTTCACGGGCAGTCGGGGATTGATCTGAACCGCGCCGGTACGCCGCTACTGGAGATTGTTTCTGAGCCGGATCTGCGTTCCGCTAAAGAGGCGGTGGTTTACGCGAAAAAAATTCACTCTTTGGTGCGTTACTTGGAGATTTGTGACGGCAACATGCAGGAAGGCTCTTTCCGCTGTGATGCCAATGTTTCTGTGCGCCCTGTGGGGCAGAAAGAGTACGGCACCCGCGCTGAGGTGAAAAACGTCAACTCGTTCCGTTTCTTGGAGCGGGCGATCAACTTCGAGGTGGAGCGCCAGATTGATTTGATTGAATCCGGTGGCACGGTGGCGCAAGAGACCCGTCTCTACGATGCGAATAAAAACGAAACCCGCTCTATGCGCAGCAAAGAAGAAGCGAACGACTATCGTTATTTCCCCGACCCCGACTTGCTGCCGGTGGTGATCGAGGCCAGCTTTATCGAAGCGGTGCGTGCCGATTTGCCGGAGCTGCCCGATGAGAAAAAAGCCCGTTTTATCGAGGAATTTTCTCTGTCGGCCTACGATGCCGGTGTGCTCACCGCCAGTCGTGAGTTGGCGGCTTATTATGAAGAGGTCAACGCTGTGTGTGGCGAGCCAAAATTGGCGGTTAACTGGGTGATGGGCGATCTTTCCGGCCTGCTGAATAAAGAGGGTAAAGAGATCGGCGAAAGCCCTGTTTCGGCGCAGAGGCTCGGTGGCATGTTGCAGCGCATCGTGGATAAGACCATTTCAGGTAAAATCGCCAAAGAGGTCTTTGAAGCAATCTGGAACGGCGAGGGCAGTGCCGATGAGATCATCGCTAAAAAAGGTCTGAAACAGATCACCGACAGCGGTGCCATCGAAGGCATTATTGATGAGGTGATTGCCAATAACCCGAATCAGTTGGCGCAGTACCGCGACGGCAAAGAGAAGCTGATGGGCTTTTTTGTTGGTCAGGTGATGAAAGCCTCCAAAGGCAAAGCCAATCCTGGGCAGGTGAATCAGCTCTTAAAATCCAAGCTGAAAGGGTGAGTGGCGATGCACGACGGAGATAAATTGCACCGCTTTACCCTTGATGGCTCGGCGGTGCGCGGCGAATTGGTGCAGTTGGATGAGAGTTGGCAGGGGTTGTTGGCGCGTGCCGATTATCCGCTCAATTTAAAGCGGCTGTTGGGGGAGGCGTTGGCGGCTACGGCGTTGATGGCCGCGACCCTCAAAATGAGCGGCGGCGGTTTGACTTTGCAGGTCAGTGGGGGTGACGGGCCGGTTTCGTTGCTGGTGATTCAAGCCAAGGCCGATGGTGGTCTGCGGGGCATGGCTAAGTGGCGCGATGAGGTACCGGAGGCGTCGCTGGATAAACTGTTTGGCGCGCAGGCACAGATGGTGATGACCATTGATCCCGGTGAGGGACAAGAGCAGTACCAAGGGGTGGTGGAGTTGCAGGGGCAAGGATTGGCAGACGCGCTGCAAACTTATTTTATCCGTTCAGAACAGTTGCCCACTCGTTTTTGGCTGTGTGCCGATGAGGAGGGGGTGGCGGGTCTGCTGTTGCAGCGCTTGGCGGGAGCCGACGCAGAGGATGAGAGCTGGCAGCGTGCCGTTCATCTGGCGGCGACGGTGAAGCCGGTGGAGTTGTTGCAATTGCCTGCGGTGGAGGTGTTGCATCGCCTTTTTCATGAGGAGGAGGTGCGTCTGTTTGAGCCGCAAGCGCAGCGGTTTGCGTGCAGTTGTTCGCAGCAGCGCAGTGAAAATATGTTGCGTTCTTTGGGTTTGAATGAGCTGCGTCAACTGCTGCTGCAAGAGCCGGAGGTGGCGATCACCTGTGAGTTTTGTAGCGCCCGTTATGCCTTTGATGTGGTGGACGTTGAGGCGTTGTTCAGTGACGGTCATGAAGGCGATTTGAGTCACCATTGAGGTCGCTCAAGCTGAGTTGCTGCTGATTTTTGGAGTCTATTATGCGTGTTAATAAAAACGTTCTGCTGGTGCTGCTGACTTTGAGCGTGTTGCTTTCGGCCTGTTCTGTTGAAGCACCTAAATTGATTAATACACATCTTTACAAAGGGGATGTGATGCAGGCGGAACGCTTTATTGAGGCGCAGATAAAACGCTGTTGGTTGAATAACGCTGACTTTGATGCGGTGCTGGAGAAAACCACCAATTCTGAGCGCCGGGAGGCGAGCTTTCGTCTGAGCCGTGTGGCATCGGAAGCGGCGTTTTTGATTCTGAATCTGGCCGGTAATACGGCTTCAACTGCAATGGTTGAGGTCAATGAAGGTGATTATTCGACCTTCAAACGCTTGGGTCTGGCGGAGGATGTGGAGCGTTGGGTGCTGATGGATTATTCGTGTTAGATTTTGCTTGGCTGATGTTATTTTGAAAACGGTTAATCATTCCCTCTATCAAGGCAAGATTATTGGCTTGCTTTAGAGCAAATCCCCCTCAATCCCCCTTTGTCAAAGTGGGAAGCCCAAGCCCTGACTTCAGAGCAAGCTTCAAACAATGCGATCTGATTTCCCTTTTTCAATCAAGGAGTGGTTAGGGAAGATTTATTTTTTGCTCGTCATTCCCGCGAAGGCGGGGATCTATAGGGTTTGCCATAGATTCATGTGTAGTGGTCAAGTAAATCTGGCCAATCAATTATGAGACCCCGCTGAACGTTCCGCACTATTCCCCTCCCTTGGAGGAGTGGCAGGCGTAGCCTGACGGGGTGGTTCCACCCTGAAGCGAATTCAGCACCTTTGCCTACGTTGAAGAAACCACCCCACCTCTCCACAGGAGGGGAATTGTTCGCGTGTTTTTTCACTCACTGCGTAACATCAGTTATTA
>JAUZRS010000151.1 GCA_030950195.1 Gammaproteobacteria bacterium | reverse complement strand
ACATGTACAAACTGGCGTGGATTCGCGGTCTAAAAACCACCTACTACCTGCGCTCCATTGGCGCGACGGCAGCAGAAAAAACCTCTGGGGACAGCGGTGACGAGGTGGAAGAAGAGAGCAACAAAGCACCCAAAATGTGCTCAATCTTAGAACCGGATTGTGAGGCGTGTCAATGAGTTAAACATAAAAAAAGCCCAAGGTGCGAGAACACTTTGGGCTTTATGGTACGGTAGTAAAGTAGTCCCTCTGCCACCGACCAGTGTACATTTGCATACAAAATGAATGTTATCACACTGGTTGAAATAAGAATATCTACTTCTAAATATCAATTTTTAGGACATTAACATGAAGATAATTCTTCATTTAAGTCTGGATATTAGTTTACCTTGGTGGATTATCTTCTACCTAATTCAAACTATTTCGGGTTAAGCTTTAAACTGAAGCGTATTAAAAATACGTTTCAGTCTTTAATAGGCAAATTCAAATGAACAAAAAAATACATATTTTAAACAATTTTTTTATAGATATAATTGAATATTTTTCAGATATTTATTCAACAATAAGACGAAGGAATGAAGCTACAATACCCCATGAAAAATTAATGGAAGAATTAAAAAAAGATAAGTTAATATAATACCGCGTGGGCACAAAAACATGCCCACCCTACGAAAACAGGAACAACAGCATGTTAAATTGGGATGACCCACTAGCAAACGCCAAACCGGCCAGCAGCACAAAAACCTCAGCCGTGGCAGAAACAACAGAAAATAGCACCCCTGCCATCGAGAGCAGCAGCACCCCCACGGCCAACAAAGCCCCACAAGGTCTGCAACCGGTCAACCCCGATGACAAACGGGTGATCAACGGCAAAACCGACATCAACCAACTGGCACCGTTTAAATACCCGTGGGCGTGGAGCTACTTCCTCAACGCCAACAAAAACCACTGGACCCCTCTTGATGTCAACATGACCCAAGACATCCACGACTACCACCACAAACTCACCGCCGAAGAGCGCCACGTCTATGAAAACGTGCTCTCTTACCTAACCACCTCCGACATCATGGCGATGCGTAACATTGGTCTGGCGGTGATGGAGAAGATGACCGCACCTGAATTGCAAATCTACCAAGCACGCCAAGTCTACGAGGAGGCACTGCACACATGGACCTACCAACACTGCATCGAAACCATCGGTCTGGATCAATCGGAGATCTACAACCGCTACCGTGTCGTGCCAGAGATCAACGCCAAAATCCAACTTGCGGATCGTCGTCTCAGCTCCATCATGCGCCCCGACATCGACCTCACTGACCGCGACGAACTGCAAAACTTTGTCATGGCCTACATCTTCTTTGCCGCCATTTTCGAAGGCTGCTGGTTCTACAACGGTTTCAGCCCCATCTTCGCCCTGCAACGGCGCGGCTTAATGAAAGGCACCGCCGAACAACTGCAATACATCATGCGCGATGAAGTGATGCACTGCTCCTTTGGCATTCGAGTGGTGAAACAGATCATCCAAGAAGAGAACATCACCCTCGACCCCAAGGCGATTCGTGAGATGTGGGACGAAGCAGAAGCCGCCGAAAAAGGCTACGCCAGCTACATTCTGCGCAACCCCATTTTGGGCTACTCTGCTGAAGGGCATTTGGGTCAGTTCCACTTTATCGCCAACCGTCGCGCGCGCAGCTTAGGGCTAGAAGAACCCTTCCCCGGCGCTGAAAATGCGCTGCCGTGGCTGGACGAACAGGCCAACCTACGCAAAGAGAAAAACTTCTTTGAAACCCGCGTCACCGAGTATCAAACCGGCGGTGCATTGAATTGGGATTGATCCCATACAGAAGCATGAAAACCAGCCATCGTAGGTTGGGTTAAAGGCCGCAGGCCGCAACCCAACATTGCCAAAACCAAAACATCCGGTTTTTATTTAACCCACAAAAAAAGCCCCGCCAGATCACTCCGACGGGGCTTTTTAGCGTTTGAACGCTGAGTTACATGCCCATACCGCCCATGCCACCCATGCCGCCCATGCCGCCACCCATATCACCCGCAGGTGCAGCACCCTCTTCAACAGGGGTATCTGCCACCATTGCTTCGGTGGTGATCATCAGGCCTGCAACAGAACCGGCGCTCTGCAAAGCCGAACGGGTCACTTTGGCAGGATCCAAAATACCCATTGCCAACATATCACCGTACTCACCACTGGCCGCGTTGTAGCCGTAAGAACCTTCACCGTTCACAACGTTGTTCAATACAACGGAAGGCTCATCGCCCGCGTTAGAGACGATCTGACGCAAAGGCGCTTCCATCGCACGACGTGCCAGAGCAATACCCATATCTTGATCGTGGTTGTCGCCTTTCAGATCGGCCAACACCGCACCGGCACGAATCAACGCCACACCACCACCAGGAACCACACCCTCTTCAACCGCTGCACGAGTCGCGTGCAGTGCATCGTCAACGCGGTCTTTTTTCTCTTTCATTTCCACTTCGGTGACTGCACCGATTTTGATCACCGCCACGCCGCCTGCCAATTTGGCAACCCGCTCTTGCAGTTTCTCTTTGTCGTAATCGGAGGTGGTTTCCGCCATCTGCGCACGAATTTGATCAACACGCGCTGCAATGTCGGCTTTCACACCACCGCCATCAACGATGGTGGTCTCTTCTTTGGTCACAGTGATTTTTTTCACTTGACCCAGATCATCCAGAGTCACTTTTTCCAACGACAGACCCACTTCTTCGGAGATCACTTGACCGCCGGTGAGAATGGCCAGATCCTGTAACATCGCTTTACGACGGTCACCAAATCCTGGTGCTTTCACCGCACAGACTTTAACGATGCCACGAATGCTGTTAACCACCAAGGTCGCCAACGCTTCGCCTTCCACATCTTCGGCAATGATCAGCAACGGTTTACCGGCTTTCGCCACACCTTCCAAGGTGGGCAGCAGATCACGGATATTGGAGATTTTTTTGTCATACAACAAAACGTACGCGTCTTCTAAATCGGCGGTCATTTTTTCTTGGTTGTTGACAAAGTAAGGCGACAAATAACCACGGTCGAACAACATGCCTTCAACCACGTCCAGCTCGTTCTGCAAAGAGGAGCCCTCTTCAACGGTGATCACACCCTCGTTACCCACGCGACCCATCGCTTCGGCAATGATGTCACCGATACTGCTGTCACTGTTGGCAGAGATGGTGCCCACTTGAGCAATGGCTTTATTGTCACTGCAAGGCTCAGCAAAACGCTTGATTTCGGCCACAGAAGCGGCCACGGCTTTGTCGATGCCACGTTTCAGATCCATTGGGTTCATGCCCGCAGCAACCGCTTTCAGACCTTCACGCACGATGGATTGTGCCAACACCGTTGCGGTAGTGGTACCGTCACCGGCCACATCAGAAGTTTGAGAAGCCACTTCTTTTACCATCTGTGCGCCCATGTTTTCAAACTTGTCTTGCAGCTCAATTTCTTTCGCCACAGAAACACCGTCTTTGGTCACTGTCGGCGCACCAAAAGACTTGTCTAACACCACGTTACGACCTTTAGGGCCGAGGGTCACTTTTACGGCATTGGCCAGAATATCAACACCTTTTGCCATGCGGCTGCGGGCGTCATCACCAAAACGAACTTCTTTTGCGCTCATCTTTAAAATCCTCTATAAACTTTTTAGCGAAATTGAACAGAAAACAAAGGCTTAGCCTTCGATTACAGCGACCAGATCGTCTTCACGCATCACCAGCAACTCTTCGCCATCCACCTTGATTTCAGTGCCTGCGAATTTGCCAAACAGCACCACGTCACCGACGTTAACTTGCAGAGGAAGTACAGTACCGCTGTCGCTGATTTTGCCATTACCCACAGCGACAATTTTGCCACGCACGGGTTTTTCGGTTGCGGAATCAGGGATCACGATGCCGCCTGCACTCATACGCTCTTCTTCCATACGCTTGATGACCACACGATCATGTAATGGACGAATGTTCATTGAGGAATTCTCCTAAAAATAAGTTATTGAAAATAGGCTGAAAACAGCGCTCATTAGCACTCAACCCAAGTGAGTGAGCTAATGATAGGGACGGCTTTTGAGAATTCAAGAGCCAAACAGAGAAGAAAGGGGGATATTTTTACAGAATCAATCGTCGCGGCGAAACTCACCTTCAATGGTGTTGTTTTGCTGGGAACGCGGAGCAGAGTGTCCGCCACCCATGTTCATGTCACTGAATTGAATGCGTTTCACAATGAAATGAAACATCAACGCCCGCAACGGCGGCATCAGGCACGCAAAACCGATGGCATCGGTGAAAAATCCGGGGGTGAGCAGAAGCGCTCCACCCACCAGCAAAAACAGACCATCCACCATCTCACGGGCAGGTAAAGATCCTTGCTGCATCGCCGTTTGCGCCCGCGCCAAGGCCGACATCCCTTGAGAGCGCAACATCGCGCCGCCCACAATGGCGGTAAACAGCACCAAAAAGATTGTCCACGGCGCACCGATGATGCCACCCACCTGAATCAGTAGGTAGATCTCCAGCACCGGCACAACGATAAAAATCAGGGTTAAGATGGCGAGCGGGTTCATTACAATCTATTCCTTATCGGGCTTAATGGCCTTCATCATACGGCATGGTCGCTTTTAATGCCCCGTATTCAACGCATCCAAATTCAGCGCCCAACCACCCAAAAAGCACAACAACGCCAACACCGAACCACCCAAAATAAAATAAAAGGGCAGCAGACCACGGCTGTCATCCGCCAATATCAAACGCATGGATTTAGCCAACACAACCACCTGTACCAACAGCGCCAGTGCTGGAATCCACCATAAATAAGCCTGCGCCTCAGGCAGTGATTTCCCTGCTATGGGGGTCAGCATCAAAAACACCATGCTGTAAAACAGCACCGCACCCACACCCGGCACGGCGAGCAACCAAAACACCACCCGCACCCACGTTTCTGTCTTCTCAAACTCAACTTGCTCACTCATCACAAACCCCCTTTATGAAAAAATACCCGCACCCTAAAGCCCTGCCTGTGGATAGGCAAGTGCCATAATGTACAATAGCGCCCACGAACTTGCTGGCCTGCTTTCGGTCTTTAAAGAATCTTCAACCTCAAACACACCCAAATTATTATGATCAAAACCATCACCGCTCTTCTGCTCACCCTGTTGCTCAGCGTGAGCCAAACCCCACTGGCCAGTGCCAGCGACTCGGCTCAAGAGGCCGTTCAACAGCTCTCCCAATTCTCGCAACAACTGGGCAGCAACCGATCTCAAGCGGATCTGCTCACTCCAGATCAAGCCTTTATTCCCAGCGCCAACCTGAATGAAAAAGGCGAGATCGAGGTCAATATCAAGATCGCCGAAGGCCATTATCTCTACCAAAAACGCTTTAAATTCAGCCTTGCCAGCGCCGAGGGTCTCAGCCTAGGTACGCCCCAATTTGCCCCTGCCGAGAAAAAACAAGACCCTTTCTCCGGTGAGGTTCTGGTCTACCATAGCAACGCTCAGATGACCCTGCCCATCATCGGCGACAGCAACAACAGAGAGGTCGAGCTGAAACTGCGCTACCAAGGCTGCTCAGAGATCACCGGCATCTGCTACCCACCGCAGGACAAAGTTATCCCGCTGCAACTCAGCGCCAACGGCACGGCCACCGCCCTCAGCACAGAGAGCAACACTCCCCCTTTAAGCGAACAAGATCAGATCGCCAAAACCCTCAGCGGCAGCGGTTTTTGGACAACGATTTTGGCCTTTTTTGCCGCCGGTCTGCTGCTGGCACTCACCCCTTGCGTCTTCCCCATGATCCCAATTCTTTCCAGCATCATCGTCGGCCAAGGAGAAAAGGTCACCACCCGCCACGCCTTCACCCTCTCTCTGGTCTACGTGTTGGCCATGGCCGCCACCTACACCGTGCTCGGCGTGGCGGTGGGGCTTTCTGGGGTCGGCATCCAAGCGTGGTTCCAGAACCCGTGGATCTTGAGCCTGTTTGCGGCGCTCTTTGTGGCGCTCTCCTTCTCCATGTTCGGCTTCTACGAACTGCAAATGCCGAATCGCATCCAGAGCAAATTGACCGCATTTAGCAACAAACAGCACGGCGGCAACTACCTTGGGGTGGCCATTATGGGCTTTCTCTCCGCCCTGATCGTCGGCCCTTGTGTCACCGCCCCTTTAGTCGGCGCTCTGATCTACATCGCCGACAGTGGCGATGCCCTGCTCGGCGGGGTGGCGCTGTTTGCGCTCGGCATGGGCATGGGCGCACCGCTGATCGCCATCGGCACCTCCGCTGGCAAACTGCTGCCCCGCGCAGGCGGTTGGATGGATGCGGTCAAAGCGGTCTTTGGGGTGATGATTCTCGGCATGGCCATCTGGATGCTGGAACGCATTCTGCCACTGGCCATCACCATGCTGCTCTGGGCGCTGTTGCTGATCAGCTCCGCCATCTACATGGGCGCGCTGGAGCCACTGAAAGAAAACATCTCCGGCTGGGTCAAACTCTGGAAAGGTTTGGGTCTGGCGCTGCTGCTCTACGGCGTGATGCTGATGATCGGCGCAGCAGCCGGTGGCACCAGCTTGCTCACCCCGCTGAAAGGTTTGGCGGGCGCTCCAGTCATGATGTCCAATGGCAATCCCGTTACCAGCAGTCAGCTTAACTTTCGCCACATCAAGGGCATCGACGGTTTGGAACAAGCCTTGGCGCTGGCGAAAAACAACGGCCAGACGGTGATGCTCGATTTTTCAGCCGACTGGTGCATCTCCTGTAAAGAGATGGAAAGTTTCACCTTCAGTGATGCCACGGTGCAGAGCGCGTTAAAAAACAGTCTGCTGCTAACAGCCGATGTCACCGACAACGACGCACAAGACCAAGCCCTGCTGAAACACTTCGGCCTCTTCGGCCCACCGGCCATTCTGTTCTTTAATAAAAACAGCCTAGAGCAGAAACATTACCGCGTAGTCGGTTTTATGAACGCCGAGAACTTTGCCGCCCACACTCAAACAGCACTCAAACCATGAAAACACTCAACGATTTAAATTGGCGCAACGGCTTTGCTCAACTGGGCGATGACTTTTACGCCAAGCAAAAACCCACTCCAGTAAACAACCCGTATTTGATCAGCGTCAGCCCTGCCGCTGCGGATTTGATTGAGCTTGACCTTGCCAGCACCGCCAGTGCTGACTTTATCGAAACCGTCAGCGGCAACCGCATCCCTCCCGAAGCCCAGCCCTTGGCACAAATTTACGCCGGACATCAATTTGGCCATTTTGTGCCACAACTCGGTGATGGCCGCGCCATTTTACTCGGTGACGTAGAGGGCAAAAATGGCCGCTGGGAACTGCAACTGAAAGGCGCGGGCCCGACCCCCTTCTCTCGCAACGCCGATGGCCGCGCCGTGCTGCGATCCAGCATCCGTGAGTACCTTTGCAGCGAAGCGATGGCCGCACTGGGCATCGCCACCACCCGCGCTTTGGCCATCACCGGCACCCCCGATGAGGTCTATCGTGAGCAGATCGAAAGCGGTTCCACGGTGATGCGCATGGCACCCACCTTTATCCGTTTTGGCACCTTTGAGCTGTTTTATTATCGTGGTCAATACGATCAGGTACAGCAACTGGCCGATTACCTCATCGAACAGCACTACCCCGAACTGCAACAAGAAGCCGAGCCTTATTTGGCTCTGCTAAAAGCGGTCAACCAACGCACCGCTAAGATGATCGCTCAGTGGCAGTTGGTCGGTTTTGCTCACGGGGTGATGAACAGCGACAACATGTCTGTTTTGGGTCTGACCATCGACTACGGCCCGTTTGGTTTTCTGGATCAATACGACCCGCATTTTATCTGTAACCACTCCGATCACAGCGGGCGCTACGCCTTCGATCAACAGCCGCAAATCGGCCTCTGGAACGTGAGCTGTTTTGCCCAAACCCTACTGCCGTTGCTGGATGAAGACCCCGAAACATCGGCAGAAAAAGCACAAAAAGTACTGCAACAGTACCAAGGCCACCACCTCACGTTTTATCATCAAGGACTGCGGCAAAAACTCGGCCTGCAAACCGAACAAAAAGAGGACATCGAATTGGCACAGGCGTTATTGGGATTGATGCAGTTACAAGGTGCCGATCACACGTTGGTCTTTCGTACGTTAAGCCAGATCAAAGTGTCGGATAAAAGCGGCGATGAAGGTTGGTTAACGCACTTTAAAGAGCCGGAAAAATTACAGCCGTGGTTGGAGAGTTATCGCGCTCGTCTGCACGCCGAAGAGAGCAAAGATGACGAACGCCAACAGCAGATGAATAAAATAAACCCGAAATACATTTTACGCAATTATTTAGCGCAAAATGCCATCGCCAAAGCGCAGAAGAAAGATTATTCCGAAGTGGAAAAATTGCTCAAGCTGCTGCAACAGCCGTTTGATGAGCAGCCCGAGATGGAAGCCTACGCCGCCAAACCACCGGAATGGGCAGCGGAAATCAGTGTGAGTTGTTCTTCGTAGACTCCGATCCGTAGGGCGCAATAACCGCAGGGCATTGCGCCATCACGCCAAACTGATCTTGACCGACTTGGGTCTCAATTTTTCCGAAGCGGTAAACATCTTCACCAGCATGGTAGTCTCGCGTCGCGGCCTGCCCTTCGATGTATCACTGCCAAACAAAGAGACCGAAACGGTATTAAACGAAGTACGAGCAGGAACAAAAATCGAAACGTTTTCATTGGATGAGCTGAAACCCAAAAAACCTGCAAAATGAAAACGTTATTACGTCATAAAAAATTCATCAAAGACATGCGCTCTGCTCGTTTAAGCGACAATCTGAAAAATTTTCTAACACCGATCAATCATCTTCCCGAAACATTACATCCATAGCCTTATAGAACGGCACAACACAGTACCCACCTTTTTCAGAGTAATTACCTTTGTTAAAAAACTCTCCCCAAAGACTGTTCTTAAACTTGATTTTAATAAAATCTTTATCTTCAGAGCTTAAATCAAACTCCCCCACATCTTCTAAAAAATAATATATTACAACCCCGTCAGCCCCATTCTCATATTGAAAACACTTTATTTTTTTCTCATCAAGGGTACTCCCGATTTGTATGCATTTAATGCCTCCTCTCGGCCCGCATTGAATATTTATTAAAACCGCATCACCAGGAATAGAATCACCAACCTCACTTTCATACTCAAAAAAAGAGACCGTATCTTGACCCATATCTTCACCCAAACCCGTTTCAAAAGCACTGAATGCCTCTTTTGAAAAATCCTCCCCTACATATACAACAAAGTAAATTTTACGATCTTTAAATTGCTCTAAATCCCCCCTTGCGGCATCAAATAGAGACTGCGCACCCTTAACTTTATAAAAAGGCCGATTATTTCTTCGTTTATCCCATAAAACTTTAAATTTATTAATGTTATATAAATCAATCTGACTTGATTCTCCCCATAATTTATCAAACCATCGAGAGGCATCATCAAGTACTTTTCTATCTTTTAGCTCTACTCCTGCCTCAAACCAGCCATCCGACTCATCACCTTCAAATGAGAGTCCATTTGAAGAAACATTAGCTGACCCAATAATCATTGATGAATCCTGCAAAAACAGCTTCGCATGCAAGCGATCACTACTCCTAATACTGACATTATACCTTTTACTGATCTTCTCTATTTCATAAGGGTTACACGCCCCACTCTCTAAATTACAGATTATTCGTATCTTTTTATTTTCTGAAATTGATTCAAACAGAGATAGCGCACCCTTTCCCCAAAATGGAACAGAAATATCAAGTGCTTCTTTGTTATCAAAGTAGCTTTTCACACAGTCCAAGTAATTACTATTATCTAAAAACATCAAAATTCCTTTGAAAAAGAACCACAACTGTCAAATCTTCGACAAGACATGAGAAGCCATAAGCATTGTTGGAGAAGGATTAAGTAGATCAAGAAAACGAGAGAACCGTAGGGGCTGATTCCATATCAGCCCCTGATTCATCGTGATAAACAAAGATAATAAAGAAATAAATTCCGACCACCAGTTATTCGAACCTAAGCCACAACCGCCTCATAACCCTCTTCAACCACCGCCGCAATCAAAACCTCAACCGCCGCAGAACCGTCCACCGTGGCCGAATTAGTCTCCAGATCCACTGTCACACTCTCAACACCCGCAACGGCCAACAAGGCTTTTTCCACTGCCGCAGTGCAGTGACCACAGCTCATACCGGTAATATTCAAGATCATCATAATTTTAATTCCTTCCGTTTAACAGAGCACCAAGCCCCAAGTTAACAGCACCAGCAACAGCGCCAGCAGCACCGCCGCCGAACCCATGTCTTTGGCCATCCCAGAGAGTTCATGCCACTCATCACCAAAACGATCCACTACCGCCTCAATGGCCGAGTTTAACAACTCGACGATCAAAACGATCAGCAAGGATCCCAGCAGCAGCGCCTTTTCAACACCGCCCTCACCAAGCCACAACGCCAAAGGTGCCAACACCAAAACCAACCACAGCTCTTGGCGAAAGGCCGCCTCACCACGGTAGGCGGCCTGCAAGCCCAGCCACGAATAACGCCCCGCATTGAGGATCCGTTTCAGACCGGTGTTGCCCGTTTTAGCCACTACTCGTCGGCTTTGGCAGGCGTGTAGGCCAAGTTCAATTCCCGCGCCGCTTTGACATCATCCAGACGACGCACGGGCAAGGTGTAAGGCGCGCCTTTCACCAAGTCGGCGTTCTCTTCCGCTTCCGCTTGAATGGTTTTCATCACCTCGATAAACCCGTCTAACTCCGCTTGGGTCTCCGTCTCCGTCGGTTCGATCAACAGACACTCAGGAATCAGCAAGGGAAAATAGGTGGTCGGTGCATGGTAGCCGTAATCCAG
>JAUZRS010000150.1 GCA_030950195.1 Gammaproteobacteria bacterium | reverse complement strand
AGACCTTATCTAAGGCGGATTTATCGCTGAAATTGGGCTTGAATCTGCTTGATTTAAAGCATGACCCCAAGTTGAATTTTAATTCAGAGCTAGAGTTCAATGCGGATAAGCTATTGCACAAAACCTCAACGCTTCACTTAGTTTTTCAACCGCAAGGGCAATTAAGCCTTAATGGTAATCTGAGTGAGTTAAGCAAGCCTCTGGAAAGTTTATATTTTGAATTTGAACAGAATTTTTTAATAGAGCGATTTGAGTTGCAGCAGCAGCGTGAAGAGAAAGGCAAAGTTGAAACGACTCGGTTGGCAAAACAACAGGCTGTTTTCAGTGGTGAGTATAAAAAGGGTCACATTCAACTTCAGGGTGAGCTGGTTCAGCAGCAGTTACAGTTGCCGCAACTGAAAAAATGGGTGAATACAAAACAGCTGGTTCACCTAAGCAGCGATGTGGCTCTGACTAAACCGCAGTTAGAGATCCAGTTTTTTTTGCAAGATCAGCAGCTTCTTGCTCTGAATATAAGTGCAGAAAATACAGAAAATAGCTTGATGTTAAAGCCTGATCTGATGTTGTACGTTCGGCAAAATTTATTGGCCTACAGTGATTTAGCCAAGCCGCTGGATCAATTTGGAGGGCAAAAAATAGAATTGCAAGCCGAAGTAAAACTGCAACATCAGCAGCAAAACATTCAATCTGCTGATTTTAGCCGTTTTATGCAGTGGCCTGCGAGTGTGGAAGGGCAAATGAGCTTGACTCAGTTAAGTCAGCCGAAACAGAAAAACAGTTCGATTTATAAACAGCCAATTAATGTGAGTTTTTTCCTTAAAAAAGAGGGGCGGTATCAGGTCGAATGGCAGCTTAAAGCCCCCCAGCTCAAACTGGCCGAATTAAAACGCGCCATTGCCCTTGAGTGGCAAAACAGCAGTGAATTTCAATGGCCTCTGCAACAGAGCAGCATCAAGGGTTCTTTGAGCTTGGATCAAAACCCCGTACTGTCGTACCAACTAGAGCTGAGTGATCTAGAAAAAGAGGCAAAAATAAGTGCCACTTTGGATTTAACGTTAGATCCAAAGTGGCGGCGTTATCATTCCAGTTTGGCGCAGTTGGATCAATTGGGGCGCAGCGACTTTAACTGGAATCTGCACGCCACGTTGCAGCATCGTAAACCGAATTTGTTGTCTTTGTTGGCAGAGGATCTATCCCAAGGCCAAATTCAGCTGCAATCCAATATCAGGGTGAAGCAGCGCAGTCGCGGTACGTTGTTGCAGTTTAAACAACCCCTTGAGCTAAAACAGCAATTGAACTGGTCAGGGCGCGGACTTGAGTTGGCCAGTCAATTCACAGCGGGGCATTTAAAGGTAAACAATCTGTTTAAAACAAAAAATGTACAAGCACAACTACAGCTTGCAACAGATGTTGTGCCAATCCCGAAAAAAGCTCAATTAACACTTACTGCCGATGCAGAATCATTGATTTTTAAAGATGGTTTTGAAACTGCTGCTCTGCTGTTTCCTGTGCGCTTGAGTGCCAAAGGGCGGCAGACAGGTCAACAGTTGGTGTTGGATGAGCTTAACTTGAATTTGAGTAAAAAACTGTTGCAACTGGAGATGTCGGCTAATTTTAATTCACAAAATAAAAGTGGTCAGGCGAGTGGTCTGTTGCAGAGCTATCTGCGCCCCCATTTATTGCATCAACCGGCGCTTTCGGGCGCTGGCCGTGTGGCATTGCCATGGCAATTAAGCCTTGAAGAGGGACAGAGGGCGAGTTTGGAGGCGGAGATGACTTTTACCGATTTTGCTTTGTCACTGGATCAAATGGCGCTGAATAACATCAACGGCTCGCTGAAAATTGCTGAAGAGCTGCAACTTAACGACGATAGCACGGTGGGTTTTCGTTATCTGTTGCACGTTGACCCGTTTCAACGGGTGGATTACAGCCGTGTGCAGCCGCAATTGTTGAGCCGTCAAAACTTAAGCATCGAACGTGTGCAACAGGGTCGTTACCAAGCGGGGCCGCTGCACGCGAGTTTGGGTTTAGAGCAAAATTTACTGCAACTGCAACAGTTTGATTTGGCGCTCTATGGAGGCTTTATTACTGGCCAATTTTACCTTGATGCCACGCCTGGCAATTGGAAAATTGGTTTGTTAAGCCGTCTCAGTCAAATTAACCTCCAGCCGTTGTTGGCAGAAGACTCGGTTTATAAAGACAGCCCACAAAACCCCATCAGTGCGCGTACTGCGTTGGAGTTTGATCTCAAACGGCGCTTGTTGGAAGGCCGCGTTGACATCAGTGATATCAGTCGTGAGCAGCTGTTGCAACTGCTGGAACTGTTTGATCCCAATTATGAAGATGAGCAGTTGGCGAAAATTCGTGCCGCAGTGCAAATTGCTTATCCAGAATGGCTGGCGCTCAAGATGCAAAAAGGCTTACTGGATCTGGAGCTGTCACTGTCATTAATACCAGGTACGTTGCGGGTACAAAATTTACCGCTGAGCCCCATTTTGGAACGTTTTGCCGGTGAGGCATTGAATCATATTGAGGCGTTACCGCTGCAATAAAGGAGTTGTTGATGAAATTTGGACTGTTTTTAATAAGCGTGTTGGTCTCTGGTTGTGTGGCGCTGCCGGATGTCTATTTAATTGATCGACATACGGTAATGGAAGCTGAAGCGTCGGGTGAGTGGCCAGAGCTGGAGCGACGTTTAGCACAGCAGGCGCTAAAATTGGGGCCAGAGTCGCTGCTCATCGGTCAGGATGATCCGCGTAAAAAAAGAGCCTTTAGCGTTCTTAATGGTGAATTTGTGGTGGAGTCAAAGTCGCAATGAACCGGTTATTGATGCTGTTTTTTTTGCTGGGTTTGGTGTCGGTTTCTGTAGCTGAAGAGTCGGACGAATGGCGTAATAACCGCATTGCGTCGTTGGATAAAATCACTGTAGGGCCGTGGGATAATTTTCAAGCCACGGTCAGTCGTGATGATCAACAGGTTGTTTTTACCCGTGACCGTAATCAGATCCCTAATTTATTTCAGCTGGATCCAGACAAAAAAACCTTACAGGCGGTGTTGCAGGGGCGAGACGATGCCAAAGATGCCTCCTTCAGTCACGATGGTAAACGACTGTTGTTTACCCGTTATCGGCGTGATGCGCAGGGTAATATCTGTCTGTTAACCTTAGGTCAGAAAGAACCGGACTGTTTTACCGATTCTGCGACCATTGATCACTCACCCTTTTGGGTTGGTGAAGATAAAGTGGCTTATCTGCGTCGCAGTGCCTTGCAATTGCAGTGGCAACTGGTGTTATACGACCTGAAAAGTAAACAAGATCAGGTGCTGTTTCACGGTAATTTTTCTTCTGCCACCGCCTCGGTTGACGGTCGTTATCTGTTGTTGAGTGAAATCACTACAGAAAATAAGCGACAAACAAAACGGTATGATTTTGAGGATCAATCCCTAAAAATATTGCCTGAGTTTGATCTGCCTGGCATCAGTGGTTTTCAACGTTTTTCTAATGACGGTCAGTGGCTCTATTTCAGCCGTTTTATGAGCGACACCAACAACGATCAACTGATTGATGGTAATGATAATGGGGTGATTTTTCGCATTCCGTGGCAGCGTTTTTTACACGCCAAAGAACGGCTGCTGCCCGAGCAGCTTACTTCGGTAAGCAATAACTGTAAATTTCCTGAACTGAGTGATAGCTACCTCTATTTGACCTGTGCTTTTGAAGGTTCGCTGGACATCTACCGCACTCGTTTGCAAGGTGTGGTGCCACAGCAGTGGGGAGTGAAGCAGTTGTGGGAAGCGCATCGTGCCGCGCGCAGCCATGCAGCGCGTTTGTTGATTCTCAATACGTTGCGTTACCGTTTTCCTGCGGTTGACAATTCGATTGTCGAACGTATTTTGAGTCACCATTTGGACAACGCTGAATTTTCTGCGGCGCGTTATTATTTGGCTCAGTTGCAACAAGTGAAGAGTCAACAGCCCAATTTAGCCCTTTTTTACCAAAGCCTGAATCGTCTGTTGGCCATTCGCTCCAGTAAACAGAAAATACCTGTGGGTATTGTGACCGCACGTTTTCAGAGTTGGGTTAAAAATGAACGTCAGCAATTGCAACAGGGGTCGCAGTGGCCAGAGTTAAAAAACTTAGTTAATGCTTATCTTGATTATGAGTTAGAACAGCAAGAGAGTGCTTTGCAGCGCTTGGATCAAGTAGGTTTGCAGGCAGGGAAATTTCCATTGGAGCGTTATTTAGCCTTTGAATTGTATAAATTGTTGCTACAAGAGAGCGATCCAAAGCGATTGTTAAGCCTCTATCCGGCGATGTTTAATCACCCCCATTTTTCCCTAGAAGCACAGCTCTATTATGCTTTTCACTATCTGAAATTATTAGCGCAATTGGAGCCGGATCTGGCACAGCGCCAGCAGTTGCTGACATTGCAAAAAAAGAGTCAGGTGACAGAGGTGCAAGCTCTGTTTGAGGTTGAGTTGGCCGGTTTGCGATTGGCACAGATGACGACACCGTTGCAACAGCAGCAGGCTTTTGCGCGCATGAGCCAACTGTTGCGTGACAGCCAGCAGCAGCCGTTGCTGCGTAAAGTCGCCCATACCCGCGCCATACAAATTTTGGCCGCCGCTGAGCGTTACGATTTTATGGAGCTGATGTCACGCAGTTGGTTGTTATTGACGCACATTTCTGAGATGGAATTTACGAACAGCCGTGATCAATACGCGACCATTATGTTGGATAAAGCCTATGGCCTGATGCAGCAGAGTCAGCTGACCAAAGCCTATAATACCTTTTACAGCGCCCTTCGCCAGACCGATGATCTAGAAGCGCATTACCAGCTGATTGAGCTGGCGGCCATTCCGAGTCTGAATAAAAAAGAGAACCTACAACAGGTTTATCAGTTACTGGAAAAGCAGAAACTGTTGGCGGTCAGTGCGCCTTATGTGCAGGCGTTGCAACTCATGTTGGATGAAAAAAGTACTGAAGAGCAAGAGGAAAAAGCGCTGGCGTTGCTGCAAACAATGGATCACCGCAGCAGTACGCCAGCAATGCAGGAGCTGTTAATGGGGGTGATTTACCATCGGCAGTTACGTCGTTCTCAGCAAGGCTACCGTTTTGATCAGACCCTGTTTCAGCAGGCGCATCACCACTATATGATGGCGCTTGATTTTGGTCGTGAAAACCAGCGCATCAATGCCGTGGTGTGGGAAAACTTGGCGCACTTGCATCTGGATGTGCGGCATTACGGTTTGGCCTCTGGGTTTTTTCAGCACCGCTTGACTGCGCCTTTTTTAAATGCGGAGCGGGAAGCCAATCTGCGTTGGTTTGCGGCGCGGGCGCTGTTTTACAGCAATCAACCACAAGAGGCGCAGCAGCAGGCCGAGCAAGCCTATCTGTTGGCTAAACAGGCCCCTAGCTTAGAGTCGTTGCCTTTTTTGGAGAAATGGGCTTTTTATACTTTGCAAGCGGAGCATTACATTGAGGCTGAGCAACGTTATAAAACGCTGTTGGCGCAGTCGGATAATTTAAGTGTTAACAACCAAATTAAAGCCCGTTTAGCGTATGCTTATACCCTGAAAAAACAGCAGAAAAATAGGCAAGCCGTTGATCAGTATCAGCGGGTTTTGCAATTAAGTACTCAATTGAAACCAGAAGAAAAAAGCCAAACCCAGCTGTTGAAAACCGATGCGGTGCGTTATCAACTGTTGGCGCACGGTTTTTTGGCGCAATTAAGTGGAGCAGATGAGGCTGTTGTACACCATCAAGCACGGATTACTTTGTGGCAGCAGATTGAAGCCGAACCACAGATGTACGCTTACAGTGAGGCGAGCCGTCTCTCGTTTCTGTGCAAAGATCAGCAGCAGTTGGCGCTGACGTTGGAGAAAGTAGGGCATTTAGATGAGGCGTTCCAAGCTATGAACGCCGCCTTGCACAGTGCAGCACAATGGAGTGAGGAGAGTGAAAACAGCACGGGGCCGGTGATTTATCGTAGCTTGGTTAATGGGCTTAGTTTTGCTCTGCTGCATCCTGAAGAAGCTAAACGGCATCAGCTTGAGCCGTTAGGCGAAGGGGTGAAAGCAGCTTTGCAGGGCTTTGAAAGTGCAGTTTATCGTTCTGAAGTATTGCTGGAGCAAGAGAGACGATTGCGGCAGTTGTGGGAAAGGTATTCTGAGAGTGTGCTAGGACAATGAATAACCCATTAGGAGAATAAAATGAACGAAGAGATAACAAATAAACTAGGCCCTTTAGCAGCTCTTGTTGGCTGTTGGGAGGGAGATCAAGGCATTGATGTTTCCCGTGTTCACAGCAAAGTGAAAGAGACTCGCTATCGTGAAAAGGTGACCTTTGAAGCGCTCGGTCCAGTTAGAAATGGACCACAAGAGTTGTACGGCTTACGTTACTCGATGACGGCATGGCGCTTGGGTGAAAACGATGCGTTTCATGAAGAGCTGGGATATTGGTTGTGGGATGCGGCCAATGAACAGGTGTTGCGCTGTTTTATGGTGCCGCGTGGGGTGTTGATTAACGCGGGCGGTGATGCGTATGTTGAGAGTAAGCGGTTGCATTTGTCCGCCGAGGTGGGTTCTGAAACGTATGGGATCTTGTCCAATAAATATTTGGATGAGTCGTATAAAACCATGAAGTATATTTTAGATGTGGTGATTCATGATAATGGCCGTTTTAGTTATAAAGAGACCACTCAATTATGGATACCGGTGAATGAAGCCCTTTTTAATCATACGGATGAAAATACGTTGGTTAAAGTATGAAGATTGAGAGTGGCGGTGGTTGCCTATACAGCTTAAAGGGTTGTTTATTATGAGCACTGGACTTCGTTTGTTCTGTTCAAGTACTTCGCCGTACTCGCGTAAGGTGAGATTGTTGATAATCGAGCAGGGGTTGCAGGATCAGGTTGAGATTGTATTTGTTAATCCCTTTGAAGATAACCCTGAGCTAATAGCCTTAAATCCATTGGGAAAAATCCCGACCCTATTATTGGAAAATGGAGAGACGCTGTTTGACAGCCCGTTGGTGTGCCGTTACCTCGACAGTTTATCCCCACAGTCAACACTGCTTGCGGGTGCGGGTTGGCTTCATTGGCAAAGACAACGCTGGGAAGCACTGGCAAATGGGGTGGTTGACGAGTCTTACAACTTGGTCATGGAGCGGCGCAGGCCAACTGATCAACACTCTGCCGAATGGATTGCGCGTTGGTCGAGCGCGATTCACTCCGCGCTGGCTGTGATGGAAGCTCGGGTGGGCGAGTTGAAAGGTGAGGTGACATTGGCGCAGTTAACCGTGGCTTCTGCGTTGGGTTATCTGGATTTTCGTTTGCCTGAAGCGTTGTCTGCTGCTGAATGCCCGCAATTGCTGGCTTGGTATGAAAGATTTAAAACCCGGCCCTCTATGTTGCTTACGCAGCCTACTGATTAGAAAAGGGAAATTGAGTAAGCAGTGAAGGTAACCTTTTCAATTATTCTAGGGCTATTATTCAGCCTCTGGTTCTCGCCGTTATGGGCGGAGTCGAGTCGTAAATTTGCTTACGAATTAAAGATTGAGGTCGATTCGCGCGGCTTGCAGCCTCTATTGCAAGGCAGTTCTACTTTGCAGAGTTTGCAAGATCGACCACCAGAGTCGCTGCTGGGGTTGAAACGACGTTTGCAGGCGGATTTAAAACGTTTTCAGCAGGTGCTTCGTTCCGAAGGGTATTACCAGCCTGATCTACGTCATAAAATCAGCTCACGTCAGAGTGATTTTAGCCCTTACCAAGTGCAGATCACGATTAAAAAAGGCGTGCTTTACCGGCTTGCGGCGTATCAAATTCGGCTCTATCGAGGTGAGGTGGCTTGCCCGCAAGATGACGCGAATTGTCCGGCATTACCACCTCTCAAAGCGTTGGGTCTCACTTTGCAGATGGGAGGAAAAGCAGAGCGCATCATTGCCGCTCAGCGTCTGTTATTGGCTTGGTTTAAAGAGCGGGGTTACCCCTTTCCAGGTGTGTTGCAGCGCACAGTTTATTTACAGCAAAGCAAAAAAAGTCTGCGGGTGGTGTTGGATCTGGATCTGGGGCCATTAGCTAAAATGGGTGCGTTGCAAATTGTGGGGCTGAAAGAGGTGAAACCGTCGTTTGTGGCGGCGCGGCGTGATGGATTGGAAGGTGATCTGTATCAGCAGCAGCAACTGAATGAGATGCGCTCACGATTGATTAAAACCCATCTGTTTGAGACCGTTCGAGTGCGAGCGGGATCTGAAAATGAGGGCGTGGTGCCGTTGCAGGTGGTCTTGGTAGAAAATGAGCACCGCACCTTAGGCACGGGGATTACCTACGCCACCACCGATGGCATGGGGATCGAAGGCTCTTGGCAGCATCGTAATTTTACTGGCGTGGGGGATAATGTGCGGGTGGATTTGGATTGGTTACCGCAACGCCAATACCAAGAGGTGACGCTGCGCCGCCCGAATTTAGAAAATTTGGGTAAAACGCTCTTTTTTACCGGTACGGCAACGCAAAAACAGAGCGATGCCTTTGATCAATACGGGGCTGAGGCCACCTTAGGCCAAGAGCTGAAATTGAATGAGCATCTGAGTTGGACCTACGGCATTTCGGTCAGTTACGATAATTTGGATGACAACGAAGGCGACCATCGAGCAGTATTGCTGGGTCTGCCCAACAGTTTGAGTTGGGACAGTCGGGATGACTTACTTGATCCCCGTGATGGTTTTCGATTTAAATTAATCGCCACTCCCTTTGCGGGTAGCTCGGAGATGGACTTGCTGTTTCTTAAACTGGAGAGTCGGGCTTCGTATTATTTTCGTCTGGATAAAAGCGGTTCGCAGTTGTTGGCCAGTCGTTTTCGGTTTGGCTCTTTGCAAGGTGAACCCTTGATTGATATTCCCGCCAATCGGCGTTTTTATGCGGGCGGTGCAATTCGCGGTTACGGTTTGGATCGGGTCGGCCCTCTGGACAGCAATAACAATCCCACGGGTGGCTTGTCGGTAGTGGAATTCAG
>JAUZRS010000015.1 GCA_030950195.1 Gammaproteobacteria bacterium | reverse complement strand
TGCAGACTAAAAAACTTCGGAATATCGCGCATATACAGACCGTAATAGCCGTACACGCAGTGACTGCTCAAAGCGTACAACACCACAATGCGACCACGCCCTGCCTTCATACCACCAGTACCACACAACTCCTCAAAACAGATCAGCGGAATGTCCAAACCACACCACTCAAACTGACCTAACAACCAATGGGGTGCAGAATTCAACTGCTCTACTTTACGACTGGGAACCACCTCAGCCACCATCACATTGGGCAACAAAAGGTTGAAACTCTCCAGCGGCATCATCAAACATTTCAACACATCAGCATCAGTCATGGAGGTATTCATCCAACCCGACCTCTTTTAACACCAGCCGAATGCGAGCCAGTAGATCACTCTCTTGGTAGGGTTTACCCAAATAGTGTTTTACCCCCAAGGCTTCCGCTTTTTCTCGGTGTTTTTCACCTGTGCGTGAAGTAATCATAATAATAGGCACTCGACTCAGGCGTTCGTTTTTCTGCATATACGAAGCGACCTCGTAACCGTCCATTTTTGGCATTTCAATGTCCAATAACATCAAATCCGGCACCGAGTTACCCAGATGCGCCAAGGCATCAACGCCATCTTTAGCGGTCACAACATTCAAGTTATAACGTTGCAACGCCCTTTCCGTAACACGACGCATGGTGATGGAATCATCCACCACCAGCACCTTTGGCTGACGCAATTCACGACTGAGTTGTTGAGACTGCTGTTTGGCTCCTTGTGAAAAATCCCCCCCAGAGCGGATAAAGGCGCCCAGATCCAGCACCAAAACCACATTGCCATTAGATAGGATCGAAGCACCGGCAATGCCACGCACTGCATTCACTTGCCGACCGGTCGGTTTCACCACCAAATCTTGCCGTCCCAATAAACAATCGGCATGAATCGCCACTCGTCGCTGGCCTGCTTTCAGCATAATCAACGGCTGGGTGGCTTCCTCACTCTCTAATTTTGGTACACCAATCTCCAGTACGGAAGCCAAACTCTGAACTTCGTATTCAGCACCCGAATACTCATAACGCAGGGAACGATCTTGGTAATAACGCGCCAGCTGTTCAACGGGCAATTGAGTCACGCCCTCAATCGCCATTACCGGAATGGCATAGGTCTCTTCAGCAGCTTTGACCAGCAAAGAGTGAGCAACAGCCAAAGTCTGTGGCAGACGAACCAAAAATTCAGTGCCAACGCCCTTTTCACTTTTGATGCTTAGACTGCCGCCCATCTGTTTAACTTCGCTCTCGACCACACTCAAACCCATGCCTCGACCAGCAATTTGGGTCACAGCCGATGCGGTACTCAAACCGTCTTTTAAGGTCAGTAGCAGCAAATCGCTGTCACTAAGCTGCTTATCAGGGTCAATCAAACCCTGTTGTTCCGCTTTTTTCCGAATCAGGCTCAGATCCATACCCGCACCGTCATCACGCACCGCAATCAAAACATCATTACCTTCGCGTTTTAAGATAATCTGAACTTGGCCTGCTTCCGGTTTATTCAAATGACGACGCTGATTTAACGATTCAATGCCATGCGCAACGGCGTTGCGTAAAATATGCTCAAGGGGAGCCACCATTTTTTCATGGACACCGCGCTCAATTTCAATCTCACCGCCTTCCATAACAAAGGAGACTTTTTTATGCAGAGCACTGCCTGTTTGACGAACGGTACGGGCAAAACGTTGCACCAAAACATCAAAACGGGTCATGCGTGTCTGGATCAAACCCTGTTGCAGTTCAGCCCCTACCCGTGCCTGCTGCTGCAACAGATCTTCACTTTCACGAGTTAAACCCTCTAAAAAGTCTTTGATGTTGCGTAGATCATTGACACTTTCTAATAACGAACGAGAGAGCTGTTGCAAAGCCGAATAACGATCCAATTCCAGTGGATCAAACTCCAATTGCGAAGAGGTCAACGACGTCGGATCATCATCCTGCTCATGTCGAAACAGAATTTGCGCTTCCGTTTCGGCTGACATATTGCGCAGCTGGCTGCTCAAACGGGTCACGGTCTGATCCAGTTCGGTCAAATTAAAACGATAATCACCCATTTGCTCGGCAAGTCGAGTATGAAGGATGTTCACCTCACCGGCGGAACTGACCAATTTATCTAATAAATCAGCCCGTACCCGCGTCTGTTCCTGTGTCGTTTCAGGCACCGGTTCCAGTGGCAGTAAAAACTCAGGCTCAGGCTCAGGCTCAGGCTCAGGCTCAGGTTCGGGTTCGGGTTCGGGTTCAGGTTCAGGTTCGGGTTCAGGTTCAGGTTCAGGTTCGGGTTCAGGTTCGGGTTCAGGTTCAGGTTCTGGCTCAGGTTCTGGCTCAGGTTCTGGCTCAGGTTCTGGC
>JAUZRS010000149.1 GCA_030950195.1 Gammaproteobacteria bacterium | reverse complement strand
CCAGAGAAAGTACGCTGCTGAGTTTATGAATGTCACGGCTGAGCTGATCTAGGGCTTTGTCTCGACCGATCAAGACATCGGTGAGAAAAAACTGGCCGACAATAAAAATCAGCAGCATAAAAATAAACACCAGCAGCACAGCCGCTAGGGCATCCACAAAGCCAGGCCAGACATTGACCGTTTGATGGCGGCGGTGGCTTGCTAACATGACGACTCCTTATTCTGTGGGGCCTTTGCGAGCCAGAGTGCGCGCCAGAAGACGTACTTCATCGCGTACTTCTTGAGAGAATTGAGCGCGGTCTTTGGATAGTTCGCCCAAGAGACGGTTGATGCCCGAGTCGATGTTGTGCAGATGTTGGTTCATATTTTCGTTGTGGCTCTGAGTTTCACCTAAACGAGTGGCCAGCTGGTCGGTTAAGTGGGTCAGTTTTTCTGCTAATTCCAACTGTTTTTTCTGTCCCTGTTGGCGATTTTCTTCGCCGCGATCCATATTGCGTTGCAGGTTATTAAGGTTGTCAGCAGTCTGCTCCAGCAGCGCTTCGATGTAGCTGGATACGCCGCCGTTGCCACCTTCGATATTGAGGCTGCCGCTGGGCAGATGAGCCAGTTCTGAGAGCCACTCTTCTAGGTCGTTGTAAAACCGATTTTGGCTGTGACCGGATTGCAGATCTAAAAAGCCGATGATCAGAGCGCCGGAGAGACCAAACAGCGAGGAGCTAAAGGCGGTGCTCATGCCTGACAGCGGTACTTGCAGTTGCTGAGTGAGCTGGGTGAAATTACTCGCCAAGTCGTCGTTTTGATGGCTCAAACTTTTGATCACCTCTACCACACCAGAGATGGTGTCGAGCAAGCCCCAAAAGGTGCCGAGCAGACCGAGAAAAACCAGCAAGCCGCTCATGTAACGTGACAAGTCGCGGGATTC
Organism: Gammaproteobacteria bacterium; assembly: GCA_030950195.1. Lineage (GTDB taxonomy): Bacteria > Pseudomonadota > Gammaproteobacteria > JAUZRS01 > JAUZRS01 > JAUZRS01. Next base: position 195 of record JAUZRS010000149.1, on the reverse strand, counting down.
ATCCAGCCGCAGGCGAATGCCATCAAGCATGGCGCGCATGGCCAAAGCTGAAATGCGCGAGCCTTCGCCACGACCGGCCAACATTTTCACCATCGGTGCTAATAAACGCGGCTGTGAACGGGTTTGTTCGTTGTTAGGGAAGGCTTTGATCCAGAGAAATTCAGGACGCAAGATCAGTACTTGGCGAAAATTAAC
>JAUZRS010000148.1 GCA_030950195.1 Gammaproteobacteria bacterium | reverse complement strand
TGGTCCCACCTGATCCCATCCCGAACTCAGAAGTGAAACACCTTTGCGCCGATGATAGTGTGGGGCTTCCCCATGTGAAAGTAGGTCACTGCCAAGCGCTTATTCTTAGCCCCTCCAAGGTCTCCTTGGTGGGGCTTTTTTATGTCCGTTAGAAAATGGAAATTATGCTTGAAGCTATTTTTTAGCGGTTAAAAAGGCACGGTATTTTTTTAATACTTTTTTAACGTAACCTTGAGTCTCTTTGTAGGGTGGAATGCCTTGATACTTTTCCACCGCAGTGGGGCCGGCGTTGTAGGCGGCAATGGCCATTTTGTAGTTGTAGTTAAAACGCCGTTGCAGCTCGGCGTAATAACGTACTCCAGCTTCGATGTTCTGTTTGCCGTTCAATGAGTTGGTTACGCCTAAATATTTGGCCGTTTTGGGCATCAATTGCATCAGGCCTTGAGCACCCACGCGAGAATGGGCTTTTTCATCAAAACAAGACTCTACTTCAATAATGGCGCGAATCAGGTGTTTGCTGACCGAATGTTTTTTTGCTGCGTGTTCGATGATCTGTTGATATTTTTTTGCCCGTTGATTAAGAATGCTGCGGGTGACTTTGTGGCAAGAGCGGGTGGCGGTGGGACGACCATGATACTTAACAAACTTATACCGTCCTGCTTGGCTTTTTAAGCGATGGTTGGTAATCCACTGTGTGCCATCGCGCTCCTTGTAGATGTAAATTTGTTCTGCTTGGCTGCCGAAGCTCAGAAGGGCGATGGTAATGGTTACGGTCTTGAGAAGGGTCTTCATTATGATTTAGAGCTGGGGTTCCAGTGCTGGATAAAGTCTGTAACGGTAGGACGCTGAGGTGCTGTGATTTTTTCGGATTCAGTGCCGAGGTAGAGAAAACCAACGATTTGATCATCAAAATCCAGCTCCAATCCCTCATTGATGTTCCAATCAAAAATGCTTTCACCGCTAAGCCAGATGGCACCGTAACCCAGCGCTTGGCTTGCCAATAAAATCTGTTGGCAAGCCGCTCCGGCAGAGAGGATCTGTTCCATTTTATTGACGCTGGGGTTGTTTTGGATTCTGGCCACGACGGTGATGATGAGCGGTGAACGCAGCGGTTTGATGCGCTGACGTTCCACTAGCTCGGTTGTTGCCTGTGGATGACGCTTTTGATAACAAGAAGCCATCAAGTCGCCTAATTTCTGCCTTGCCTCTTTTTCAATGATCAAAAATCGCCACGGTTGCAAACCGCCGTGGTCGGGGGCGGCAACCGCTGCGGCTAGAATTTGCTCCAATTCGGCTTTGTTTGGAGCCGGTTCGCCCAGTTGTTTGGCTGCGGTGGAGTAGCGTTGCTGTAAAAAAGTGATGTGATGCATAAAGAGTGTGAATAATCCGCTAATGAAAGAGTGCTGTTGGTTATAATACGGCGCTTGAATTCCTAAGAATAGGTTTAAGTCGTGGTTTTGTTCTATGTCTTCTTTTGACCCCATTAATGAATCCGTGTTGAGAGGGAAGCTGAACGAAGCGCAGGTGACTTGTGAGTCGTTGCAGGTTTTTTCAGAACTGGATTCTACAAATGCCTATTTGATGCGTCAAACAGAGGCGGAAGGCTTTCAGGTCTGCGTTGCTGAAAGCCAAACCCATGGGCGAGGGCGAAGAAGAAAGCGGTGGTTGGCTTCTGTGGGCAGTGGTTTGACCTTCTCTTGTGTTCAGCGCCTCTCTTCTGCTCAAGGTCGCTTAGCGGGTTTTAGTTTGGCTGTGGGGATTACCTTGGCGGAAAAACTGACCTATTTGGGGTTACCTAGGGTGGCTTTGAAGTGGCCGAATGATCTCTGTGTTGATGGGAAAAAATTAGCCGGTTTGCTGATTGAAGTACAGCCTCCTGTTGTTGGTAAAAGTGCGGTAGTGACGGGTATTGGCTTGAATTACGCCTTGAGTTCAGAGCAGAGAAAAGAGATTGATCAGCCCTGTATGGATGTGACTCAATTGGGGCTTGGGCTTTCTCGCAGTGAATTGTTGGCTGAACTGCTGATTGCATTGGCTCAAGTGTACGAAGACTATGAAGTGCGTGGTTTTTCTTCATTTTATCCACGTTGGTCACGTTGGGATCTGCTGCAAGGACGAGAGGTTAATTTGATCTTGCCCAAGCGTATTTTGCAGGGTGTGGCTAAGGGAGTGGATCAAAGGGGCTGTTTGCGTATTTTGGTGGCGGGGCAGTTACGAACCTTCAGCAGCGGTGAGGTGAGTGTGAGGGTGGTGCAGTGAGGTTATTAATCGACTGGGGCAATACGCGCTTAAAGTGGCGTTACGTTGACGCTGGAAAACGCTCTGAGGTTGAAGCCATTGCTTGGAAAGATCGGCCATTGGGTGAGCTGTTTGGCGAACAATGGCGCTCTCTTCAGCCAGAGCGTGTTTTGGTCTGTAGTGTGTTGTCCCCCTTGATTGAGGAGAAATTAACCACTTGGGTAGAACGTGTGTGGGGCTTGCCAGTGGAGTGGTTGCGTTCCTCTGCTGCTCTGTTGGGGGTTCGCAATGGCTACCAAAACCCGCAGCAGTTGGGCAATGATCGCTGGGCGGCACTGTTGGCGGCGCGCCGTTTTTGCCGTTCTGACCTGTGCATGATTTCAGCGGGGAGTGCCTTGACGATGGACTGTTTGACTGCCGATGGCCAACATTTGGGCGGGCAGATTTTCCCAGGTTTGCAGGGTTTGCGTCGCGCTTTGATGAATGATGTGGGCTTGCTTACAGAGCAGGGGCAAGCGGTTTGGCTGGCAAAGAACACCGCAGATGGCATTGTGGGCGGGACTTTGCACGGTTTGGCCAGTGTGGTGACGGCCTTTGTTAATCAGTGTGAAATTAATCTGTCAGTTCCGGTTAAGGTGTTGATGACGGGGGGGGATGCGCTGCTTTTGAACAGGGTTTTGGGTTTAGAAGCGGTGCTCTTACCTGACCTTATTTTGCAAGGTGTTGAATGTTGGGTGGATCGATAACGTTATGCGTCTGTTTTTGTTGTTATTGCTGTTTTTAAACCTGTCTGCTTTGGCTTGGTTCTCTTTTTTAGCGCCTAAATCGATGAAGGCTAATGATTATTTTCTCGCCAGTGTGGCTAAATTAAAGCTGATTGCAGAGAGAGATACAAATGAGACTGAAAAACCGACCAGCGTTGCTTCCGCGCCTTCTGTAGAGGTTTTGATGAAAAACAGGGATACGGAGATCGAAGTTGCTGCGGTTTCAGAGGGTGAAATGAGCGCTATCGAAGAGGAGGCCGACGATCGTAGCGTGCTTAGTAAAACAGAGTCGGAGGAGCTGAAGCGCTCTTTGCCAAAGCGTTGTTTTAGCCTTGGACCTTTTATCAGCGTGGATGCGGTAAAAACGGCAACAGCGAAATTGCTTGAGAAGCAAATTAAAGTGACTCAGCGTGACTTGAACGAACGTTATCTGAACTCATATCAAGTTTACCTGAGTGCTTTGCCCTCTTTGGCGAAAGCAAAAAAGGTAACGGAACAGCTAAAACAGAAGAAAATTCGAGATTATTACATTATTTTAAAACGTGGTGCGCAGCGTTACGCGATCTCCTTGGGTCTGTTTAAGGATAAAAAACACGCTTTACGTCGTATGACTTTGGTGAAAAGAAGAGGCTTTCAACCTAAGATGTTGAGTCGTTTCCGCACTCGTCAGCTCTATTGGCTCGATTATATCAGCGCTGAAGAGCCGATTGATCTGGCGCTTCTACGAGGCAAGGAAGAGAAATCTTTACAGCGTCTAGAAAGAGCCTGTAATTGATTGCTTTGTGGGACGCTTTTGCCTACAATCCCGCAGCAGATTGGTAATCACTGATCTATTGAAAAACTGTTATTGCTGGCGTAGCTCAGTTGGTAGAGCAGCTGATTTGTAATCAGCAGGTCGTAGGTTCGACTCCTATCGCCAGCTCCATATAAAACAATCATTTAGAACTACTCCCTCTGTTTACTGATTTTCCATGTAGAGGTAATGTAGTGTAGTGGTCAAGTAAATCTGGCCGTGGCGTTTCTCCACCATGTTGCGGGTGATTGAGGTAATGGGCTTACTCTGCCTGTAGTGACTCGCAGCGCCAATCCCTTAAGCATCGTACCCTTTCTTCTCCTCGAACGTATCGCCAATTGCGAGCGGTGACGTTATAGTGCGCCCTTATTTTTAAGATCTGTGAACTTATGTCTGCACCCACCCCAGAAAATCCAAAAAGTAGCCAAGATGAAGAGCTCGCCGCCAAGCCTACGGGTTCTTTACAAGCGTTGTTGCGTTTAGGCACACGTCATATTCGTCGTCTGTTGATTTTTATTGTGGGCAGTACGGTGTTGCTCATTGGCATCATTATGTTGGTGACCCCAGGACCGGCGGTGGTTGTGATCCCGATTGGGTTGGGCATTTTGGGGATGGAGTTCGCTTGGGCGCGTCGTCTGTTGCAACGTTTTAAAGACGGTGCAAAAAACATGAGTGGTGGCGTAAAAGGCTGGTTTCGACGCAGAAACAAAGGCGAAGTGACCATCTCATCTTTGATAATTTACCCTTGTAAATCCTTACGTGGTATCTCGTTGGATTCGGTGCTGCTGGAGGCGCGTGGTTTGCAAGACGACCGGCGCTGGATGGTGGTGGACAGCAACGGAGAGTTTATTACTCAGCGTCAACAGCCGAGAATGGCGCTG
>JAUZRS010000147.1 GCA_030950195.1 Gammaproteobacteria bacterium | reverse complement strand
TTTATCTCGATAATTCTTCAGCAAGAAAATCAATCAACAACCTAACTCTTCGAGACAAATTTCGGTTGAGTGGGTAAATAGCAGAAATAGAAACGCTGGGAAGATAATAATCTTCAAGAAGCAAACAAAGCTCTTTTTTATCAAGATGATATTTGAACATGATACTAGGGCCAAAACAAATACCTAATCCATTAAGCGCACCATTGAGAATATACTGGCCATCATTACAACCCAAATTGCCTTGCACGTTGACGGTCATTGTTTCACCACTGGGTAAACGGAAAGGCCACTGTCGATTGAGTTGCGAACCGCTGTAAACCAAACAGTTATGCTGTGTAAGCTCTTTAGGTTGGCTCGGCACACCGTGTTGTTCTAAGTATTTCTGAGCGGCGACGACTTGAAATTCACAATCCATCAACTTACGACACATCATGGTTGAATCTTCTAGCTCACCAATTCTCAATGCCAAGTCAATACTCTCTTCTATTAAATCTACATTGCTGCCACTCGCCTGAATTTCCAGTTCAATATTTGGGTATTCATGCTGAAATTTGATCAGAACCGCCCCCGCTTGAGACAACACAAAACTCTGCGGAATGGTGAGCTTAATGATTCCGCTGGGCTTATCATGACTGTCCATCGCTTCGGCTTTGGCCTTATCTGCTTCCTCCATAATCAACTTACAATGTTGATAAAATTGCTCACCATCATGAGACAAGCTTAGTTTACGCGTTGTTCGATACAACAAACGCACCCCCAAGTCACTCTCCAGTTGAGATACTTGCTTGCTAACGTATGATTTTGAAAGCCCCAATTGCTCCGCAGCCGCCGTGAAGCTGCCCGTTTTCACAGCAAGGGTAAACGCTTCCATATAGTTCAAAACACTCATATTAGACCCTAATAGGAAACAATAATGTGACTACAAAGCTATATTAAACACCCAGATGCTTCAATATGATAGTGATACCTTCAAATCATAAGAGATCAACATGAAACGCTATCACCCCGCTCTGGTCAGCCTGCATTGGCTACTCACATTTATGATCGTTGTAGCTCTATTTATGGGCAGCAACATACTAAGTCAAATCCCTAACGACAATCCTGAGAAATTACTTGCATTAAAAGCGCACATGATTACAGGATTTATTATTCTCACACTAATGATTGCCCGACTCATCGTTAGAAACGTTACTGAAAAACCGCCCCTTGCAGATGCTGGAAATGCGCTGCTGAATAAAGCCGGTGTTATGGCGCACTACCTTCTGTATCTGCTTATCTTTGCCATGGTGGGTAGCGGCATTGCAACCGCCCTTATTAGCGGATTACCTGACATCGTATTTAATAGCAGTGGTGTTGCTTTACCCGAAGATTTCAACGACATTCTCCCGCGTATTTTTCATGGCGTGATAGCAAAAATCTTGTTTGCAATGATTGCCTTGCACATTTTAGCGTCTTTGTACCATCAGTTTGTGCGTAAAGACCACCTCTTATCACGCATGTGGTTTGGTAAATAAGCAGCAGAACCTATTCAAACACCCTACAAAAAAAGAGCATCACTATGAAAATAAGACCCATTATATTGGCACTAACATGCTTGTTTAGCACCTCTGCAACTTTCGCAGCGGCACCCCTGCCCGAATCAGCCAAGGGCGTACCCATCCCTAAAGACAAAGGTTACTTTGTTGAAGAGATCAAAGACGGGCTTTATTGGGTGACGGAAGGCGCATACACCGCAATGTTCCTGACAACTGGAAAAGGGGTTATTGTTGTGGATGCACCGCCCTCCTTCGGCGACAAAATGCTGAAAGCGATTGCTGACGTAACCAAAGAACCGATTACCCACGTTGTTTACAGTCATGCTCATGCCGATCATATTGGTGGTGCAAGCCTGTACCCAAAAACAGCACACTACATTGCTCATATTGAAACCAAAAAACGCTTACAGAGAATGAGTGATCCCAGCAGAGCATTTCCGTATGGCATGTTTGTTGGCGGGAAGACCGTGCCATTACCCAGCATCACATTCAAAGAAAGCTATACCTTAAAAGTGGGCAATCAAGAGTTAACACTTGAATACAAAGGTGATGATCACGAACCTGGAAATATTTATATATACGCCCAAAAACAAAAAGTGCTGATGAAAACAGATATTATCTTTCCAGGCTGGACACCCTTCAAAGGGCTTGCCATTGCAGAGGATACAATGGGCTATCTCAAAGCGCATGATGTCATCTTATCCTATGACTTTGACAAGCTTGTCTCTGGCCATTGGGGTCGTCTTGCCACCCGCAACGATGTAGAGATACAAAAACAATACATGCAAGACATTCAAGCCAACGCAGGCAAGGCGCTACAAACAGTGGATTTTTACGCCATCGCCGGAAAAGTTGGGTATGCGAACACCTCGCTTTTATTTGAAACGTACTTGAATGCCGTATCTCAAGAGTGTGCCAATCTCACCGAGCCAAAATGGATCGATAAACTGGGTGGCGTAGACATCTGGACCAAAGATCACTGCTACAAGGTGATCATGGCCATTCGTGTCGATTGAGTAAATCATCATGATGCATAAAATGGGTGCCATACTCTATCTGTTGTGGGGGCTGCTGCACATTAAAGCCGCAATCGCCACATATCAACTTGGAGCAACCTTAGACCCCAGCCTTATTCAAGGCAGGGTGTACCAAGATGCCTGGAATCTTGTTTTTTTTGCTGTTTCGGTCTCCGTCATTGCCGTACTCTTGAATTGGCGAAACAGTCGCCTTGGGTTTTGGCTTAATCTGAGCATTGCCTCTGTCACTGACGTGGGCTTCATTCTTCATGTGCTCATGCCAGGGTATATCCCAATGATTCCAGGCATTATTGGACCCATTTTGTGGGTATTTGCGGTCATATTCACCGCCATCGCGATTAGAAAGACAAAAATAACGGAGAACATATGAGCAACAAACCGACGCAACACAGCTATGCAAATGAAAAAATAAGAGTCTCTTTTGACGGTTCAAAATGCGCCCATGCTGGGTTGTGTTTTGGACAGTTACACGATGTGTTTAACGGTGATGCCAACCCACCGATTAATTTAAAGGGTGCTCCATTGGATGAAATCATTCGTGTGGTAGAGCTTTGCCCATCCAGCGCACTCACGTTCGAACGATTAGATGGTGAAGCCAACGAAGTTACACCAGAACACGCAACCGCAGTCATGCTACCAAAAGGACCGTTAGCCTTAAGAGGTGCGCTGAACATAGAAGGGCAACACTTTACACGTCTTACTTTATGCCGCTGCGGGCAAAGCAAAAACAAACCCTTTTGTGATGGAAGTCATCATCGCCATGATTTTGACGACCAAGCTGAAGTAGAAAAAGAAGAGGTTAAAGCCGTATTTGAAGCGAGCACAATCGACTTCACCTCATACCCCGATGGCCCCATTGGTTTTAGCGGTGAATTACGCATAAATGATCTAACGGGCGCAGGTATTTGCCATCGAAGTAAGGGTGCTTTGTGCCGATGTGGCGCAAGTAAACGCAAGCCATTTTGCGACGGTTCTCACAATGAAATTGGGTTTAAAAGTTAAACTGCCCATTAAGAGCACAAGCAACACATGAGTTCACTCATCGCATGAGAAAATGAGTGAAATTAATAGCAATACCTTTCATAAGGAAAAAAATGAACAACCCGACCATTGCAGATAACAAACCCAAACAGATCACCCTTAAAAAAGGTGAAGAGTACTACTTCTGTAACTGTGGAAAATCCAATAAGCAACCGTTCTGTGATGGCTCTCATGCTGGAACAGATTTTTCTCCAACGGCCTTCACAGCAGAACACGATGGTGAAGCCCATCTGTGCATGTGTAAACACAGTGCCAATAAGCCGTATTGCGATGGCACACATCAGCAATTTAGCCAAGAAGACATTGGCAAAGAAATTTCTGTCAAAACAACCAACAGCGACGAGATGCCAGTCGCAAAAAAAACGACAGATGAACCAACGGTAGAATTCATCCATCAACTGGCTAAAGAGGGACTGTCTAAACTGGGTCACCATGGACGAATGACCTCTATGGGCGTTCCTCGCCATAAACTCCCCCACTGGGATGAGATACAGCTCATGGTGGCGCAAATGGCCACCAAACCCTTAATGGAAGATCAGCGTGTTAGCACAGAACTGGTTATTGGACCAGAGGCTAAAAAACCTCTAAAACTAAACATACCCTTATTTGTTTCAGACATGAGTTTTGGAGCCTTATCTGAAGAAGCTAAAATTGCACTAGCAACAGGAGCCAATCTTGCCGGAACCGGTATTTGTTCTGGTGAAGGCGGCATGTTGCCCGAAGAACAAGAGGCCAATGAGCGTTATTTTTATGAATACGCCAGTGCGGGTTTCGGTTACAAAGAAGAGTTATTAAAAAAAGTTCAAGCGTTTCATTTTAAAGGTGGGCAAGGTGCAAAAACCGGCACCGGCGGCCATCTTCCGGGCAATAAAAACCAAGGAAAAATATCACAAGTACGCAACATAACAGAAGGCCAACCGGCTATTTCTCCGCCAACCTTTAAAGATCTTTCATCTGTCGCTGACTTTAAACGCTTTGCTGATAGAGTGAGAGAAGTAACCGGAGGTATTCCTATTGGCTTTAAATTAAGTGCCAACCACATTGAAAAAGACATCCAATTTGCATTGGATGCCAGTGCAGACTACATCATATTGGATGGACGTGGTGGCGGTACAGGCGCTGCACCTGAAATATTCAGAGACCACATCAGTGTTCCCACCATTCCGGCTTTAGCACGTGCTCGTGCTTACCTTGACAAACAGGGCGAAAGTGGTCGCGTAACGCTCATTATTACCGGTGGATTACGGGTTCCAATGGACTTTGTAAAGGCGCTTGCTCTTGGTGCCGATGGCATTGCTGTGTCAAACAGCGCCATGCAAGCCATCGGCTGTGTTGCAGCAAGAATGTGCAATACCAACAACTGCCCCACAGGCATCGCAACGCAAAAAGCAGAGTTACGGAAACGGCTGAACATTGAAAAATCATCAAAACAGCTGCATAATTTTTTCAATGCTTCTGTGGAGTTAATGCAAGTGATGGCACGCGCATGTGGCCATCATGATTTCAACCAATTCAATAAAAATGACTTGGCAACATGGCACCGTGAAATGGCTTCCCTTTCGGGGATCAAGTACTCTGGCTTTACTGAGTTATAGAGAAACTTTCAGGAGGGGTGGCATCACTTCTCTTGAATTTCACCTACACTGTTTTTAAATTCAAGCCTTAATGCACCGGCAAACGAGCCCGTAACGCATCCCGATCAAACCACCACTGACCTTCCACAATCACATCAAGAATCTGCGCCAATTTCGGCAGAAAATCCTGTGGCTCTTTGAGTTGCAATTTCTCCACCCAGACGTCCATACCGAGCTGATTCTGGATACCGCTGTGACGTTCTGCCACCCGCGCCACCAGATTGCGGGTTAAGAAAATATTGCTGTCATGTTCTTCATCGCTGCTGCGCAAATCCGAAAGGTAATGCGCCGTCATCGCCGCCACCGCCGCACCATCAGAGTCATTCGGGGTTTCATCCACAATGTGCTCCAATAAGGTGTAACTCACCTGCGGATCAACGGGGTAAGTGACCGCCAACCAAACACCGTGTGCCAACGCCGCAATGGAGGCAGGCTGCTGCGCTTGATACAACACATCACAGGCTTCCACCGCATCCTGCCAGCTCTCAGCGGCCATAAAGAGATCAAACCCTTCTTTTGCCAAGCGCCAAGCGTGCTCGTGCTCCGTCAATCCCAGATGAGACTCCGCCACATCCAACAACGCCCGACCGCGCTCCACTGAATCGCCGTTCGCAGCCAAATTGATTAAGGCCTTTTGACGCTCTTTCAAAGTCGCTTTCAGCTCATCTTGATCACCCACCATACCGATGGCTGGCGCATCCACAGAAACACCTTGTTTGCTCTCATTTTTCATGGTTAACACTCCAAATTAAAATCAGTGAGAAGGTTTTACCGCAGAATGGCGATCAGATAAAGGGGGCATTGGTGATGGGTAAGCACACCACAACCGAACTCCCCACCCCCAACTCGCTCTTAATCTGTAACTCTCCCCCGTGCGCCTCAACAATCAAGCGGATCAAATAGAGACCCAAACCATACCCTCCCGTCTTACGTTGCCGCGATGGATCAGCACGATAAAAGGGCTCGGTTAAATGCGGCAGATGTTCAGCGGCAATGCCCTCACCGTAATCCGTTACCTTTAAAATCACCCGCTCTCCAGCAACAAACGTCTCTACTTCAATCGCGGCACTGTTCGGTTGCTGATGTTTTAGCGCATTATCCAACAGATTTTTCAGTACCAATTTCAGACGCATCTCATCGAATTGAAACGCCAGTAGATTTTTATCCAATTCATGTTTAATCCCTGCTGCTGGAAAATAAAACTCTATCACCTCGCCCACCACATCGTTTAGAGACTGCTCAGCCAAATTCAATGCCTGATGCCGTCCATTAAGTCGCTCCGCTTCCAACAGCTCATAAATCAGCTGCTCCATCTCTTGTAGATCTTCAGCAAGACCCGCTTTCAGAGCACTCTCCTCCATCAATGACAGCGCCACTTTGGCACGCGTAATCGGTGAACGCAGTTCATGGCTGATGGCCAACAACAACTGGCCTTTGGCCTCCAACATCTGCTCAATATCATCCGCCATCTGATTAAGACTGCTGGCCAACTCACCAAACTCATCACGACGCGCGGTGCTAACCCGATGCTGAAACTCACCCGCACCGATGCGCTGCATGTCCGCTTGAATCACTTTTAACGGCTGAAACAACCAGCGAATAGCAAAGTAAAGCAGCACCAAAACCAATACAAATAAGAACACTGAGAGCACAATCAAACGACCAAAGGCCAAATGATCCAATGAACCTCGGGTGATAAAAATCGTGGTGTATTTATGTTTTTTAATTCGCAATAAAAATTGACCGTGATAAAAACCACGCTGCACCGTCATATCCGGCCGATTGTTCACCGACTGAAAGTGAAACTTACTCAGTTCAGGAAACACTCCCGTCGATGACCAATGAAGGTTCTCGCCATCAATAATAATATCCACCAATAGGCGCTCACTCAGATCTTTGGCGCGCTCTAAATTAGGCGGAGAACCGATCTCTCGATGCAGATTCTGAATGTAGTGCTGTAAATGAGGCCGAATTTCATCCTCAAAATGCTGTTTAAACGAAGAGCCAATAAAATACTGAAACACCCCCATCATCAACACCCCGCTGATGATAAACAACAATAGCAAACGAGCCGAAAGTGAATAA
>JAUZRS010000146.1 GCA_030950195.1 Gammaproteobacteria bacterium | reverse complement strand
TTCGGTGCAAAAAAGCCAATGCAGCCCTGTCATGTTCTGTTGCTGGCAAAATTGCAGCAGAGCTTTTTGCATCACAGGCAGCAGTTCCGGTAGCCGTTCCGGCGCGCAGAGCAATCTCTGGCCGCCGACAGGAGTGTAGGGAGAGCCGACCACCAATTTGGGGTAGTACTCCAGCCCCGAACGCTGATACGCATCGGCCCACGCCCAATCAAAAACAAACTCACCGTAGGAGTTGGTTTTGATGTAGCTTGGCACCGCTGCAATCAGTTGGTTGTTATCGTCGCAGAGCAGAAAGTAGTGGGGCAGCCAGCCAAACGGCTCTAGGCAACCGGTCTGTTCCAAAGCAAGTAGAAAACCGTGACTGAGAAAAAAATTCTCCTCGTCACAGAGAGCGTCCCACTGTTCGGCTTTAACTTCCGTCAGGCTGGTGATGATGCGCAGTTGGAGTGCCAAGCTCAGTCGCCCAGCGCGTCGAGGTAACGCTCGGCATCCAGCGCAGCCATGCAACCGGTACCGGCAGAGGTGACCGCTTGACGGTAGACATGATCCATCACATCACCGGAAGCAAACACACCCTCTATGCTGGTGGCGGTGGCGTTGCCTTGGCTGCCATTTTGTACCGTTAGGTAGCCGTTTTTCATTTCCAGTTGATCGGCAAACAGGTCGGTGTTGGGTTTGTGGCCGATGGCGATAAAAATGCCCATCAGATCAAGATCTTTGCTCTCGCCGGAGTTAACGTCTTTGATCCTCATGCCGGTTACGCCGCTGCTGTCGCCCAGCACTTCATCAAGGGTGTGGTTCCATTCGATGTTGATGTTGCCGTTTGCGGCTTTTTCCATCAGTTGGTCTTGTAAAATTTTCTCTGAGCGCAGAGTGTCGCGGCGATGCACCAAGGTCACTTCTGAGGCGATATTGGAGAGGTAAAGCGCCTCTTCCACGGCGGTATTGCCACCGCCGATGACGGCAACTTTTTGGTTGCGATAGAAAAAGCCATCACAGGTGGCACACGCGGAAACGCCTTTGCCTTTGAACGCTTCTTCTGATTCCATACCCAGATATTGGGCGCTGGCTCCGGTGGCGATGATCAGCGCATCACAGGTGTAAGTGCCGCTGTCGCCGCTCAGTTTAAAGGGTTTTTCTGTCAGTTCGGCCTTGTTGATGTGGTCAAAAATGATCTGGGTGTTAAAACGCTCGGCGTGTTGGCGCATTCGATCCATCAGTTCAGGGCCTTGTACACCGTTGTTGTCACCGGGCCAGTTGTCTACGTCAGTGGTGGTGGTCAGTTGGCCGCCTTGTTCCATGCCGGTGATCAGCACAGGGTTGAGGTTGGCACGGGCGGCGTAGACGGCGGCGGTGTAGCCCGCAGGTCCAGAACCTAAAATCAATAGTCGGCAGTGTTGGGATTCGTTCATGATGTTTGCTCCAATGTGGGTGTGCGGTGGCAAAAGTTGCCGGTATGTTACGCAAAGGGGAATAGAGGGACAAGCGAGGTGTGCTGATGGTTGTTGTTTGGAGGGGGTGAACAGGGATAAAGCAACCGTTGATATTCGTTCTTGCGAAATTATTCAAGGTAATCTTCCAAAAAAAACAATCACGCTTAGTGCTGGCTTGGGGGGAACTTCATCAAGAGGCGCTGTTGGCAGACTGGGGTTTGGTCATGAACGGTGAGGAGCCGTTTAAAATTCAACCGCTTCAATAATAAGGAGAAGAAGATGTATCCTGCTGTTATTCGTGTATTGGCTGAAGAAGACTATGTGTTATCAATTGATTTTGATAATGGAGAGAAAGGTGTTTTAGATATGAAGCCCTTTCTTGATTTTGGCCTTTTTAGGCGAATAACGAATGTTCAAGAATTTGAAAAAGTACATGTTTCATTTGACACTATAGAATGGGCTTCTGGCGCTGATTTAGACCCTGAATTTGTGTACTTGAAATGTTCCAAAAAAGCTCATGGATAAATATATAGAATCATCACAATACATCGACTGGCAGACAGCCGATGTTGAAACATTGGCGAACAGGTTGTCGGCAGGCAGTGAAAACGAGTTGGAAACGGCGAAACGCTGTTTTGAATGGGTGCGAGATGAGATAAAACACAGTGCCGATTACAAACTCGATCCCGTAACCTGTAAAGCTTCTGATGTTTTGCGCGAAGGCACGGGCTACTGCTACGCCAAAAGCCACCTGTTGGCGGCACTGCTGCGCGCCAACGGGATTCCTGCGGGTTTGTGTTATCAGCGGCTCAGCGTGTTTGAAAAGGGAGCGCCCTATTGTTTGCATGGCCTAAACGCTGTGTATTTGCAAAAACAAGGCTGGTATAGAATGGATGCCAGAGGCAATAAACACGGCGTTGATGCCCAATTTAATCCACCGTATGAAAAATTGGCGTTTCAAATTGTGGATGAAAACGAAGCGGACTTGCCAGAAATTTTCTCAGAACCGCTGCCCAATGTGGTTGCTGTACTGGAAAAATACCTCACGTTTTCTGAGGTGTTAGCAAACTTGCCCGATGTTGACGCGCATCTCTTAATTGGCAGGCGCAAGCACTAACCGGCATACTGGTGTTTCGATTCTTCAAATTAGGAACGAGACCATGAGTAACATCGGTGTGGCAAAAGAGATCAAAATCATGGAAGGGCGCGTGGCGCTGATTCCCGCTGCTTGTGCTGAGCTGGTGGCGGCGGGTCACACGGTGTGTGTGGAGCAGAACGCCGGTCTGCTCAGCGGCTACGATGATGTTGCTTATCGACAGGCAGGCGCGGTGGTGGTGGCGGATGCGGCGGAGTTGTATCGACGAGCGGAGCTGATCGTCAAAGTCAAAGAACCCGTGACAGAAGACCTGCTTCACCTCAAGGCGCATCACCGTCTTTTTTGTTACCTGCATTTGGCCGCACTGCCAAAACTGGCCGCTGAACTGCAAGCCATCGGTGCCACGGCGATTGCCTTTGAAACCGTTGAAGAGGCAGGGGGAACTTTGCCTCTGCTGGCACCCATGAGCCAAATTGCGGGTAAGATCGCGGTGCAGAGCGGCGTACATCTGTTGCATCAGCCGATGGGCGGCAGCGGTCTTTTGTTGGGTGGGGTGGCCGGTACTCCCCGTGGCAAGGTGGTGGTGCTGGGTGCGGGGCAAGCGGGCAGCAGTGCCGTTGAATTGGCCGCCGCACTGGGCGCGGAGGTGACGGTGTTTGATCGTTTGCCCGCACGTCTGGAGGCGATGCGCCTTTTCGGACATAATGTCTCGCCCCGATACGCCTATGCTGCCGACATTGCCGCAGCGGTGGCCGAGGCCGATCTGTTGATCGGTGCGGTGTTGCTGGCGGGGCGACGAGCGCCGCGCATTGTCAGTGATGCGGATATAAAAACGATGCAAAAAGGCAGTGTGGTGGTGGATATTTCGGTGGATCAGGGCGGGTGCATTGAGACCACCCACGCCACGACCTATCAAGATCCGACGTACCTTTGCCACGATGTACTGCATTTTGCCGTTAGTAACATGCCAGGGGCGGTGCCGCAGACCGCCTCGCAAGCGTTGTCGGCGGCGATTACGCCGTACGTCACCCAATTGGCTGATGACGACTGGATGCAGAATAACGGTTTGCAACGCGCGGTTAATATCGCTGCGGGTGAGGTGATTCACCCCAGCTTGAGGTTGGATTTGTGCCCCTAAACAGAATGACAGAGAAGCCCCTTGGCCGCTAAAAAAAGCAGAACAGAAAAAAAAGCAGCAAACAGAGCTGTACCTGAAAGTCTGATTTACAGTTTGCGCGAAGGCGGGCTCTTACTGGTAATGAGCCTCTGCCTTTACCTGTTGCTGTCGTTGGTCAGTTTCAGTCTGCATGATCCTGGTTGGTCGCATACGGGTAAGGTGGTTGAGTTGCACAACTTGGGCGGTCGTGTGGGGGCGTGGTTTGCGGACATTCTGCTTTATCTGTTCGGTTATATGGCGTACTGCTTACCTTTTATTATGGGTTACATTGGCTGGATGTTGTTGCGCAGTCAAGCGGATCAGGCCGCCCCTTCGTTTTGGTTTAGCCTGCGTTTTATCGGATTTTTACTGCTGTTTGTCACCGGAGCGGCGTTGGCCAGTATGCATTTTATCCCCGCTCAAGGCA
Source organism: Gammaproteobacteria bacterium (assembly GCA_030950195.1). Taxonomy (GTDB): domain Bacteria; phylum Pseudomonadota; class Gammaproteobacteria; order JAUZRS01; family JAUZRS01; genus JAUZRS01. Next base: position 11,529 of record JAUZRS010000146.1, on the reverse strand, counting down.
GTGTGCCGCTGGGGGTGTTTGCTGGGGGCTTGCTGGGTGATGCCTTGAGTGAATGGCTGGTGGTGGGGGTCAGTGCGGTGGGGGCGACGCTGTTTTTATTGGCCTTTTTTTTGGCTAACATCAGCTTCTGTTTTGGTTTTTCTTGGTTGAAAATTATAGATCGCGTCGGCGCTTTGAGTTTGCAGGGGATCGAGGCGCTTCAGCAGCAGGTGCAACAAAAATGGAATGAGCATAATGAGGCTGCTGAAGCGAGGTCTGAAGTTGATTCGCCTCTCGTTATTGAAGCGTCGCAAGAGACTCCTTTGCCGGTAAAAAAACGAGTTCGACAGGAGCCGCTTTTATCGGACTTGCCCAGCACGGAATTAGCACGCACTCCGCCGCTGGATCAGTCTACAACTAAGGTGCCAGAGCCAGAGGGGGTGGTTGAGGCCGAAGTCGAGGGTGTGCCTCCTGTCGCTGAGGTTGAGGTGCCTGATGAGACTCAAAAACAAGCGGTGGTGATGCTGGCTCCGCAGGAAGAATTGCCAGAGGAGGTGTTGCCAGAACAACCGTTGCCGGATAGCGCAGTGCCCAAAGTGGCAAAAATGGTGGTTCCTCTGCCGGTGCTTGAGAGCGGTGATGATGTGAGTTTGCCGCCGCTTTCGCTGCTGGATGAGGCGGTGGTTGAGACCCGAGGTTATTCAGAGGAGACCTTGGAAGAGATGTCGCGTCTGTTGGAGTTGCGGCTGGCCGATTATAAAGTCACGGCTGACGTGGTGGAGGTGCATCCAGGGCCGGTGATCACGCGGTTTGAGTTGGCGCTGTCGCCAGGCATCAAGGCGAGCAAGGTCAGCTCCTTGGCCAAAGATTTGGCGCGTTCGCTCTCCATCAGCAGTGTGCGGGTGGTGGAAAGCATCAGCGGTAAATCCACTATTGGTTTGGAGATCCCCAACGAGCAGCGTGAAATGGTGCGCTTGCGTGAAATTGTCGGCTCTGAGCCGTACGCAAAATCAGAGTCGCCCCTGACGTTGGCGCTGGGCAAAGGCATTTCCGGTCAGGCGGTGGTGGCGGATCTGGCCAAAATGCCCCATCTGCTGGTGGCCGGTACCACCGGTTCGGGTAAGTCGGTGGCGGTCAACGCGATGTTGATCAGCCTGCTGTATAAATCGTCGCCCAATGATGTGCGGATGATTTTGATTGATCCAAAAATGCTGGAGTTGAACGTCTACGAAGGCATCCCTCATCTATTGACTCCAGTGGTAACGGACATGAAAGAGGCGGCCAACGCGCTGCGCTGGAGTGTGGCGGAGATGGAGCGGCGTTATCGGCTGATGGCTTCTCTTGGGGTGCGTAACATCGTCGGTTACAACCGTAAGGTAACGGAGGCCATCGAAGCCGGTGAGCCGTTGAAAGATCCGACCTACAAGCGTTCAGAAGCTTTTGATCCGGCGGCACCGATTCCGTTTTTAGAAAATTTGCCTTACATCGTGGTGGTGGTGGATGAGTTCGCCGACATGATGATGGTGGTGGGCAAAAAGGCGGAAGAGTTGATCACCCGCATCGCGCAAAAAGCCCGAGCGGCGGGTATTCATCTGATCTTGGCCACTCAGCGTCCGTCGGTGGATGTGATTACCGGTTTGATCAAAGCCAATGTGCCGACGCGGATTGCTTTTCAGGTCTCATCGCGGATTGATTCTCGTACCATTTTGGATCAGGGCGGCGCGGAGCATCTGCTCGGACATGGCGATATGCTCTATTTGCCACCGGGAATGGCGCATCCGATCCGAGTACACGGTGCGTTTGTGGACGATCATGAAGTTCACAATGTGGTTAAACATCTAAAGAGCATGGGTAAGGCCAATTACATTGATGAAATTTTACAAGAACCCATCTCCAGCAGCGCCTCTTTGGGCAGCGACGGTGAGCAAGATGAACTCTACGATCAGGCGGTGGCCATTGTCACCGAGACCCGCAATGCGTCGGTTTCGTCGGTGCAGCGGCGTTTACGCATTGGTTACAATCGCGCCTCGCGGCTGGTGGAAGAGATGGAAGCTTCGGGGGTGGTGAGCAGCAATCCGGAGCGCGGTGTGCGTGAGGTGTTGGCTCCGGCTCCGCCGAAAGAGTGAGTTTTTTCCTAATTTTATAGGTGCGTTTTCAGTAGGTAGATTAATGAAAATAACGAAATTAGAGATCCAAGCCTTCCGAAGTGTGCAATCACTGAAGTTCGAGTTTCATGAACGATTGAATGTGTTGGTCGGTGTTAATGGGGCGGGGAAATCAAGCGTACTGGATGCCGTTGCGATTTTACTCTCCTGGATGGCGAAACGAATTAAGCAGGTGGGGGGGGCTGGTCGACGTATTGAAAGCCCTGATGACATTCAAAATGGAGCATCTCAAACTAATTTGCAGATCACGGCTCATATTCAGGGGCATGACGTTAGTTGGAATCGGGTGCAAGTACGAGAGGGACACCGTAAGCTACGCAGCGCCTCAAATCTGACGGCTATGACAGAGGTGGCTAAGCAGATTCAGTCTGCAATAACCGACAACAGTGAAGGGGTCAATATTCCGTTGATGGCTTACTACCCTGTTAATCGTGCAGTTTTAGATATCCCACTGCGCATTAGGGCAAAACATCGCTTTGGTTTATTGGCTGCCTATGATGATGCTTTGGCCGGAGGTGCCAACTTTCGTCAGTTTTTTGAGTGGTTTCGTGAACGAGAAGATCTGGAAAACGAACTCAGACGGGATCAACAGGCCTCATTTTCTAATCCAAAGGCACAATTTCCAGATCCTCAATTAGAGGCGGTACGCACGGCGATAACGGGTTTAATGCCTGAGTTTTGTAATCTGACGATTCGGCGTAATCCACTGCGTATGGAAGTTGAAAAAAAGGGCAAACGTCTGACGGTAAACCAGCTCTCTGACGGTGAAAAATGTTTGATAGCCATGGTGGGTGATTTAGCGCGTCGTATGGCCATTGCTAACCCAGCCCGAGAGAGACCACTGGAGGGAGAGGGGGTTGTCTTAATTGATGAAATTGATCTGCATCTTCACCCCAAATGGCAGAGGATGATCATGCCTTGCCTGCTCAAGGTGTTTCCCCGTTGTCAATTTATTGTTTCGACCCACTCCCCTCATGTGGTAACGCAAGTTCATGCAGAAAGTTTGTTTCTGCTTTCTCAATCAGAGGGAGGGCTCGTGGTGGAAAAAGCAGAAGAATCCTATGGAAAAACGGTTGAACGGATTCTGGAAGATTTGATGGGGTTGGAGACCACTCGACCGGATGAGGTTGAGGATCAGTTATTGCGGCTGTTTGAAATGGTTGATGTGGGGTGTTTTTCTGAAGCACGAGTGCTCATTGCAGAGTTGGTTAGGGAGATTGGAGATGACCCTGAGCTGGTAAAGGCTGAGATGCTGATGCGGCGTAAAGAGATTATTGGCAAATGAAGTGGGTACAGAAGTGCTCAGAACCTCAAATTTTTACCGATTGGAAAGCGTTAGCCAGTGAGGCGTGGCAACCGAGTTACGCCAATCTTGGCGGTGCGGAAAAACAGGCTGTAAAACAGGCGCTGATGCAGGAGCAGGGAGGACTCTGCTGTTATTGTGAACGTCGCTTAAGTGAGGCTGATTCTCATATTGAGCATTTTAGGCCGCAAAGTGATTTAGGGGTTGATGCGCTGGAGTTTGCTAATATGCTCTGCTCCTGTCAAAACCAATTGCGACAAGGTGAACCACGCCATTGTGGAAATGCTAAAGGTGATTGGTTTGATGAGGCTGTTTTGGTTTCGCCACTTGAGTCAGACTGCGAAAGTCGTTTTTCTTATCTAGGAAATGGTTGTATTAAACCAAGCGTATCTAACGATAATTTTGCGAGTGAGACCATCCATCATTTGGCCTTAGATATACCAAAATTAAGAGCCTTGCGTGCTGCGGTGATTACACCTTTCCTTGACGAATATTTGACAGATGAGGAATTAAAAAGGTTTGCTGAAGGTTATTTACAACAACAAAATGATGGGTTGTATGGAGAGTTTTGGAGCGTAATTAAATATCTATTTTTGGATTGTGTAGGAGAATGACTGTAACGTGATTCTCTTGTTTGGCGCGTGGTTAAATATGAATATTGGAGCAAGGTGTATGCGGTTTTTTTCTCAGGCGTTGTTGCTGTTCTCTCTGCTGCCTTTTGGCTTGCAAGCGAGTGAAGGCGAGCGCCTACAAGCGTATGTTGATAACCTTAAAACCCTGCGCGCCGAGTTTGTGCAACGGCTTTATGACGACAAGGATCAGCTGATCCAAGAGAGTCGTGGGCGTTTTTTATTACAGCGTCCCGGACAGTTTCGCTGGGATTATGAAAAACCCTACGCGCAGTTGATCGTCTCTGACGGCAAAAAAGTCTGGGTTTACGACCAAGACTTGGCGCAAGTAACGGTGAAAAAATTGGACATGAACCTTGGTTCCGCGCCGATTTTATTGCTCAGTCAAAAACAGCCCTTGGCCGCTGCGTTTCAGATTATGGTGCTGGGAAAAAAAGACGACCTCTCTTGGTATAAATTAACACCGCATCAAGAAGAGAGTGATTTTAGCGAGATTTTTCTGGCGCTGGATCAACAGGGGTTGAAGGTGATGGAGCTGAAAGACGGTTTTGGTCAAGCGACTCAGATCCGTTTTATGGATCTGGAGAGCAACATTGAGTTGGATAAAAAGCAGTTTCATTTCAGCCCACCGGAGGGGGTGGATGTGATCGGGGATCTGTAGTGAGCTTGGGGCGACAAGGTTCGTTGTTGGACGATGAGCAGAGCGCCTATCGACCTTTGGCGGATCGTCTGCGCCCGCAAAATCTCTCGCAATTTGTAGGTCAAAGCCATCTGTTGGCCGATTCTGCGCCGCTGCGCCAAGCGATTGAAAAAGGTCATCTGCATTCGATGGTGTTTTGGGGGCCGCCAGGCAGCGGCAAAACCACCTTGGCGCGTCTGCTGGCGGCCCACTGCGATGCGCAGTTTTTGAGTCTTTCGGCGGTGATGTCGGGGGTGCGGGAGATTCGTGAGGCGGTGCGCGAGGCGAAAGCGGAACGTCAAAGCGGTGGCCGTCAGACGCTGCTGTTTGTGGATGAGGTGCATCGTTTTAATAAATCTCAGCAAGATGCTTTTTTGCCCCATTTGGAAGACGGCACGCTCTTTTTTGTCGGCGCGACGACGGAAAACCCCTCCTTTGAGTTGAATAACGCCCTGCTGTCTCGGCTGCGTACCTATCTGTTGAAACCGCTGGAGCAAGAAGCGTTGTTGGCGGTGATCGAGCGCGCCTTGAGCGAGAAGGCCGGTTTGGCGGAGCGGCGTGTGTTGATCTCCGCTGAACTGCGTTTGCGACTGGTGCAGGCCTCGGACGGCGATGCGCGACGGCTGTTGAATCTGTTGGAGTTGGTTTCAGATATGGCTCAGCCGTCGGAGTCTGGGGTGCTGATTGATGCGGAAGTGGTGATGCAGGTGACGCGGGAGAGCCTGCGCCGTTTTGATAACAAAGGTGATCTTTTTTATGAGCAGATTTCGGCGCTGCACAAGGCGGTGCGCGGCTCCAGTCCTGATGGGGCGCTGTACTGGTTCTGTCGCATGTTGGATGGCGGTTGTGATCCGCTCTACATTGCGCGTCGGGTGGTGCGGATGGCCTCGGAGGAGATCGGTAACGCCGATCCGCGCGCGCTGCCCTTGGCGCTGGATGCGTGGCAGGTGTACGAACGTCTGGGAAGCCCTGAAGGGGAGTTGGCCTTGGCGCAGGCGGTGGTTTATTTGGCCTGTGCGGCGAAGAGCAACGCGGTGTATAAGGCCTTTAATGAGGCCTTGGCCGATGTCAAAACGCACTCCAGCTTGGAGGTGCCGATGGCGCTGCGTAACGCGCCAACGGATTTGATGAAAGAGATGGGATTTTCTGAGGGGTATCGTTACGCTCACAATGAGGTGGATGGTTTTGCCGCTGGAGCGTGTTATTTTCCTGACGGTTTGTCGGAACGGGAGTATTATCAGCCCGTTGAGCGCGGTTTGGAGATTAAAATTGCGGAAAAAATACGCCGGTTGCGAGCTAAAAATCGGCAGCAACGCCAGCAAGAGGAGTTGAAATAGTGTTATCAGCGGAGTTATTGCCTCAATTTTTGACTTGGGGTGGGTGGTTATTGGCCTTGTCGGTGCTGTTTGTTGTGTTGCGTGACGGCGATTGGCGACTGATGTTACAGGTGTGTGGCAGCCATCGTTTTTTGGCGCTCTCTTTGGCTCTGGCTCTGTTGTGGGGTTTGCGGGCTAATTTTGTGCCGGGATTGAGCTTTCACTTGCTCGGCGTGACGGCACTGACTCTGATGTTGGGCTGGCGTTTTGCGTTGCTTTCGGTGGCGCTGGTGCTGGCGTTTGTGACTCTCTATTGGGGCATCGGTTGGCAGACCTACGGGGTGAACTTTTTTCTCTTGGGCTTGCTGCCGGTTTGGCTCTGCCATCGCCTGTTTGTTTTTGCGCGTCAGAGCTTGCCGCACAACTTTTTTGTTTACACCCTGTTTAACGCCTTTTTTACCGCTGCGCTCACCAGTCTAGTGGTGGTGTTGACGGCGGTGTCGTTGCTGCTGGTGGCGGACTTGGAGCAGTACAGCCGTCTGGCTTATGAGTATGTGCCCTTTACACCGATGATGCTCTTTTCTGAGGCGGTGTTTAATGGCCTCTTTATGACCTTTATGGTGATGATAAAACCCGATTGGGTGAGCAGCTTTAGCGATGAAGTGTATCTGCACGGTAAGTAGAGCTTTGAAAGTACGTTTATGTCTGAGTTGAAAACAGTGGATCACAAGCTCTGTGCGGAATTATTAGCCGCTGCTGCGGACAGCCCGCGTCTGCGCAGCCATAAAAACATGCACGCCCGCTTGGATGAACCGGTGCAGCGATTGTTGATCGCTTTGCAGAGGGGGACGTATGTGCAGCCTCATCGCCACCCGCAGGCGCATAAATGGGAGCTTATTTTGGCCGTGCAAGCGGAGACCTTGTTGTTGCTGTTTGATGATGATGGCAAGGTGACTGAACGCTTTGTGCTTTCGCCTGCCAACAGCCCTTTGGCGTTGGAGCTGCCGTCTAAGATCTGGCACACGGTGTTGCCCTTGCAACAAACTTCGGTGATTTTGGAGGTCAAACAAGGCCCGTTTGATCCTCGTGAGGGGGCTGATTTTGCTCCTTGGGCACCGCAAGAGGGTGAACCTGCGGTGGCTGATTTTTTGCTCTGGGCGCAACAGGCCGAGCTTGGGGGGCGTTATGATTCTGGGTGGCGAGGTTGAGTTCTCGTGGTGTTAGGGGTCATTTATGGCTTGCGCTGTTGGTTGCGGTGCTGTTGGTGTGGTGGATTAATCCTCAAGTTGAAATAGAGGGCTTTCATCAAGAGCAGGTGACGGCTCAGCTAAAAGAGGAGTTGACGCCAGCGAGGCTGCAACAACGGGTTGAGCAGGCGCTGCTGGCCGAGGATCTGGATCTGGCGCAGGCGTATTTGAATTTGACGCAGGATTTAAAGCTGCCTGTTGCGCCTAAACTACAGGCTGCGATTGCAGAACAAGAGGGATTTTTTAGCAGCAGCTATCGCAACGGCAAAGAGTTCGGTAAAGGTTTTATTTTCGGTGAAGGTGACTCCAATGCCGCTTTGGTGGGCAGTATCAGTTCTGATTTTACTGTGATGGGGGATCTGCGGGATCTTTCTATAGAGGTCGGGCATTATTTGCACGATGAAGAGGTAGATCATTTGGTGGCTTCTCTGTCAGCGATCAGTTTGGCCTTGAGTGCGGGCACGGTGTTGTCTTTGGGCAGTGCCGCAGAGGTGACGTTGCCGAGTAAGATGGCGTTGTCGTTACTCAAGTTTGCGAAAAAAAGCAGGCGTATTTCCGCTTCATTTTTGCTTTCATTGAAAAAATGGGGCGCTAAAGTGGTTAAGTTGGAGCCGATTTTTAAACACAACGCGGCGATGAAAGGGGCGGATCATCTGAGTCCTAAAGCGTGGTCTGAACTGGGAACGGTGGTAAAACGCAGTGTTAAATTGGAAAAAGTAGAGACCTTATTGCAGCCGATGAGAACGATTCAGAAAAATTCAGGCAACATGAATAACAGCTTGAAGGTGATGCGGTACGCCGATTCAGTCGAGGATCTGCCGCGCTTGAGTAAGCTCACGCAGGCGTTTGGTGATCGCTCTGTGGCGGTGTTGAAAATTGTGGGTAAAGGCGCGTTGAAAACCAGCAAGTGGGCGCTGAAAATGGGGCTTGTGTTCTTTGCCATGTTGTTTTCGTCTCTCTATTTTTCCATGAGCCTGATTTTTTCTTATGCGTTGAAAAAAAGCCTCATCGGCTGAGGCATTCATCGAACGTTTCAGTCATGCACGATGTGCAGGCTTTGAGCTTCATCACGCAGAATATGGCCGCTGTGAGTGGGAAAGTGGCCGTGTTTTCGATCTTGAAAATAGAGCCGTAGGGTTTCGCTAATCACTGGAAAGGCCAGTTCATCCCACGGAATCTCATCTTCGTTAAACAGCTTCACTTCCAGACTTTCACTGCCTGCTTTGGCCTCGCCGTTTTTGAGCTGTCCCTGAAATAAAATGTAGACCTGACTGATGTGCGGCAGGCTGAACAGCGTGTAGAGCTTGAGGTTTTCGGCCTCTGCATAGGCCTCTTCGTAGGCTTCTCGGGCTGCCCCTTCCGCTGCGGTTTCACGGTTTTCCATAAAACCAGCGGGCAGTGTCCAGAGGCCGTGACGGGGTTCGATGGCGCGGCGGCAGAGTAAAATTTTGCCTTGCCACTCCAGCAGGCAGCCGGTGACGTTGTTGGGGTTTTGGTAGTGAACGGTGTCGCAGTGGTCACAGATAAAACGGGGCAGGTGGTCGCCCTCGGGGATGCGTTGGCTGAGGGTTTTGCCGCAGTGGCTGCAATAGTTCATGGTGGTTTAGAGGCCGTTTGAAAGTTTGAGTATAGCATTCTGTTTTTAGCCGTATAATAGCGCCTTTTGGTCGCCAAGTAAGGCTGACGGGAGTTCTGTTTTGTTAAAAGTAATTGTGATCGACAGCCATCATCTGCCCCGAGATGCGGATTTTCCGCCTCTGGACCTGTACAAATACGGTTGGGAGCAGTACGTCGATCTGGATCGACAAGGCATGATTGATCAGGCGTTTCGCATGGAGGTGGTGGTCTCCGTCGCCACGGAGATTGATGCGGCGATGTTGACCGAGATGCAGCGCGTGCGTCTGTTGGTGGTGGGTGATCGAGATAAGGTTACGTTTCCAAAAGAGCTGGCGGCGGAGCGGGGCATTGTAGTCTGTGATACGGGCGATAAAACATTGAGTGCCGGTGCGGAGCCGTTTTGCAGTGAGGTAGTGGCGGTGATTGAGGCGTTTTTGGCGGAGAAAACAATCCATCAGATTATGTGATCTGGTGAGCTGAATTTTCTGCTTTTTTTGTCTGTTTTTGTATTTGTTTATTAAGGATTAACGATGTTTTTTTTTCAAATTCCGCTGTTCGCTTACATGCTGGTGGTTTACAACGCACTGGTTTTGATCCCCGAAACCCCTGAGGCTATTTTGAGCAGCAACGTATTCAGTGTGAACATGCTGTCGGGGGCGCATTTGAGCCTCTCTGTGAGTGGCTTTCTTCTGTTGATTGGGGTGTTTTTGCTCTACATCGAAATTATTAAGGCGACTCGTTCGACTACGGCATCGGTGTTGGATCATGCGTTTTCGATGCTGGTGTTTGTGGTTTTTTTGGTGGAGTTGTTGGCGGTCAAAGCGGTGGGCAGTCAGACCTTTTTGATTTTGACCTGCATGGCGCTGTTTGATGTGATTGCGGGGTTTACAGTGACGATTTCCACCGCAAGGCGGGACATTGCGGTGGGGCACGGCGGTTTGTAATTGATGATCTTGATGGTGTTGGTAGATACAAGGGTGCAATAACCGTAAGGGCATTGCACCTTGAAACGCTTAAATATTTCGCAACAACTCGTTAATGCCCACTTTGCTCAAGGTCTTGGCATCGACTTTTTTCACAATCACCGCACAATAAAGGCTGTATTTGCCGTCTTTGGAAGGCAGATTGCCTGAGACCACCACCGAACCGGCTGGCACTCGACCGTAATGCACTTCTTCTGTTTCGCGGTCATAAATGCGGGTGCTCTGGCCGATGTACACCCCCATTGAGATCACCGAGCCCTCTTCAACAATCACTCCTTCCACTACTTCGGAACGTGCGCCGATAAAGCAGTTGTCTTCAATAATGGTAGGTGAGGCTTGCAACGGCTCCAAGACACCGCCGATGCCCACACCGCCAGAGAGATGCACGTTTTTGCCGATCTGCGCGCAAGAACCGACGGTAGCCCAAGTGTCCACCATGGTGCCGGAATCCACATACGCACCGATGTTGACGTAAGAGGGCATCAACACCGTGCCTGAGGCGATGTAGCTGCCTTTACGCGCCAGTGCGGAAGGCACCACGCGCACCCCAGAAGCGGCAAATTGTTCGGGGGTGTAGTCGGCGTATTTGGATTCCACTTTGTCGTAGAACTGAGTGTACCCGGCGTCCATCGGTTTGTTGTCGTTGAGACGGAAAGAGAGCAGCACCGCTTTTTTCAACCATTCATTGACCACCCAATCACCCACGCCGCGCTGTTCGGCAACACGGGCTTTGCCTTGGTCGAGCAGCTCAATGGCCAAGCAGACCGCATCCCGAATTTCGGCAGGGGCGTTGGCGGGGGTGTAGTCGGCGCGTTTTTCAAACGCCTCTTCGATGATCTGTTGCAGGTGTTGATGGCTCATGGTTTCTGTTTACTCTTTGAAAAGGAGGGTTAGAGGGTTTCGCAGTAGGCACGGATGCGTTCTGCGGCTTCGATACATTCGTTTAGTTCGGCTACCAGTGCAAGACGAATCTGCTGGTCACCAGGATTGATGCCGTGTGCGGGGCGAGAAAGATAACTGCCAGGCAATACGCCAACGTTCTGTTCGCGGTAGAGGCCTAAGGCAAATTCGGTGTCGCTGATCGGGGTTTTAGGCCAGAGGTAAAAGGCCGCATCGGGCGGTTGTACTTCCAGCACGGGTTTGAGAATCTCTAGCACGGTGGCAAACTTTTCTCGATAGAGGTCGCGGTTGGTTTTGACGTGTGTTTCGTCGTTCCATGCGGCAACGCTGGCCACCTGCACTGGCAGGGACATGGCGCTGCCGTGGTAGGTGCGATAGAGCAAAAAGGTGTTTAGCAGAGCGGCATCTCCAGCGACAAAACCGGAGCGCAGTCCAGGAAGATTGCTGCGTTTGCTGAGGCTGTGAAACACCACGCAGCGATGGTAATCAGAGTTGCCCATCGTTGCTGCCGCTTGCAGCAGGCCGATGGGTGGGTTTTGTTCGTCGAAATAGACCTCTGAATAACATTATTCACTGGCGATAATAAAGTCGTGTTTTTCCGCCAAATTGAGCAGTTTTTGCAAGGTTGATTGGCTCAATACGCTGCCGGTGGGATTGCTGGGCGAGCAGAGGGTTAATAGTTGACAGCGTTGCCAGACCGTATCGGGAATG
>JAUZRS010000145.1 GCA_030950195.1 Gammaproteobacteria bacterium | reverse complement strand
CGAAGTGGAAAAAACCCGCTTAGAAAATCGCTTTGCCAAAAAGATCGAAGTGATTACCCGCCCCGACCGACTGATGGCCATTGGCAAAGACATCGTGCAACACGTTTCTCAACGAGGCTATTTAGGCAAAGGCATGGTGGTCTCGGTGGACAAATTCACCACCGTAAAAATGTACGATCAGGTCGAATCGGCACGTAAAGAAGAGATTAAAACCCTGTTTAAACAGCATAAAACCTGTTCTGATGAGGAAGAGAAGGATGTTCTTAAGCAGCGTTTGGATTTCTTACGCAGCTTAGAAATGGCGGTGGTGATCAGCGAAGAGGGCCAAGAGCACGCGCGTTTTGCAGCGCAAGGTCTGGATATAGATTTTCATCGAGAACGGTTGAATCGCCTCGATGAAAACGGCCACGATCTGGAGTACCGCTTTAAAGACCCCAGTGATCCCTTGCGATTGGTGTTTGTCTGCGCCATGTGGTTGACCGGCTTTGATGCACCGACCCTCTCCAGCCTCTATCTGGACAAACCGATGAAGAGGCACACCCTGATGCAGGCCATTGCCCGCGCCAACCGAGTCTCCTCTTACCTGATCAACGGAGTGAAAAAACACCACGGCGATGTGGTGGATTATTACAACGTCTTGGATGACATGAACCAAGCCTTGAGCGACTACGGCAGCGGTGACGATGAGGCCATGCCCATCTCCGACAAGAGCGAGCTGTTTGATCTGTTGGATCAGGCACTGGAGTTGGGTGAAGCCTACTGCCGAGCGTGCGGTTTTGAGCCAAAATCGGTGCTCAATGACGACAACAGTTTTGATAACTTAGCGCGTTTTGACGGCTTTGCAGACTGTCTTCTGGAGAAGCGCGAGTACCGACAAGGGTTCAATGTGCATGAAAACAGCATCAGCACCCTCTACCAAGCTTGTAAACCGGAGGTGTTGCAACAGCCTCGCCCCTTGATCGGGGTGTTTCGTTACCTGCGTAAGGTGATGGATAGCCACGGCACAACAGCCGATGTCAGCCGCGTGGCAGATGAGGTGAGCGTACTGCTGGATGAAAGCCTGCAAGTGGACGATGAGACACAACGGAGCTTGACGGATAGGAGATCGGGCTATCACATCACCCCGCAGGGCGGTAAGTTTGACCTGAGTAAGATGGACTTTGTGGCGCTGAAAGAGGCGTTTGCCAGTGTGCCCTTTAAGCGCATTGAGATTGAAGATTTGAAACGCTTTATTGAGAAAAAATTGGCGGCGATGATGAAGCAGAACCCGCAGCGAATGGGCTTTGCTCAGCGGTTACAACACATTCTTGACGAT
>JAUZRS010000144.1 GCA_030950195.1 Gammaproteobacteria bacterium | reverse complement strand
AGGCCACGGAGGCCAAGGCCTGCTCCAAATTACTTGGATTACTGCCACCGGCTTGCGCCATGTCAGGACGACCACCACCGCGACCGCCCACCTGCTGCGCCACTTGATTAACTAAATCACCGGCTTTCAGGCGTTTGGTCTGATCTTTACTGACACCCGCTACAATTTTCACCTTGCCCGACTCCACCGTGGCCAAAACCACCGCAGCGCTGCCCAATTTTTGTTTGAGCTGATCCACGGTATCACGCAAAGTTTTATTATCTACCCCGTCAAGTTTGGTCACCAACAGTTTCAGGCCACCGATCTCCACCGCCTGCGAGACCAAGTCACTGCCCGCTTGGCTGGCCATTTTGCCTTTCAAAGTTTCCAGTGATTTTTCCAGACGGCGGTTTTTCTCCAACAACTGAGTGACTTTATCCGCCACCTCGCTGCTGGGTGCTTTCAATAATTGCGCGGTGCGCATCAATTGCATTTCTTGAAGTGAGATATGAGCACATGCCCGCGCCCCTGTTATCGCTTCGATACGACGCACTCCTGAAGCAATTCCCGCTTCAGAGGTGATTTTAAAGAGACCAATCTCTCCAGCTTGCTTAACGTGTGTCCCACCGCAGAGCTCAACAGAGAAATCCCCCATCGCCACCACGCGCACCGCATCGCCGTATTTCTCGCCAAACAGCGCCATCGCACCACGCTCAACCGCCGCATCCATATCCATCTCTTGTGTGTCCGTAGCAACATTGGCGCGAATCTGTTGATTCACTCGGCCTTCAATTTCACGCAACTGCTCACTGGAAAGCGGTTCAAAATGAGAAAAATCAAAACGCAACCCATCTGCATTGACCAAGGAGCCTTTTTGATGCACATGCTCACCGACGATCTTGCGCAGCGCGGCGTGCAATAAATGCGTTGCCGAATGGTTAGCTGTCGTAATGTCCCTTAACGCTTCATCTACCTGAGCACTCAGAACATCGCCAACGCTTAACTCACCGTTCTGCAAGCAACCCAGATGCAAAAAGGCACTGCCTTGTTTTTGCGTATCAGAGACCAAAAATTGAGCAGCGGCTGAGCTGAGCACACCACGATCCCCCACCTGCCCACCGGACTCGGCATAAAAAGGCGTTTGATCTAAAATCACCACCGCCTCTTGCTCAGCACTCACCTGCTCTACGGGTTGATCCTTGCAATACAAAGCAACCACTGTGGCGGAATGCGCCAAGTGATCGTAACCTTCAAAAACCGTGCTGCTCTCATTCTGAATACGACCGCTGAGATTAGCACCAAACTGACTGGCTGCCCGAGCGCGCTGACGCTGCGCCTCCATCTCGGCCTCAAAACCAGCTTGATCAATGCTCAAGCCTCGTTCACGAGCAATGTCGGCGGTCAGATCCAGCGGAAAACCGTAGGTGTCGTAAAGTTTGAACAGCACCGCACCCGGAATTTGAGAGCCGTCTAAATCAAGCAGAGCCGCATCGAGAATTTTCATCCCCTGCTCCAAGGTCTCATTAAAACGCTCTTCCTCAGCGCGCAGCACCCGTTCTACTTGAGCACGTTGCGCCAGCAATTCAGGATAAGCCGCCCCCATCTGCTCACAAAGGGCAGCCACCAGATGACACAAGAAAGGCTCTTTCACCCCCAGTTGATTGCCGTGCCGTGCTGCACGACGAATGATGCGGCGCAAAACGTAACCGCGCCCTTCATTGGAAGGCAACACACCATCCACAATCAAAAAAGCACAGGAGCGGATGTGATCGGCAATCACTTTCAGCGAGTTGTGCTGAAGATCCGCGCAAGAGGTCAACTCAGCCGCTGCTTTGATTAAATGTTGAAACAGGTCAATGTCGTAGTTGCTGTGAACCGACTGCAACACCGCCGCCAAACGCTCCAAACCCATGCCCGTATCCACACAAGGGTGTGGCAGGGGGCTTAATTCGCCCTCCGCGCTGCGGTCGTACTGCATAAAGACCAAATTCCAGATCTCAATGTAGCGATCACCCTCTTCTTCTGGAGTGCCTGGAGGGCCACCGGCCACATTCGCACCGTGATCATAAAAGATTTCCGTACACGGCCCACAAGGGCCAGTGTCGCCCATCTGCCAAAAATTATCTTTGGCACCGATGCGCGCCAAACGCTTGGGGTCAATGCCGATCTGATCCAGCCAAATCTGCTCTGATTCACGATCCTCTTCAAACACCGTCACCCAGAGACGCTCTTTGGGTAATTTCAACGTAACAGTCAAAAATTCCCAAGCGTAGGCGATGGCCTCTTCTTTAAAATAATCACCAAAACTGAAATTACCCAGCATTTCGAAAAAAGTATGATGACGTGCGGTATAACCTACGTTTTCCAGATCGTTGTGTTTGCCACCGGCGCGCACACAGCGCTGAGAACTACACGCACGCTGATACGCGCGTTGCTCACGGCCAAGAAACAGCTCTTTAAACGGCACCATACCTGCGTTGGTAAACAGCAAAGTAGGGTCGTTACTGGGCACCAGCGAATCTGATGCCACCACTTGATGGCCGCGCGCGTGGAAAAAATCCAGAAACTGCTCTCGAAGCGCCGAAGTTGTGCTCATCGTGCCCACATTGTCCTTGTTACCAAAACCGCCCATTGTAATCAATTTAAGCAGAAACACCAAAAATTAACGCCACTGCTCACCTGTTTCGAATCTTTTTAAGACCTTACGTACCTCTTCAGCACAAAAACCGCGTCCCAACAAGTAACGTTGTTGCTTCGCCACGCCCTTACGATCCAGCTCTGCACCATGAGCCAAACGTTTCTTCAATAGCCGCTGCAAAATATCAAACCATTCAAATTCATACAGCGCCAATTGTTCAGCAATCAACTCAGACGTGACACCACGCTGCTGTAATTCATTGCGAATGCGCAACGGTCCGTAACCGCGCTCAGCACGACTGCGAACAAAAACCTCACAAAAGCGCGCTTCGCTTTGTAGATTTTCATCCACCAAACGCTGCAAAACAGGCTCAATCTCTGAGGAATCAAACTTACGCAAACGCAACTTTTGCCGTAATTCAAGCAATGAATGTTCACGTCTGGCCAATAAACCGACAGCAACCCCGTAAAGAGTGACTGTGCTGGAAGTGGGTTTATTACTTTTTATCAGCTCCCTTTTCCTTCTCTGCTGAAGCAGCGACCACTGGTTTTTTATCCACTTCATCCGGCTGAGGTAACAATAAAGCGCGTATTTTCACATCCAATTCATCCGCCATTTCAGGATGCTCTTTCAAATAATTACGCACATTGTCTTTGCCCTGCCCCACTCGCGTACCGTTGTAGCTGTACCAAGCACCGGCTTTGTCCATCAGGTCATTTTTCACTCCCAAATCGATCAATTCACCCTCACGAGAGCTGCCTTCACCGTAAAGGATCTCAAATTCAGCCTGTCTGAAGGGCGGTGCCATTTTGTTCTTCACCACCTTGACCCGAGTTTCGTTACCCACCACCTCATCGCCACGTTTAATCGCACCGATGCGACGAATGTCCAACCGCACCGAGGCATAAAACTTCAAAGCGTTACCGCCGGTGGTGGTTTCAGGGCTGCCAAACATAACCCCAATCTTCATCCGAATTTGATTAATGAAAATCACCAAGGTATTGGCGCGCTTGATATTACCGGTCAATTTACGCAGTGCCTGTGACATCAAACGTGCATGCAGACCCACATGGGAGTCGCCCATGTCGCCTTCGATCTCCGCCTTAGGTGTCAGTGCAGCCACCGAATCAATTACGATCAAATCAATGCCACCGGAACGCACCAGCATATCGGTGATCTCCAGAGCTTGATCGCCCGTATCAGGCTGGGAGACCAGCATATCATCCAGATTCACCCCCAATTTTTCAGCATAAACGGGATCAAGAGCGTGTTCTGCATCCACAAACGCCGCTGTACCACCGCCTTTTTGACACTCGGCAATGACTTGCAATGCCAAGGTGGTTTTACCCGAAGACTCAGGGCCGTAAATCTCCACCACACGCCCCTTTGGCAGACCGCCAATGCCCAGAGCAATGTCGATGGTCAACGAACCGGTGGAGATCACCTCCACATCACGCATGGCACCGTCGCCCATACGCATCACGGCACCTTTGCCAAACTGCTTCTCAATCTGACCCAAGGCACTGGCTAACGCTTTTTTTCGTTTATCGTCCACGCTCTACTTACTCCCAAAAAAAACCCGCTTATAATCGTTCGTTTTTATGATTTTACTGCTGAAAAATTTGGCGAATTATCCCATAAAGCCTACACAGCTCCTAGGTATTTATCCCATTAGCGTGTCTGGAGCGCTTCCAACCGCTGCTGCTTTTTAACAACCCGCTGATTACTTTGTTCAATCTCCACCTGCAGATCGGAAATCTCCTCTTTCAGACCCTCCCGATTCTGCTGAGTTTGAGACAATTGATTCAATTTATCGTTAATCAATGACTCCATATCCAGCAGCTCATCTCCCGTAGAGGGACGTTTGTCCTGCATCTCACTATCGGGCGTTTTTATCGCATCCAAAGCCGTTTGATGCGCTTGTGTAAAACGATCACTGGCGGGAAGTTCAGTACGACTCTCACTCATGGGCGAGAGAGACAAGGTTTTATTATCTTCACCTTGATCCTCCTCACTCATGCCCAACATCTGCTGCACAGGCGGCCACCACTTCTGTGGAATCTCCATATAAAACGCCACCACCACCGCCGTTAACAGCAACAGAGGCAGCAACCAACGTGATTTACCATTACTATCATCAGAAAAAGACTCGTATTTGCTCATAATTTTTTTCCTATTCCTTATCAAATCTAGGTTAGCTTCCCGCCACCTCTTTAAGTAATACCAACAAACGTGACAGGGCATAGTGAACTGTCTGCTGACGCACCATGTCACGATTACCAAAAAATCGTACACTTTCTGTTACGGATTGCAGATCGCGCCCCGTCCACGCAAAACAGACCAAACCAACGGGTTTCTCAACACTGCCACCACCAGGACCAGCAATGCCCGTCACTGCCAAACTGAAATCTGCCTTAGAATGCAGCAAAACACCGGCTGCCATCGCCTCAGCACAGGCTTCACTCACCGCACCAAAACGCTGAAAAACCGACACTGGAACCGACAACATCGACTCTTTGGCGGCATTGGAGTAAGTAACAAAACCCGCTTCAAACCAACCTGAACTGCCCGCTCTGTCCGTTACTGTTTTTGCAATCCAACCCGCCGTGCAGGACTCTGCCACCGCCAAGGTCATTCCTTGAGCCTTCAGCAGAGAGGCCACCTGATCTAAAACCATCAACAGCTGCGGAGAATTCATTCCCCCATTGTAACAAAGCAAACCCCAGCGAACGATCAGAAAAAAACATCAATTAATGCTTCCCAAAAAGAAAAAATTACGCTAATCTTCGCGCTCTTTTCGGGGTGTAGCGCAGTCTGGTAGCGCACCTGCATGGGGTGCAGGTGGTCGGAGGTTCGAATCCTCTCTCCCCGACCAAAAAGTTAAAGGCCTAACAGAGTTCATCTGTTAGGCCTTTTTTGATTCTAATCCAGCATCAATGCCATCATCCACATCCTCTCGCGGTTACTTATTATTGGCACGCAACAACGCTCCTTTCCAAATAGCAAAAAGGGCAGGAAACAAAACCAAACCCGTAATCAGAGCCGAAGCAACACCCCCCACCATCGGTGCAGCAATGCGCTTCATGACATCCGCACCAGTACCGTCACTCCAGAGAATTGGAATCAAAC
>JAUZRS010000143.1 GCA_030950195.1 Gammaproteobacteria bacterium | reverse complement strand
ATGGCGAATCAGGATACACATTTAGCGTAACTCCTACTGTCACCAATTCTGCTACCGGAATCACTCTTGTCATCGATTCCATATCAACTCAAACCATAGGTATGAATAGCGGTGGCTCAACAAACACTTCTACGAGCGCTTCAGGTGCTAGTACGAGCGTAGTATCTTTCGGTGGCACTTTAACCGCTAGCTTTGACAATAGTCCCGTCCCAACAACAGGAACGCAAACTCTCGACATCTCTTTCGATGTCGCCTATAACTAACCCCCTCCTAGGGAGCCTATTTAGGCTCCCTCCTCCTTCGGCACAAACCTTGAATTCCTCTTTGGTAATCAGTCCATTCACAAGGAATTTCTCATGCCCTTTCGTCTTATTTTTTCAGTTCTAACCCTATCCAGTCTGCTCTGGGGTAATCTCCTTTACGCAGGACTAAACGCCTTCCCCCGTCGCATTGTCATGGAACCCAGCCAACGAACCGCTGCTTTAACACTCACTCATCAAGGCACAAAAACCAGCCAATACCGCATCAGTTTTATCGACATGGGCTTGGACAAAGACGGTTCTCTTAAAGCCCTTTCACCTGAAGAGCTGCCAGAAAACTACCAAAGCGCCAAAAAATTATTACGTTACTCACCCCGCCAAATCACCCTCGCCCCCGGCGAGAGCCAAACGGTACGCATTTTAGCTCGCCGCAAACGCAACCTCGCCGCTGGTGAGTACCGCACCTACATTAAATTTGAAGAGCTGCCCGACAAACAAGCCAGCAAAAACGACATCGAACAGCTCACCGACAGCGACAATAAAACCATCAAAATCACACCCACCGTCCTCATGGGTTTGGCACTGCCGATCATTCTCTATCAAGGCGAAGTTGAAGCCTCCGCTGAAACTCAATCGCTTACGTTAGAAACCCTAGGCACCAACCAAACCGTGGCCAAGTTTCGACTCATCCGCCACGGCAACCGCTCTCTTTACGGCGAAGTGGTGGCAGAACAAGAGGGGGAGGTGGTGGGGATCGTCAAGGGATTGGCGCTCTACACCCCCTACAAGGAACAGACCTTCAGCCTCACCCTCGACCCCGCTAAACTTCAATCCGGCAAAAAACTCACCGTCAGCTATCGTGGCCTAGATCGTGATGCAGGGACTACCTTCGCCACCGGAGAGATCATCGTGCCATGAAGTCATTTCACCGCCACTGCTGGCTGCTCTGCTGGGGGCTGCTCAGCCAGAGCGGCCACGCCGCCCCCAGCGCCGAAGCCCTACTGCAAGCCGAAACCATCTTCCAACTTGCCCTCGGGCGACAGGTCATCAGCGACGGCCTCTTCGCCTACCAACTCGAACAACAGAGCTACCTGCCTCTTGGTGAACTGACCCGCGTGCTGGAATTCCCCATCATGCTCGGCCCCGATGGCCAACGCGCCGAAGGCTG
>JAUZRS010000142.1 GCA_030950195.1 Gammaproteobacteria bacterium | reverse complement strand
GAGCTTGATACAACACTTGCTCTTCAGCCTGTTTGCGCAGACTGATGTCCTCTTTCAAAGCAATATAGTGACTGACCTTGCCTTTATCATCTTTCAATGAGGAAACCATCACACTCTCCCAATAGAGTGAACCGTCTTTACGAACACTATTAACCTCGCCGCGCCAGGTTTTACCCGCACTGACCGTTTTCCACAGGCGCACACACTCCGTTTTGGATTTATCTTCAATTTTCATCAAGCTGAAATTTTGCCCAACAACGTCAGCAAAGGCATAACCGGAAGCCTGTTCAAAGTGGGGGTTAACGTACTCAACAAAGCCGTGTGTATCGGTAATGATAATCGAGATGGGACTCTGCTCAGTGGCCAAACTCAATTTTTTCAGATCAACCAGCGCTCTTTGCAAATTCATCTCAGAGTATCCCAACTGTGCTACCAGTCGCGTCACACCCCATAATAAAATTAAAATACAGAACCAGAGCAAATAACTGAACTGCTCCGAACGTTGACGACTGGCATTGTAAAAATCACGATAAGCAAGGCGTAAGCTCTCAAAGCTATCGACACTTTGTACCGCAGAGTAACGATTTTTCAGAGTTGCCAATATTTTCAAACTGGTTAAATTAGACGACATATGAAACAACACGTTATCAACCAATTTTTGCTGTTTATCCGAACTCATCTGCACTTTTTTCAGCACAATCAACTTCCGCTGTAAAACATTAAAATGCACTTCATTAGGAAAAATGGTGTAACGATACAGTTCATCTAAAAAGGCGATAACCTGACCTTTTTTAGGCTCGTTTACCTGCCTCAGCTCAGTCGTAACAAGAGTCAAGTAGTGCAACCCATTACGTACCAGTGCCGCCCGTGATTTAATCCGTTCCAGTAACCATATTTTTGCATCCAAATCGCTGCTGTAAAGATCCAAATAACGGGCAATAACACGATTGGTTCGATGACGAAAACCGTTATCAAGCGCGGAAAATTGGCCAATGATGCCATACAGACCATGAGTCACATCCAACAGCGAATCGTATTGCACCAAGCTCAATGAAGCAACTTGCAACACCCCTTGATCCAAACGTGCCTCTAAATCTCTGGCCTCAGACAACAGCTCCAAGCGTTCATTATGCAGACTGACATCAACGTCACGACTCCAGAGCAACAAACCCAAAATAAACACCACAAAGACCAATAACCAAAGGAGCTTCAAACGCCACTGCTTAGCAAAAAAATCAAATATCATCGTGTTAGCAGCTCATCACTGAGAAACAACCGTTGGTTTTGAAAAAGCTGGAGGCAAATCACCCAGCAATGATTTCAAAAATGCTTCGATTAAAACAATGTCTTTTTCGGGTAGTTTTCTACCCAACTGATATTTGCCCATTATTTGAATCGCCTCCTGTAAAGAATCAACACTGGCATCATGAAAAAAGTAACGATTCAATGCCGCAAAGCGCAAACTCGGCACTTTAAACACATGTTTATCATCTTCATGATCGGTGAGGGTAAATAGCCCTAAATCCGACCGTTTCATATCATCGTTGCGGTCGATAAAATAATTACCCATCGCACCCATGCGGGCAAACATATTACCACCCACATTTTGCCCCTGATGGCAACTAATGCAGCCATAAGATTTAAACAAAGCGTAACCCTGCAAGGCCTTTTTGGAAAGTGCAGACTCTTCGCCTCGAAGCCAACGGTCAAAGGCTGAATTGCTGCTGATCAAGGTGCGTTCAAAGGTGACGATCGCATCCACCACTGAGTTTTTATCCAAACCCTGTTCATAAATCTGCTCAAACTGCTGGCGTAATACCCCATCCTGGCGCAATCGAAAGAGTAACTGTTGCCAATTGTTATTCAATTCTAATTGATTCTCAATCGTAGCCTCAACCTGCTCCGCCAAGGTCACCACCCGCCCATCCCAAAACTGACGAAAGTTAAACTGACTGTTGATCACCGTGGGGGTCTTTATCCCTTCAAATTGCTCATTCGCACCTATCGAGAAAGCCTCTCTCTCCATACCGTAATAATCCAAGCGGTGACAACTGGAACAGCTGACCTGGCCGCTGGCAGAAAGACGTTTGTCTTGAAACAGCTGCCAACCCAGATCCACCTTAGCCGGATTTTCCGCACTGCTTAAGGGCAGCGGTCGAATCGGTTCATCCCGAATTTTCGGCTCTGCTCCAGACAGTGACGGCAAAAGCAGCAGCGTTGCCAAACAAAAAACAACAATCAAAGCGTCTCGGCACATGGTTAACACTCGTACTCTTATATATGTGTAAATCACACTTTGCAGCATAAGCAGCAAATCACCGCGTAGCAATATGCACGAGCTAAAAAAACATCCATCCACAAAAAGAGAATTTAATTAACACAAAAACCAAGGACTATCGTTACCTTTCGTACTAACCAATCCCAAAAAAGACTGCGGCACGGTAGCATAAAAGGCAGCAACACGGTTCTGGCATAAAAAATACCGTTCTATCCAGCCAAAACTGACTTAAGATTACATTTTGCAAGGTACAGAGCAGCAAGATTCGGCTATACTTGCCCCATTCGCAACGTGCGCACAAAACGTGCTCATTCGTTACTTGAATCAAATACACATCTTTATCAACTGCATCATCAAGTGGAACACCATCAATCATGTTTAACCGTATTCGAGGTCTTTTTTCCACCGATCTCTCCATCGATTTAGGCACCGCCAACACCCTCATCTATGTACGCGGCAAAGGCATCGTACTCAACGAACCCTCTGTGGTCTCCATTCGCCAGAGTGGGCCGGGCGGCACCAAATCAATCCAAGCCTACGGCGAAGAGGCCAAAAAAATGATTGGCCGCACCCCGCAAAACATCACCGCTATTCGCCCCATGCGCGACGGTGTAATCGCGGACTTTCACGTCACCGAAAAGATGTTGCAGCACTTCATCCGTAAAGTGCACGATACCCGCATCTTGCGCCCCAGCCCACGAGTATTGGTCTGCGTGCCTTGCGGTGCCACCCAAGTTGAGCGACGCGCCATTCGTGAGTCGGCCATCGGCGCGGGCGCACGCAGCGTCTACCTGATTGAAGAGCCGATGGCCGCCGCCATCGGTGCGGGTATGCCCGTCGATGAAGCCTGCGGCTCCATGGTGCTCGACATCGGTGGCGGTACCTCAGAGGTTGCAGTAATGTCCCTCAACGGCATCGTCTACTCCGCATCAGTGCGTATCGGCGGTGATCGTTTTAATGACTCCATACTTAATTACGTGCGCCGCAACTACGGCGTCTTGATCGGTGAAGCCACCGCCGAAAGAATCAAACATGAAATCGGCTCAGCCTACCCAGGCAAAGAGCTACTGGAGATGGATGTTAAAGGCCGTAACCTCTCAGAAGGAGTGCCTCGCAGCATCACCCTCAACAGCAATGAAATACTCGAAGCACTGCAAGAGCCGCTCTACGGCATTGTCAGTGCGGTGAAAACCGCATTGGAACAGACCCCACCTGAATTGGGCTCCGATGTTGCGGAACGCGGCATCGTCTTGACCGGTGGTGGTGCTCTGTTACGTGACTTAGACCGCCTTCTCATGGAAGAAACCGGCCTGCCCATTGTCATTGCCGAAGACCCGCTGACCTGTGTCACCCGTGGTGGTGGCCGAGTGCTAGAACTGATTGACGAACACGGTGATGAATTTTTATCTGTAGAGTAACCTTGACAGCACCCGCTCCTAAAGCTGCTCAGCGCAGCTTCGCAGGCACCCCCCTTTTT
Source organism: Gammaproteobacteria bacterium (assembly GCA_030950195.1). Taxonomy (GTDB): domain Bacteria; phylum Pseudomonadota; class Gammaproteobacteria; order JAUZRS01; family JAUZRS01; genus JAUZRS01. The sequence goes on along the minus strand of JAUZRS010000142.1, from coordinate 4,343 downwards.
TCAATATCCGACTGACACATGCGGCCACTTTTCCAGAAAAACACAGCTCTCAATTTACGCCTGTTTTTTTTTATGGCACTTTCTGCTGCCGCCATGTTAACCGACCATCGTCATCAGCATTTGCAAGAGGTGCGCAACAGCCTCAGCCAAGCCCTCTATCCACTGCAATATCTGGTAAACCTACCCTCACGGTTGGCCAACTGGAGTTCGGAAATTTTCAGCAGTCACGGTCAACTGCTGCAAGAAAACCAGCGACTCAAACAACAACAACTGCTGCTGCAAGCTCGTCTGCAAAAACTGGAAATCATCGACAGCGAAAATGCTCGTCTGCGCGAATTGCTGCACGCCTCTTTCAAAGTTGGCGAAAATGTCTTGGTGGCAGAGATGTTAGCCGTCGATATGGATCCTTATCGTCAACAGGTAGTGATCAACAAAGGCAGCAACGACGACGCTTATGAAGGCCAACCCCTCATCGACGCCCACGGCATTATTGGTCAAATCATCCATGCTTATCCTTATTCATCAGAAGCACTGTTACTGACCGACTTGAGCCACTCTATACCGGCACAACTGAATCGCAACGGTCTGCGCACCATCGTCTCCGGTACCGGCAAAACCAATCAGTTAGAGTTGCTCTATATCTCTAACAGCGCCGATATTCGTATTGGTGATCGCATTATCAGTTCCGGTTTAGGCCGCATCTTTCCCGCCAACTACCCTATTGGTGTAGTCAGCTCGGTGAAACATTATCCAGGACGTGATTTTGTCGAGGCCTACGCAACCCCCAGCGCCCACGTTGGCCGCAGTCGTGAAGTGTTGTTGGTCTGGGATAAAGCCAAACTCGCAGCTGATACTCAGGCTACTGAAGCGGCTAAGGCACGGCCATGATGACCCATTGCAAGAATTACTGGGTGGTACCTGTCAGCCTCAGCATCGCCTTAGTATTGACGATTATGCCATTGCCGCCCCACTTGCAGCCCTTCCGCCCCGACTGGTTAAGTTTGGTGGTGCTCTACTGGGGGATGGCCATTCCAAGCCGCTTTGGCCTTGGTTTGGCTTGTTTGTTTGCTTTGTTACTGGATGTCTCTCAAGGTACTCTGCTAGGACAACACGCCTTTGGTCTCTGTCTGATTCTCTACGTTGTTTTGCGTATGCACCGTCAAGTCCGCGTCTCCAGTTTTATCCAGCAAGCCCTCTTTATTGCCGTTCTGCTGCTGCTCAAACAACTACTGGTACTGTGGGTAGATGGCATCGTTGGCCGCTCTGTGGAAAATCTCTGGCTCTATTTCGCCCCCTCGCTGATCGGCATGCTGCTCTGGCCCTTTGTGTTTATTATTCTGCGTGACATTCGCCGCAGCTTACACATTCGCTAAGCCATTGAAAAACATCACCACCGTGCTGTTAGACCAAAACTCCCTCGGCCCACAACTCGACTTCAGCCCCTTTGAAACCCTGCCGCTGGATTGGAAAAGCTTCAAGCAGAGCACAACAAAAGAGACCCTACAACGCATTCAAAACGCTGAAATTATCATCAGCAATAAAGTGGTCTTGAGCCGTAAAACATTACAACAAGCCAAACAACTTAAACTGATCTGCATCGCCGCCACCGGCTGCAATAACGTCGATCTACAGGCCGCCACCGATATGGGCATCACGGTCTGCAATGTCAAAGATTACAGCACCGCTTCTGTGGTGCAACACGTTTTTGCTGTTTTGCTCGCCCTCACCACTCAGCAAGCGGCTCACCAACAGGCGGTACAAGAAGGAAAATGGCAAACCAGTCCGTTTTTTTGTCTGTTTGAACAGCCCATTTATGAATTGGGTGGCAAAACGTTGGGCATCGTCGGTTACGGCACTTTGGGCAAAGCCGTAGCTCACGTGGCCAGCGCCTTTGGCATGAAGGTATTATTGGCACAACGCCCTGACAGCTCATCAGCACAGCCCAACCGACTGCCACTGCATCAACTGCTGCCTCAAGTGGACGTGCTCAGTTTGCACTGCCCACTGACCCCAGTAACCCAAAACCTGATCGGCACTAATGAACTGGCACTGATGAAACCCAGCGCCCTACTGATCAACACCGCTCGTGGTGGCATCGTTGATGAACACGCTCTGGCGACGGCACTGCAAAACGGCACGCTGGCAGGAGCCGCCATTGATGTTTTGAGCCAGGAACCCCCCGGCAACAGAAATCCACTGCTGCAAAAAAACAACCCCAATCTGATTTTAACTCCGCACGTTGCGTGGGCCAGCGTCGAATCTCGCCAGCGGCTGTTACAACAGCTTGCACAGAACATAGCCGCCTTTTTAAACGGCACGCCTCGCAACGTCGTCACCCCTTGAGAACCCTATGAACCAACGCATTGACGAGCTGGAGATCAAGCTCACTCTACAAGAACAGACCATTGACGAACTCAACAGCGTCATTACCGGCCACGAGCAACGCCTCGGCCAATTGGAACAACAACTGCGTCTGCTGCACACCCAGCTCAAAACCATCACCAGCAGCAACGTCACTCCCGCAGGTGAAGAGCCACCGCCACCGCACTACTGAGCAACCCCCTCCAGCCACAGCCCACCTTTTTCAAAACGATACGCTGGCAGCCGCAAATCGTCATCGGCAGCCTGCTCTTTAAACACCCGCCCAGCCACGTCGTAACGGGAACCGTCGCAGAGATCCACAAACCCACCCGGCCAGCTACGCCCCAAAAAGGCAGTGCCATCGGCAACTCGGTAACTCACCGGACAGTTCAGCTCACCAATGGCAAACAGTACCGAATAAAGCCCCGTTCTTTCGCCTACTGAATCAGGTCGTTTTAATAACTGATGAGTTTTTTTCAAATCGGCCAACATCTGCGGTGTACGATGCAAAATCAACACTCGATGCTGCTGCCACTGCACAAATTTCATCTGCCCTGCGGGTAGGTCTTTCAAAGACTGCCACAGAGGTGACAAACGAGGCGACTCGGGGCGCTGAAACGCAGCGGCAAACAGCACCCACAACGCCCCTAAAATCGCCACTGAAAACATCAGCTTTAAAACCACCTGCAACAGCAAACGCCGCCCCATCGTTTTAGCCTTCACGCTTTCCAAAGACAGTGGCCACCGCTCTCTTTCTGAACGGTTTCCAGCAGGCGTTCATGCGCCTCTAGTTCGTTGGCCGTCGCCTTGATAACTGGGGTCGCTTGATGCACCACCTGCACTTGGCCAGCCACACCGGCGTTTTTCTGCTCATCAAAGCTGAGACTGACTTGACCGCCGGTCATGGCTAAATAAACGTCGGCTAAAATCTCAGAATCAAGCAGCGCACCATGCAGATCACGCTGGGTGTTGTCCACCCCGTAACGTTTGCACAGCGCGTCCAAACTGTTGCGCTGCCCAGGATGACGTTTGCGTGCCATCTTCAGAGTATCGAGAATCGTGCAGACCCCAGCACTGTCGATGGCTGGCAACACCTGACCCAACAAAACAAACTCATGGTTAATAAAACCGACATCAAAGGGCGCATTGTGAATGATCAACTCAGCCCCGTTGATGTAATCAAAAAAGGGCTGAGCAATCTCGGCAAAGGTGGGTTTGTCGGCCAAAAATTCATTGCTGATGCCGTGCACCGCCATCGCACCCGCATCCACCTCACGTTGCGGGTTAATGTATTGGTGGTAATTATTGCCGGTCAAATTACGATTCACCAGCTCCACACAACCGATCTCGATAATGCGGTGTCCCGATTTTGGATCAAGACCCGTGGTCTCTGTATCCAGTACAATTTGACGCATCAACGACTCTCCAACTCATCCAGGCCCTCATTGGCCAACTGATCCACACGCTCATTTTCGATGTGACCGCTGTGACCTTTGACCCACTTCCACTCCACTCGATGTGGGGCAGCGGCTTTTTCCAACCGCTGCCAGAGATCGGCGTTTTTCACCGGTTTACGCGCAGCAGTCATCCAATTGCGTTTTTTCCAATTTGTAATCCACTCGGTGATGCCTTTTTTGCCGTATTGAGAGTCGGTGGTCAGTGCAACCACCGATTCCCGCTTCAAGCTCTCCAGCCCACGAATCGCCGCCATCAGCTCCATGCGATTATTGGTCGTATCCGGTTCGCCTCCCTTCAGCTCCTTCTCCGTATCTTGGTAACGCAACAACACCCCCCAACCACCGGGACCTGGGTTGCCGCGACAGGCACCGTCGGTAAAAATTTCAATCAACTCACTGCTCTCACTCACCTTCTGAACTCCTCTGTGCTGGCTCTGCCAACGGGGCAGGCATTAATATTTCCGCTCGCCAACGAGGACGAATCAAGGTCATCGGCACGGTCTGTTTGCGTGCCAACAACAAATA
>JAUZRS010000141.1 GCA_030950195.1 Gammaproteobacteria bacterium | reverse complement strand
GCCCTCGCATTTTGGCAAACAATCGCCAACCCTCCTGATAACCATTAAAATAGCCTTGCGCCAAATCCGGTGGAATCGTCGCTGAAGAGATCATCACCTTGCGCCCCAACATCCCCGCCAAATGAATCAAACGACCAATTGCAATCAAATCCTCGCCATCAAAATCATCAATTTCATCAATCACTAAATCCGAAGACATCAAACGCAAAGAAGGCAAAATATACCGCCCTCCCCGTTTGGTCTCTGTGGCTGCCATCAGGTGATCAATGGTGCAACTCAAGACCGGCGCATAAAGAAACTGTCGATTCTTTTTATCTTTTAACACCGTAATGAAATCACCCTCTGGAATGGTTGCCTCAAACACCAGCTCATTATCCAACAAGCTCTGCTGTGACTCTGAACCAGAAATCACCTCTGACTCTTCCAGCTCCTCTTGTCTGTTTTTATTATGCAGATCCAACACCGCCCGCGAACCAATCAACACCGCCAACTCATCACTCTCCAGCTTAATTCTCTGGCGGTACTCATCGCCTGTCTGTAAGGTTAACGTCCTTAAACCCAAGGCCAAAATGTAGCGCAAACTCTCTTTATCCGGCGAGAGAGCACGCATAATTTTGGCATTGGCAAAGGTTTTTCCTGTCCCCGTGCTGGCCATATTAACGCTGAAAAAACCAAACTGGTGCTCATCCAGTTGACGCTCATTTTGATCACGCCACGCAGTGATTTTGCGTACCGCCATATCTTGCCAGCGGAAATCAGGATCAGAGCTGCGCTTTTTTAATTCCTTGATGTCATACGCCTTTTTCAACTCAGCGTGCTTGCCTTCAAAAGCAGGCAAAAGATGAACGCTACGCACCGCTTGTTTCGCCACCCCCACCAAGTGTTCATCTAACTTTTGCTTTAAAGCCTTTGTTTCTCGATCCGTATTTGCATATAAATTCAAATCACTGCGCCATTTTGGATCAGCACCCTGTGAGGAGTAATGATGATCACCCAACATCAAAGCCAAACGAGCATGATGCAACACCACACGCCAACTGCCCTCTACTATCGACTTTTCCAACAGAGGCAAACACGTTAATAATTTTTTTGCTGAGCGTTTTGTATAGCGCAGCCATAGATTGGAGTCACTCGGTAATCCCTCTGGGTATTCAAAGCAGCGTTTTACATTCTGTTCAAACTCCATTTCATCAAAGCGGTTTTCATAACCCCAATGTTGAGCCACTTTTTTAAACACCTTTTTAAAATCACTGGCGGGTTTACCTCTGTTTGCATCTATGCTTGGCAAACGATGATGTGAAACGATCAACCAAGCAACAAGGCTCGCTCCATTGGGCAAACCTTTTAACGGTCTGTTTTTACTCCCCAATTTTTTCTGTTGATTAACAACCAAGTCTCTGACCACATCAGCAGAAATATGACCCTCTGCCAAGCGCGCCAACCATTGAGCATCCTCCTCACCGTTCACATAGGCATTAAAAAACAGAGCCGAAATCCATTCATGCCGCAAAGGATCACCCTTAAACTTATTCTTACTCTCAGGTTTTAATTTAGCCTGAAACAGTTCCGATGCTTTGCCCCAGTCATGAAATAGAGCCGCCAAAGCGGTTAAACTGTCAATTAGCGGCAAATATTCCCAATCATTTTCCCACTGACTCCGCAATACATCTTTCTGTGTTAAGTTAACCGGCACGCCTCCTTCCGCATTAAATTTCCGCCGATTCCCCACAATCCAAACCAACTCACTGCGGCTCCGACTGCGAATCCAATGACAACTCACAGCGGTGTTTTTCGTCGCACTTTGGCGCAACAATTTTTTAACCGCCTGCAAACCGTCATCGGTAATCACCGTCTGCCACGTTCGAGAACCAATGCGATTAGCAAAGGCATCCAAAATCCGACGGGTTTTATTCAACGCTTTTTTCTCGCACTCCGAAACAAACGTCACCATCATAACGAGTCACCCTGCCATTTTGTCTGGCTAACCTCTTTAACCGCATCAAACATAAAATCCAACGCTTTATGACGGCTGAAATTTTGCAGACACTGCTGCCGAAACTCCTGTTCTGTGGCTCCCTCTTTGGCACAGATAAACGCCCACGGCAGAATCAGCGCATCTTTGATCAGATCCGCCACATCAAACACCAACGCACCCCGTCGCGTTTTGCCGTGCATCACCGCAAAACCGTGCGGGATACCCAGCACCCACAAGGTGCTCGCCGCCAATCCGTAAGCCAAATAATTACCGTGATTCAAAAAGCCATTGGCATCGTCTGTCGCATCGTGCTGGCGGACAAACTCGCTCTGTTTGGTGCGATTAGCGGCCATTTTATAGAGGGCCTTGGTCAACTGCGCCTCGGTTAGCAATAGATCACCAACTTTGCTGTTTTTCTCTGTTTTGACCAGAAAATTATCCAACGCCCCTTTAATATCCACCGCGTTGGCATCAAACCCCTCACTGTTTAAATCTCGATCATTGCCCCACACCCGCTGCAAATAGTCGATACGCAAAAGCTGGAATCGTTTCGCAGCCTGCAAACGTTTGGCCTCATCAAACCAAAAGGACATCCAGCCCTG